>JBDGUD010000042.1:0-18500 GCA_042216165.1 Halanaeroarchaeum sp.
AGGACATGCACGCCATCTCGGACTCCTTCGACATCTGCAAGTTCAACGCCTTCGCGGAGGGGGTCGAGGAGTACGTCATGCAGTACAACGGCATGACGGGCAGGGACGTGACCGAGGACGAGATGATCGAGGCCGGCAAGCGCATCTACACCCTCGAGCGCTACTACAACAACCTGGTCGGCTTCGAGGGCGAGGACGACTCGCTCCCGGGACGGTTCGTCGAGGGCGACGAGGAGGCCATCCCGGGCCAGGGCGGCGCCGAGGGGCAGTTGGCCGAGCTCGACCAGATGAAGGACGAGTACTACGAGGGCCGCGAGTGGGTCGACGGGGTCGTTCCCGACGAGCGACTCGACGACCTGGGCATCGACGTGGGCCCCGGCACCGGGGTCTCCAGCGGCGGCGTCTCCGCGGACGACTGATCCCCTAGCCCCCGGCCCTGACCGCCTTCTTCGCGAACCGCTCCTCGACGTCCACGACCGTCTCCTCGTCGCCCTCGAAGACGACGGTCACCTCGGTGAGTTCGAGCGAGGGCCCGATGGAGACGGTCTCGGCGCTGACGCTCGCGCGCCACCCCTCGCCCCTGACGGTTCCGTCGTCGACGACTTCGCCGCCCAGGCGTTCGAGGTAGCGCCTGGCGAGACGCGTCGAGATGCCGCGAAAGGAGCGCTCGACACGCATCAGCCGCCGGCGACCGGGGGGAAGATCGAGATGGTGTCGCCGTCCTCGATGGGGGTCGCGAGCCCGTCGAGGTGGAGCACTTCGCGGCCGTTCTTCAGGACGTTGACCTGGGGCCGTATCTCGCCGTCCTGGACGAACTCGCCGTCCAGGTCCTCGAACTCCGATTCGAGTGACTGCAGGACCTCCTCGACGGTCGCCCCCTCGGCGAACTCCCGGTGGATCGTCTTCTGTCCGACCGACTCGCGAAACGTGGCGAACAGGCGGAGTTCGACGTTCATGGCGGATCAACGGCGGGCG
This sequence comes from Halanaeroarchaeum sp., assembly GCA_042216165.1. Lineage (GTDB taxonomy): Archaea > Halobacteriota > Halobacteria > Halobacteriales > Halobacteriaceae > Halanaeroarchaeum. The sequence goes on from JBDGUD010000042.1 coordinate 976, forward strand.
GGTCCATCACCTTATTGCTCCCCGAAGCGAATGCCGTCTTCGACGAGCCGCTTGTTGCGCTCGCGGTCGAGTTTCGCCGAGAGGTCGTCGTGCCGGTCGATCTGGGCCAGCAGGTCCATGTAGAGGTTGCGCCAGGCGATGGCGTAGATCGGCGACTGCCCCCACGCCCGCAACTCGACGACGAACCCGTCGTAGCGGTCCCGGCGATCCTCCATCGACTCGATCACGTCCGCGATCGCCGCGACCGCGTCGCGGTCGGTCTCCGCCGCCTCGATCCCCGCGTTGATGCGCTCCTGCCAGGACTCGACGACGCGTTGCATGTCGGACCCGGCGTCGACGCCGTCCTCGGGCAGGGCGTCGAGGATCGGCCGGGGGACCCCCAGCGAGATCTCTTCCATGCCACAGGATTCCGGCGCCCTCGCCTAAAAGGTTCGCGGGCGACGCGGTCGCCCCTCACCGCGGCCGCTTCTGGTACGTGTAGAGGTAGAGCTTCATCCAGTCCCAGAGGGACTCTGGGCGCGCCGGTTCGGGTTCGCCTGGCGCCTCCTCGACGGTCGCCTCGGTGGCTTCGGTCTCCGCCTCCTCGCCTTCCGCCTCCGTTTCCGCTTCCTCGCCTTCACCTTCCGCTGGTGCCGCTTCGCTCTCCGGTCGCTCGGCGGGTTCGCCCTCGACGCGACCGGAGGGGCCCCGCTCGGCGAGTTCCTCCATCGCCTCCTGGGTCCTCGAGACGAACTCGAAGCTCCGCCGACGGACCGGGAACTTCCACGGGCGTACCTGGCGGATGATAAGCCAGACCACGAACAGGCCCAGCCCGCCGATGATCGACGTGGCGAGGTAGAGGGCGCGCACTTCCATGTCTCACACTACGCGCCCGCTCCCTCAAAAAGGAACCTGATTCGCCGACCACCGGGCCCGACTCGTCGACTACGTCTCCGTGACGTGGCGAACGTCCACCGCTACGCCCCGGGTGCTCTCCGTCATCGCCCGGCCGTGCATCGTCGCGCGGCCGACGGCGAACGCCGAGGGTCCCTCGACGACGACCTCGTCTCCCTCCCGGATCGCCCCGTCGGCCTCGACGACGCCCGGCGCCAGCACGCTCCCGTGCGGGACGAAGTCGTCGATGCGGACCCGCTGGGTCGGGACGTCGCTCTCCGCCCACCGGCGCGCACCGGCGAGCGTGAGCGCGACGGTCCCGTACGTCGGCACGAGCGCGGCCACCTGCTCGCCCGACGAATCGATGGCCTGCAACTTCGGGTAGTGCCCCCGCATCGTGGCGTCCGCGAGGAGCGCATCGCCCGCGCCCGCGCCGAGGTGGTGGTCGGCGATCGCCGCGAGCGTGGCCCGTTCTTTCTCCTGGACACGGACGGTGCGTTCGCCCGCGAGCGCATCCGCGAGGTTCGCGAGCGACGCGTCGGTCGTCGGGTGGTCCTCGACCGTGTACTCGACCGGGACGTCGCGGTCACTCGCGACGCGCTCGACGACCGTCCGGTAGCCGTCGTCGGGAACGTGGGCGACGATCCGTGGGTAGTCGTCCACGCCGTCGAGGTAGGCCCGGAGCACGTCGGCCACCATCTCGACCTCGTCGGCGCTCCACCGCCCGGTCACGACCGAATCGTAGTGCTGGGCCGGGTACGTCAACTCCAGTTCCTGGGGGACGACCCCGATCGGGGAGGTCATCGAGACGGTGTGGGCCCGGTAGCGGGCCGCCTCCTGGAACTGGCGGTGGCTCTGGGACTCGCTGTACGGTTTCGTCGCCGAACAGGGCACCAGCAACAGGGGGACCCCGTCCAGTCGGCGCTGGAATCGATCGGTCACCCGGTTTGCGAACCGCTGGATCTCGACCCGGTGGAGGGTGTCCTCGCTCGCGGACAGCAACAGGGAGTCGCGGAACGCCGGCGTCCGTTCCTCGAGGTAGCGCCACTCGTCGTCGAGTTCCCGCATCGTGGCGGTGAGCCAGGCCTCGTGGCGCGCCTGTCCCTCGACGTAATCCCGGAGGCGACCGTCCCGGATCCGCCGCCGGACCCGGGCCAGCTCGGCCGCCAGCGCGTTCCGGTTGTGTTCGACGCAGGCCTTCCGGTCGAACGCGTCGACGCCGGCGGCACAGGCCGAACACTCGCAGGGCAACTCGTCGAGGTCCGCCAGGTCGTACTCGCCCTCCGTGGTGAGATATCGTCCCTGCGTGCCAGCGACGACGGCCCGCGTCGCGTCGAACAGGTCCACCCCGGCGTAGACCATGGTGGCGACGGTGGCGGGGGTGGCGACGCCGGAGAGGAGCAGCGCGGCGTCGTCGGGGACGGCACGTCGGGTCTCGACGACGGCCTCCACGAATCCCCTGCCGTGGCCGACGACCCCCTGGCCGCCGGAGAGGACGTAGACGTCGGCACCGACGTCAGTGGCCGTGTACGGCGAGACGACGGCGGCGCTCGGGAAGTCCACGTCGGGGTAGTCAGTGGCGAACGCGTCCTGGACCCGTTCCGGGGTCCCGCTCGGCATCCCACGGTGGGGGAGCACGGTCACGACGTCGTCGTTTCCCTCTGGCGTGGCCCGTTCCACGGACCACTCGCTGCCGGCGTCCTCGAGGACGTCGTCGACGAGCGCCGGGGTCCGCACGGGGTCGGCGAGCCGGAGCTCCCCGAGCCGTGCCGCCTGGTCCCGCTCGTGGACCTCGAAGTGGTCGGTCATGGCTCCCCCTCCGTCGGCCGGGGTGAACTGTCCTCCGGAGCGAGGTTCACCGTCTCCACGCCGTCCGGGACGAGGGCGAGCGCGGAGTCCGGCCACCCGCGGTGTGCGAGCGCGAACGACGCGCCGGGGTTCGCCTGGACGAGCCGGCGCACCCCCTCTGCAGCCGCCTCCCGCCCCGCACGGTCCATCCGGTCGGGAACTTCGCCCGAGAGCGGGTAGGTCTGGCCCAGCGACCGGGGAAACGGGCCGAACGGTGGGACCACTCGCCAGGCGTCGTCGTATCCGCCCGGGTCGCCCCCCTCCGTCAACAGGATCGACCCCTCGGCCGAGAGCCGGCCGAGGCGGTCGTGGTGGCGCAGGACCTGCGGGCGCCGGGCGCTCTCCGCGGAGAGGTAGAAGAATGAGTCCTTGCTCACCGGGTCGCTCGTCTCCAGCTGGTCGGCGTGATCGAGCAGCCGCCGGTACCCGTCGAGCATCCTGGGGTGGCCGCGTGCCCGCCGCTCGACGAGTTCGAGGAGCGTTCCCTCGTGGATCGCGGCCTTCACGCGGTCGATCTCGGCCATCGAGACCCAGAGGTTGTGCTCCGCGAGGACGCGCTCGCGCGTCTCGTCGTCGAGCGAGCGCACGGCCTCGGGGTCCCGGGCGGTGCAGACCGGACAGGAGCAGGGGAAGTACTCGAGGTCCTCGAGGTGCTCGGTGCCGCTGACGGTCAGGTAGCGGTCGTCGCGGGCGTAGATGGCGTATGCGGCGGAATCGAAGAGGTCGGCTCCCAGCGACGCGGCCAGCGCGAACATCATGGGGTGGCCGGCGCCGAAGAGGTGGACCGGGGCGTCGGCACCGAGCCCCCGTTTCGCGGCCGCGAGCACGTCGACCACGTCGTCGTAGCGGTACCCGTTCATCAGGGGCACGACGGCGCCCACGGGAAAGACGTCGAGGTCGGTCGCGTAGGCGGTCTCGGCCGCCGCCTCCCGGAGGTCCGGGTAGGTCGAGCCCTGGATCGGTGCGCTCACGAGCATGTCGCCGTCGTCCACGCCCTCGGCGACGTGGAGGCGCTCCTCGGTCGTCGCCAGGTCGGATTCGGCGCGCTCCCGGTCGGCGTCCGGTGGCGTTGGGACGTCGACGGGGGTTCCCACGTCGGACCCGACGTCGTCCTGGAACGCGAGTATCTCCTCGGTGGTCGTCTGTATCTCGCCGTACTCGGCCAGCTGGAACGAACCGGAGTCGGTCATGATGGCGCCGTCGAAGCCGAGGAGGTCGTGGAGGCCCTCGTCGAGCGCCCGGTCGCGGAGGTCCTCGTCGCGGGAGATGATGTAGGCGTTCGTGATCAGCATCTCGACCCCGAAGTCCGGAAAGCGGGCGGGGTCGACGGTGACGAGGTTCGGGTTGACGACGGGCAACAGCGTCGGCGTCTCCACCGTCACGCCGGCCCGTGGAACCCGGAGCTCGCCGATGCGCCCGGCGGCGTCCTGGGCGCTGATCTCGAAGATGTCGCGCATTGCGCGGGATAGCGGGGGCGTCCGCCTAACCCTTGCGCTCTCGGTGCTGGTCGTACAACAGCACCCCCAGGGCCGTTCTGCCGTCGCGCACGCGCCCAGTCAGCACGTCCTCCCTGAGCGTCGCGAGGTCGGTCGTGTCCACCCTGATGCTCTCGTCGTCGTCCAGGCGCTGGTCGCCGTCGGGGGTCGCACCGGTCGCGACGTAGTAGTGATGGAGCGCGTCGGCGACGCCGTTGGCCGGTTCGAAACTGCCGATCCGTTCCACCGCATCGGCCACGTAGCCGGTCTCCTCCGATAGTTCGCGTCTGGCGGTCTCGTCGAGGTCGCCGTCGCCGTCTTCGACGCCGCCGGCTGGGAGCCCTCGATTCACGCGACCGACCGCCTGCCGCCACTCCTCGATGACGACGAGGTCGTCGTCGGGGGTGAACGCCAGTACGACGACCGCCGGGTCGTCCTTCAGGTAATCGAAGTCGGTCCGCGTGCCGTCCGGGAGGGCGACCTCCTCGTGGATCACGTCGAACCCCGGGCAGGTGTAGGCGACGGATTGGGACCTGGTGTCCCACGCCAGATCGTCGTCGGTCATGCGCACCCCTGGACGTTCACCGGGCAAAAGCGCCCCGGTCAGAGAGGGATCCCGGCCTGAAGCAACCCGATGACGACGGCCAGGACCGGGACGCTGAGCAGCGTCGTGACCATGATCGTGGTGCTGACGTATTCCGGCGCGTCCGAGCCCGCACCGTCGCCGAACTCGATGGTGAGGATCAGCGGCGTGATCGCCGCTGGCATCGCGCTCTCGAGAACGAACACGCGGCCCACCGTCGGATCCTGGAATCCGAGGGCCAGTGCGAGACCGGCCGACACGACGGGGGCGACGAGGGTCTTCAGGGTCGTCGGGGCCCAGACGCGCGTGAGCGTGGCTCCGTAGTCGGTGTTCGCGAGCTGGATGCCGACCATGAGGAGCATCACCGGGATGGCGGCGTCCCCCGTGAGGCCGATCGTCTGCATGACGGTGCCACTCTCCGGTGGCACGAGGTCGAACGCCCGGGCCAGTCCCGCGGCGAGGACCGCGTAGACCAGGGGGAGTTTGAAGACCGAGACGACCGCGCTCCGCCAGTCGCTCGCGCTCCCCCTGCTCGCGACGTAGACGCCGATCGTGTACATCATCACCGCCTGGACGGTCAGATAGAGGACCGCGGTGGATCGTCCGACGGCCCCGAACGCGAAGGCGGACAGCGGGATCCCGTAGTTGCCGGCGTTCGGAAACGCGCTCGTGAGGACGAGCCCCGACCTGACGGGACCGGTCTCGCCCAGGAGCGAGGCCACCCCTTCCGCGAGGAGCACCATCGCGCCCGTGAAGCCCACGACGCCGACGGTGATCGCGAGGATGGCCGATCCGCCGAGCGTGGTCGTCGCCAGGCTGGCGAACACGAGCGCGGGCGTCAGCACGTATATCGTCACGGTCGACAGCGGCTCGACGTCGACGTCCCGGAACCGACCGAGGACGAACCCGACGCCCGCGATCGCGAGCACCGGGAGGATGGCGGACGTCAGCGCGGACGTGAACGACACGCTCGACCGATAGACGGGGTCCCCCAAAAGCGACGTGGATTACGGGGACGGGCCGAGGGGGGAACGAGATACGGAACGGGCCAGTTCGGGCGACTGGGGGACGGGGCGATTCGACGGTTCCAGCGGACTCAGGTCGGCGTCACGCGCCAGGTGGTCGCGGACGTGTAGGACCACTTCTCGATCTGGAGGTCCTGGGCGGATTCGGAGAGTTTGACCATGAGGGCGCCGATCTCCTTGGGGGACAGGCCGACCTCGTCGGCGATGAACTTGCTCTTGAAGTAGAGTTCGCCGTCGGTGGCCTTCTCGCGGAGGTAGCGCTTCAGGCGGGCTTCTTTCGACTCGGGTTCGGAGGGCGTGGTCGCGCTCATGTTCTCACCTCGATCGTTCGTATGCGGCCAGGGGGAGTTATATAGGGAGGAACGTTCGGGCCGTTTCGGCCGCTTTTACGCGTCTGACGACGGTCCGACGACGTTTTACGACGGTTCGAGACATCTTTAGACCTTTCATAACTGCACGAGAATGCCTGATTCCAGATGAAGTGCACCTCTGCCGCACACCCCGGAATGATGGGCCGATTTCGCTCGATCGGGCCTCGCGACCCCTCACTCGCGCTCGTGCACCCAGAACTCCTCGCCCGTCGTGACCTCCTTCTTGAAGATCGGGACCTGCTCTTTCAGGAGGTCGATGCCGTCCTCGACCGTCGCGAACGCCTCGCGTCGGTGCCCGGCGAGGACCACGACGAAGACGATGTCCTCTCCGGCATCGATGCGCCCCGTCCGGTGGTGGAGCAGGACGCGTTCGACGCCGTCGCGGGCCTCGAGTTCGGTTTCGATCTCCCGCATCCGCTCCTCGGCGACGCCCTCGTACTTCTCGAAGGTGAGCGAGGTGGTGAACTCGTCGTCCTCGTCCTCGAGGGCCCGGACCCGGCCGGTGAACGTCGCGATCGCGCCGGCGTAGTCCGCCCGATCCGATCGCTTGATCGCGTCGACGAGCGACCCCAGCGTCTCGAACGGCTCGGCGTCCTCGATCGCCTCGACGGCCGCCGCCACGGGGAGTTCGTCTTCGAACCTGACCACGGGGTCGTGTGCCTCGACGCCCGCCGCGGCGACGTGCGGGAACCTGGCGTCCGGGACGTCGACGACCAGCCCGTAATCGTGGTCGCGCGCCAGGCGGTCCATGACCTCGTCGAACGCGAGGGCGGACCCCGCCGCCTCCCACCCGTCAGCGTCGACGGCGACCGTCCCGTCGGACTGACGGACGACCGCGACCCGGCCCCGTTCGCGGAGCCGGTCGGCGACCGGGTCGACCACCCTCTCGGCGTCGTCGCCACCAGTCGCGATACCGAGTACCTGCATGCTCGCCTGTGAGGGAGCGGCCGGCTTGTAGGTGTCGGCGTTCCGGGTGACAACCCTTAAGACTGCAACCGGGCTACTCCGCGGTAATGAGGGTCGTCGTTTCGCTCGGCGGAAGCGTGTTGGCGCCCGACCTCGACCACCGACAGGTCGCGGCGCACGCGGCGGCGATCGAGCGACTCGTCGCGGCCGACTGGTCCGTGGGCGTCGTCGTCGGCGGTGGCGGGGTCGCCCGCGAGTACATCGAGTCCGCCAGGGCGCTCGACGCGAACGAGATCGAACTGGACGACATGGGGATCGCCGTCACCCGCCTCAACGCCCGCCTCCTGATCGCGGCGCTGGACGACGTGGCAGCGCCCACGCCCGCGACGACGTACGACGAGGGGAAGGCCCAACTCAGGCGAGGAGAGGTCGCCGTGATGGGCGGCGTCGCCCCGGGCCAGACGACGGACGCGGTCAGCGCGGCGCTCGCGGAGTTCGTCGAGGCCGACCTGCTCGTGTACGCCACGAGCGTCCCCGGCGTCTTCGACGCCGATCCGAACGAGGACGCCTCGGCCAGCCGGTTCGACCGGATGAGCGCGGGCGAACTGGTCGACGTGATCGTCGACACCGAGATGACGGCGGGGGCGTCCGCCCCGGTGGATCTGCTCGCCGCCAAACTCATCGAGCGCTCCGGGATGCGGACCGTCGTGCTCGACGGGACCGACCCCGAGGCGATCGTCGAGGCGGTGCTGCACGGCGACCACGAGGGGACGGACGTCGTACCCGAGGGCACCGTCGAGCCCGCCGCGTGGGGGGAATGATGCACGAGGACGACGACCCATACGTCCTCGAGGCGGCCGGCGAACGGCACGTCTTCTGGGCCGACGCCGTCGCCGATCGAATTCTCGACCGGGATCCCGACGAACCGATCGTGATCAAGGGCGGGATCTCCCCCTCGGGCGTTCCCCACCTCGGCAACATGAACGAGATCGTCCGGGGCTACATCGTCGCGGAGGCGCTGCGCGACCGCGGCTACGAGGTCCGCCAGATCTTCACGAGCGACGACCGCGACCCGCTCCGGAAACTCCCGCGGAAACTGGCCACCCTCGAGGGGGAGATCGTCGATCTCGGCGACGTGAACGCGGGGGCGCTCGGTCGCAACCTCGGGAAGCCCTACACCGACGTCCCCGACCCCTTCGGCTGTTGTGACTCCTACGGCGATCACTTCTCGAATCTCATCGCGGAGAGCGCTGCGGCCCTGGACGTTCCGGTGGAGATGATCTCGAACACCGACCGGTACGAGGCCGGCGACTTCGAGGCGATCACGCGATTCCTCCTCGCGAACGCCGACCGGGCCCGATCGGTGCTCGCCGCGTACCAGGCCAAGGTCGACGAGGAGTACGTCCCGTTCAACCCGATCTGCGAGGCGTGCGGACGGGTGACCGAGACGGTCACCTCGGTCGATCCGGGGGCCGGGACGGTCGAGTACGTCTGCACCGACATGGAGGCCGGGGAACGAACGATCGAGGGCTGCGGCCACGAGGGGACCGCCACCCTCCGCGAGGGCAAACTCCCCTGGCGGTTCGAGTGGCCCGCGCAGTGGTCGGTCCTGGGGGTGGACTTCGAGCCCTTCGGGAAGGACCACGCCGAGGGCTCCTGGCCGAGCGGGACCGACATCGCGCGGAACGTCCTCGAGGAGGTGCCGCCCGTCCCCATGGTCTACGAGTGGTTCACGCTGGACGGCGACCCCTTCTCCTCGTCCGCCGGGAACGTCGTCCTCGTCCAGGACGTCCTCCAGATGCTGGAACCCGCCGTCGTGCTTTACTTCTTCAGCAAGGACCCGCGCAAGGCCCGGGACTTCAGCGTCGAGCGCCTCGATCAACTGGTCGACGCCTTCGACCGGTTCGAGGCGATCTATTTCGGGGAGGTCGAGGCGGACGAGGAGACGCGCGCGCTCGCAGACCGGGTCTATCCCCTGCTCGTCGACGAGGTCCGGGAGGAGCGGGTCCGGATCCCGTACACCTTCGCGGCCGTCCTCGGGATGACCGACGATCCGGAGCTGCGAGAGGAGATCGCCCGCCGGGAGGGGCACATTCCGGACGACGCCCCGGACTGGGCCGTCGACGAGGCCCTCGAGCGCGTCGATCTCGCTCGCGAGTGGGCGCGGCGGACCGACAACGAGTTCAACTACGACCTCAAGCGACGGCAGATGCCCGACGTGGACCTGGACCCGGCGACCGAGGCGGCGCTCGACGACCTCGCCGACTTCGTCGAGGCGGGCCACGATCCCGACGAGATCCAGGGCGAGATCTACGAGACGGCCAAGCGCCACGACATCCCGGTCGGCGAGTTCTTCGCGACGGGGTACCGCCTGTTCTTCGACGAGGACCAGGGACCGAAACTCGGACAGTTCCTGGGCAAACTCGACCGGTCGTTCGTCCTCGCACGGCTCCGACGGGAGCGCTAGTCGAGGTTGAACTCCTCCTCGCCGCTGAGCCCGGTCGTGACGACCATTTCGAGTCCCTCCTGGACGCTCAGGTCGGTCGTGACGAGCCGGGACTCCGGGACGATGGCGAGGAAACCGCCCATCGGGTTCGGACTCATCGGAACGAACACGTCGTAGTGGGGTTCCTCGTCCCCCAGGTAGCGGGCGACGTGAGTCGGGGTCTCGTCGGTCACGAACCCGACGGTGTGCAGGTCCGCGCGCGGCCACTCCACGAGGGCGACCCGCTCGAACTGCTCGCCGTGTTCGAGCAGGGCCGTCGACGCCTCCCGCGTCGGCGAGTAGATGGCCCGGATCACTGGCACCTGTTCCATGATCCGGTCGAACTCCATCACGAGGCCGTCGCCCGCGCCCTCGCGGAGTGCGGTCCCGATCGCGGTGAGCACGACGCCGAGGACCACCAGCCCGATCACGTTCTCGACCAGCCCGACCTCGGCGAAGACGATCGACAGCACCGGGTTCACGAGCCCCACGATCCACCCGTAGACGATCGAGAGGACGACCGCGGTCACGACCAGTGGCGCGACGACTACCAGCCCGGTCACGAACCCGTTGCGGATCGACCTCGCGACGTCGCCTGTGCTGACCACGCGGCCCGTTCGGACGGACGGGACAAAAGGCTTCCCGGCCGCCCCAACCCGAAGTCCTTTCCTTCGCGGGCCCCGCTCTCGGGACGATGAGTCCCTGGACCTGGATTCTCGTCGGGCTCCTCGGGTACTGGGCGCTGGTCTCGACGCTGCGCGCCCGGGGCCGACTCCCCGAGTACGTCGGGACGATGGGCCCGATTCTCACGGTTCACACCAAACGGGGACGCGCCCTCCTGGACCGACTGGCCGCGCCCAGGCGGTTCTGGCGTGCCTGGGGCAACCTCGGTCTGGGCTTCGCCCTGGTCGTCCTTGTCGGCGTCTTCGCGCTCCTCGTGTTCAACGCGGTCAGCGTCGTTCGCAACCCACCGCCGCCAACGGCCGCGACCAAGCCACAGAACGTCCTCGTCATCCCCGGTGTCAACGAGTTCCTCCCGCTGTCTGTCGCTCCCGAGATCGTCATCGGTCTGTTCGTCGGGATGATCGTCCACGAGGGCGGCCACGGCATCCTCTCGCGGGTCGAGGACATCGAGGTGGCCTCCATGGGCGTGGCCCTCCTCGCCGCGATTCCCATCGGGGCGTTCGTCGAACCCGAGGAGGAGAGCCAGCGGGCGGCCGACCGCGGAAGCCGGGCGCGGATGTTCGCGGCCGGCGTCACGAACAACTTCCTCGTCACCGTCCTGGCCTTCGGTCTCCTCTTCGGTCCCGTCGTGGGCGCCATGGGGGTGGCCTCGGGCGCCGCCGTCGGGGGCGTCCTCCCGGGATCCGCCGCCGACGAGGCGGGCATCTCTCGGGGCGATCGGATCGTCCAGGTCGGCGACGTGCACGTCACCCGGAACGCCGATCTCTCTGCCGCGCTGGGCAGCATCGAGGCCGAACGGGTCCGGGTCAGACTCGCCTCGGGGACGGTGGTGACCGTCGAGCGCCGTCTCCAGGTCACCGGAATGGCCTCGCCCTCGCCGTTCGCGACCTTCGCCGTGAACACGACGATCGCGACCGTCGACGGCGAACCGATCCGGACCGAACCCGAGTTCGAACGGGCCCTGCGGAACGCGACGGTCGTGACGATCACGAGCGAGGACGGGACCGCGGTCACGGCCCCCGTCGGCGCGCTGGTCACGATCGTCGCCGGCGAACCGGCAGCGAGGGCAGGATTCCCCGCCGACGAGACCGCGATCGTCACCCGGGTCGGCGCGCACCGGGTGATCGACCACCGCTCGCTCGAGGACGCGCTCGGCGACTACGCCCCCGGCGAGACGGTTCGGGTCACCGCGTACGTCGACGGTGAGCGCCGGACCCTGTCGGTGACCCTCGGGGAGCAGGCGGACGGATCGAGTTTCCTGGGCGTCCGGGTCTATCCCGGCAAGAGTGGCATGTCCGTCTCCGACTTCGGCGTGAAGCTGTTCCCGACCTCGACGTACCTCTCCCTGCTCCAGGGCGAGGTGGGCGGCCAGGGTATTTCGGGCTTCGTGCGTTCCATCGGAGCGGTCCTGATCCTCCCCTTCGTCGGCACCATCGGGGCGGCGGGCCTCGAGTACAACTTCGCGGGGTTCGTGGCCTGGAACGCGAACTTCTTTACGATCCACGGTCCCCTCGCGGCCCTGGGCGGCGGGGCGTTCCTCCTCGCCAACCTCCTGTTCTGGACCGGCTGGATCAACCTCAACCTGGGATTTTTCAACTGCATCCCCGCCTTCCCCCTCGACGGGGGCCACCTCCTGCGGATGTCCGCGGAGTCCGTCGTCGCGCGCCTCCCGATCGAGGACCGGCACGCGGCCACGCGTGCGGTGACGACGAGCGTCGGGCTGGTGATGCTCGTCAGCCTCGTGCTGATGCTCTTCGGGCCGCAGCTGCTCTCCTGATCACTCCACGCCGGTCCGCTCGTGGAACGCGTCGGGCGTCTCGTCGATCCGCTCGAAGGACCCGAAGTACGCCTCGTGGTGCCGGACGAACTGCTCGACGATCCAGGCGGAGAACTCCTCGTCGAAGGTCCACCCCTCTTCGGGCGGATCGACGGCGTAGCGGTCGTCGGTGGCCAGCGCGACGAAGACGTGGTAGAAGCCGAGCACGACGTCGGCGAAGTCCCTGGCCGTCCCGCCGACCTCCTCGCGTTTCTCCTCCAGGTGCTCGCGTCCCTCGTCTGTCAGGTCGAAGTACTTGCGGTCGGGTTCGTCCGCCCGCTCGACCCGTTCGGCCCACCCCTCCTCGTCGAACCGGTGGAGGATCGGGTAGACCGATCCGTAGGACGGCTCCCAGTGTCCCCCGCTCAGGTCGGCGATCTCCTGGAGGATCTCGTAGCCGTAGCGCGGTTCCTCGGCGAGGAGCTCGAGGACGAGATAGGAGACCAGCCCCTTCGGTGGACCGCTCTTGCGCATCCGGGCGGTGATTTCCGATCCGCCGGTAAACCCGTTTCGGTGGCCACCCCCCACCGATCGACGGGACTGCCGCTCTCACAACGCCCTTGAACCGTGACTGTATATTGTGGGTCATGCCAGACGCGCCGCCGACCGACGAGGGATGGTTCGTGTTGCACGACTTCCGGCGTATCGACTGGGATGCCTGGCGAGAGGCCCCGGACCGTCGCCGGGAGGACGCCCTGGAGGAGGCGCACGCCTACGTCGAGGAGGCCGAAGACGCGGGGGAGGGCGAGAGTGCACTGTTCGCGATCACCGGCCACAAGGCCGACCTCCTGTTCGTCCACCTCCGACCGACGCTGGACGAGGTCGAGCGCCTCGAACGGGCGCTCGAGCGAACCGCCTTCGGCCGGTTCACCGAACAGCCGACCTCGTTCGTCTCCGTGACCGAGATCGGGGGGTACACGGCCCCCGAGTACTTCGAGGACCCCGAGAGCGTGGACACCGGTCTCCGGCGCTACATGGAGTCCAAGAAACACCCCTCGATCCCCGAGGACGCCTACGTCTCCTTCTACCCGATGGCCAAGCGCCGGGACCCCGAGTACAACTGGTACGACACCCCGATGGACGAGCGCGCCGAGATGATGGCCGAACACGGCGAGACCGGCAAAAAGTACGCCGGCCGGGTGACCCAGATCGTCTCCTCGGCGCTCGGCCTGGACGACTGGGAGTGGGGGGTGACCCTCTTCGGTACCGACGCCGTCGCCCTCAAGGAGATCGTCTACGACATGCGCTTCGACGAGGCGACCGCGAAGTACGGCGAGTTCGGCCAGTTCTACGTCGGGCGTCGGTTCCCGGCGGCGGACCTGGACGCCTACATGGCCGCCGAGACGGTCCCGCGGGAGGCCGGCGACGCGAGCGTGGGCCCGAACCACGCCGGGGACGAGGTGCCTCACGGCGACGCCGACTCGCACGGCGACGCCGGGGGCGGGCATCACGAGGGCCGGGCGGGCGACGGTAATCGCGGGCACCACGGGAGCGACGGTCCGCCCGAGGGGGGTCACGGCGACGAGCAGTCCGCGGGGGGCGACGACGGGAGCGCCCTCCGCGACCAACTCGCCGACCTCGACGTCTACGGGGGCCAACCACGGGGCGAAGACGTCTACGCGCTGGCCCTGTACTCCGAGGCCGACGTCGAGGACCTGTCCGAAGCGGTCTCCGGTCTCCGCTCGAACTTCGAGCACTACGACACCCACGTGAAGACGGCCGTCTACGAGAGCCGGGACGACGCCCCCGCCGCGGTCGTGAGCATCTGGGAGACCGAATCCGCCGCCGACACGGCGAGCGGGTTCCTCGCCGACCTGCCGGGAGTCGTGGGGCGGCCGGGCGACGTCGCCGACGGGTGGGGGACGATGGGCATGTTCTACACCGTCGAACCCGAACACCGCGAGGACTTCGTCGAGACTTTCGACGAGGTCGGGGCGGTCCTCGCCGACATGGACGGACACCGGGAGACGACCCTGCTGGCCAACCGCGAGGACGAGAACGACATGTTCATCGCGAGCCAGTGGGACTCCCGGGAGGACGCCATGGCGTTCTTCCGATCGGAGGCGTTCTCCGAGACCGTCTCGTGGGGGCGGGACGTCCTCGCCGACCGTCCCCGTCACGTCTTCCTGGCCTGAGCGGTGCCGACCGTCGGTCCGGAGAGGTGGAGGGCATGTCAACGAACAGCACACTCAAGGCCGTCCGTCCGGTAGCGTCGGTCGTGCAGCTCTGGGTCTGGATCCTGCTGGCGCTCTCGGCGCTCGCACTCGTCCGCCTGTGGGCCGCCCGGAAATCCGCACGGCGTGAGGAGGGAGCGGACTCGCCGGCGGAGTGGCGACCGCCCCGGGAGTCCCTCGTCGACGTTGCGTCGGGCGACGAGGAGGCGGCGTCCGACGGGGTGGTCTGCCCGAGCTGCGGAACGACCAACGGCGCCGACTTCACCTACTGCCGGGAGTGCGCGGCGCCGCTCCCCCAGTGATGGCCCGCGCCGTCGCCGTCAACGTGGGTGCCAACACGGGTGCCCCTGGCTTTCGCGGCCCGGTGTGCGGCGACGGGTCGTTCACCTTCGTCCCGATCCCCGAGACGGAGCCGACGCGAGCCGATCCGCCGACCTACCGGGACCTCGGCCTCGATCTGCCATTCCGGATCCCGGCGCCCGTCCGAGACGTTCCGGTCCACCTCGACCCCGAATTCGCGTCGTACCCCGGCGGCCGGTCGTACACCTACGGCGATCCACACGGGGTGAAGGCGAGCCCGATCCTCGACCTCGAGGCCGGCGACTTCCTGCTCTTCTACGCGACGCTGGACCGGTTCGGGGAGGACCCGGTCCCGTGGCTGACGCCGGACTGGGGGACGTACCTGATCGGCCACTTCCGTCTCGACCGGGCACCCCTGTCGCCGACCGCGCGGTCCGACGTTCCGGCGGCACTGCGGGACCGTCTCGCGAACAACGCTCACCTGCGCCGGGAGGATTTCGACGCCCGGGTACTCGCGGTCGGGGACCGCCGTTCGCGCCTCTACGATCGTGCCGTCCCGCTGAGTGCGTCGCGGGGCACGGAGCCCAACCGCGTCGTCACCGACTGGTCGAGCGACTCCGGTGCGGGTCCATGGTGGCGTCGCCCGCTCCGCTTCGACGAGCAGGGCACTCGCTCGCTTCGCGGCTGGATCGACCGCGACCGCTATCCCCCGGTCGAGTGACGCTCGCGCCAGCGGTGGAGGAGCGCCTCCAGGAGCACCGCACCGGAGAGCACGCCGCCGAGGCCGACCAGCAGGACGAGCAGTCCGACCAGGACGCCGCCGGCACCGCGACCGCCCGGTCCCTGGACGAGCAGCCAGACACCCACGGACAGGACGAGGACCACCCCGAGCGCGACCACCGTCTGGACGCCTCGCGAGGCGGCCACCGCCATCGAAACGGGCGACCACTCCCACGTGCCCTCGCGCCGAACGAGGGCGACGGTGGTGCGAAGGAGGACGGCGCCGGTGAGCGCCAGGCCGAATCCCAGCAGTCCCTCGACGGCGAGACCCGCGACCGGATCGCCGCCGGCCACGGCGCTCCCGGCCACGAAGCCCCCGAGGGAGACGATCCAGCCGCTCGCGAGGAGCGTCGTGACGGTCTCGGTGGACGGTGGCCAGTACCCGCGAATCGCCATACAGCGACCACGGCCCCGGCCCGTAAGTGTCTGTGGTGGCCCCGACGTCGTCGATATGTGGAGTAACGAACCGTTGATGGGCCACCGTCCGCGAGTTTCGGTGTTCGCCCATGATCACGGACGAAACCCTTCGCGACGTCATCGGCGGCGGGCTCGCCGGCCTGGTCGTCTACGTAATCGGTCTGGCAGCGACCCGCGGCCAGATCACGCCCGGCCTGCTCTTCGGCAACCTCGGCCTGCTCCTCCTCGCGGGCGTCTTGGTCGGGGGCGGCGGCGTCTTCGCCCGCCTCCTTCGGGCGTGGCTGACCGCCCGGGGCGGGTCGTGATGGGCCCGAGATCGCTCACCCTGGCGCAGCGGATGATCGTCCAGGGCACCTGGAGGTTCCCTGGATGATCGCCCAGGTGACCTGTGCGACCATCGGCTTCCGACCGGGGCGTACTCTCCCCGCACCGTCCACCGGTTCCAGTCGGCGATTCGAGCGCGGAGTGTGCCCCCCTTGGCGGGGATCCGAATAGGGCGCCGTCATCGCCCCGTCGGACCACCGTTCCCCGACGTGCCGGTGGAGAGACCGCCCCCGGTCACGGTTCCCGTCTTCGATGGACGACGGCAGACGGATCTATCGACGTCCCCCGCCTCCGACCAACCCAGGGGGAGGACGGACACTTTCGATGGTCTCGAATCCTCCAGAACGGACCGTCACGACGCAGACTTCGGCCTCACGGTCCGGCCTCGAGTTCGTCGAAGAGTGCGCTCACCCGGGACTCGATCTCGTCCCGGATCTCGGCCACCGCCTCGGGTGATTTGCCGTCCGGGTCGTCGAGGTCCCAGTCCCGACTCTCGCCGGCCCAGCCCGCCGGGCAGACGTCGTCCGCCGAACACCCCATCGTGATCACGTAGTCGCTGTCGCGCGTCTCCTCGAACGTAATCTCCCGAGGGGTTCGGTCCGCGACGTCGAAGCCGACGTCGGCCATCGCCTCGACGACCTCCCCGTGGACGTGGTCCGCGGGGCGCGTCCCGCCGGTGAGGAGGGCGATCTCGTCCTCGAGACCGCGCTCCGCTCGCTCACGCGTGGCGAACGCGTGGGCCATCTGCGAGCGACCGGCGTTCTGCACGCAGACGAACGCGACCGTGGTGGCGTTGGCCATCAGTCACCACCCCGCGTGGATCCTCCCGTCGGTTCCTCGAGACTCCCGGTCGTGTGGCCGCGCCAGTCCAGCCTCCGCTGGAGGTACAGCGCGACGTTGACCAGCGACAGGAGGACGGGCACCTCGATGAGTGGACCGACGACGGTCGTGAACGCCACGGCCGACCCGACGCCGAAGACCGCCACGGCGACGGCGATCGCGAGTTCGAAGTTGTTGGAGGCGGCCGTGAACCCGATCGCCGTGGTCGTCGAGTAGTCGGCCCCGATCTCTCGACCCATGCCGAAGCTGATGACGAACATCACGACGAAGTAGACGGTGAGCGGGACGGCGATGAGCAGGACGTCACTCGGCCGGGCGACGATGCGCTCGCCCTGCATCGCGAACATCACGATCACCGTGAACAACAGCGCGACCAGGGTGAGCGGACTGATCCGCGGCTCGAACTCCTCCTCGTACCACTCGACGCCCCTCGTGTGCGTGCCGACGTACCGCGAGAGGACGCCGGCCGCGAAGGGAACGCCGAGGAAGATGGCGATGGCCCGGAAGACCTGCATCGGGGTGATGCCGAACTGTCGAATGCCGGCGGCGAGATTCTCCAGGCCGAGGAGACCGGGCACGTGGAGGGCGAAGAACCAGACGTAGACGCCGTAGGTGAAGATCTGG
>JBDGUD010000020.1:0-17961 GCA_042216165.1 Halanaeroarchaeum sp.
TCGACAAGCTCGATGAAATCGTCTCCTCGCCGTGGCGCGACCCGCCGGACTACGGCGAGCCGCTCCAGAATAGCCCGTACAAGAAGATACGCATCGGGGAGTTCCGGCTCTCCGTGAGCTTCCGGCAGGACGACCAGCGGCTCGTCGTCGCGCGTATCAAGCGTCGGGGCGGCGCGTACACCGCTGATGACGACTAAATAGTTGGATATACGCCGGCAGCTGTTTCTCAACTCCTGACTGACATTCTCGATATGGTTCCCCGTGTCGATGAGGTGAGGACGAGATGAGCCTCTTGACCGCGTACAACGGTCTGTTGATTCGAGTCGGCCTGTACCTGCTCGTATTTTGGCCGACTGTCGGCTACTACGTGTATTTCGATTCGTAGAAACGGGGATTCACCAATCCGCAACTCCGTGGTGTCGTCTGAGGGTTCTTGGGCATCCTCGGGTTATTCATCCACTTGTATATCGTCCAACGACAGGGCTGAGTTCTCTCGTCACGTTTGCCCGGCTCGATGAAATGGGCCATTCAGCTGAACTACTCGAACCCTACACAATTCTGATGTGTCGAGTAGGGCAACGCTCACCGAACACGGTTGTCGTTTTCCGGTGTCCACAGACGGCATACTGGGTCGAATACCCAATTCTTTTATAAGTAGCGTTGCTAATTGAGAGATGAGAAGCACGCAAAGTGGGGTTTTGCGGCAACGGTAGCCGCTTTCAGGGCCGAAGGCCTCCTCGGTAAAGCAAGTCCTTGGTAAGGACGAGACCCCGGGTTCAAATCCAGGCCGAGGCACTTCGTGCGAAGTGCGGACGGGCCGTGCATCACACGACAGCCAGACCCCTGGCCCGTCGGGGGGCGAGAGCGACGTCGAATCAGACGGGGAGGGCTTTGGATCCTGAAGCACGACGGGAACTAACCGTGACGTGCGGGACAGTCGCGTAGATATCGCTCGGCGACATCTCTGGCCCCATCTCCTCCTCACGTCGTTCGTCGAAAATCGGGCCGTCCCGGTACCGCCCCTCCGCGAGGGTTCGTCCGGTGGGTGCGGCCGGGGTCCCGCCGCGACTTCACCCCTTGGGGGCGACCGTACAATAATATAAGGACTGATACGATTGGATACGTAGACGAAAATTGAAACGAATTCGCACTCTCGCTCCGGACCGACGGCCGGACGGGCCGGGCGATCGCGGGAATCCGGATCGCTGGCGGTTACGCACTCATCGAGGCTTCAGCGCCGATCGTTGGCGTTCTCTGGCTGGCAACCAGCGCGATCCGGTGGTGAGGGGTTCCATCGACCGCCTCACGGGCAACGAACGGCTCCAGACAGGGCCCCGAACGCCCCCAGACGGGGGCCACGTCCGAGTCCTCGCCGCGATCTGCGCGCCCGTGCTGACCGACGCTCCCGCGGACGACGCCGCGCGCCGGACCGGGGCCGAATCATTATTGACAACTGCCTATATATATAAATATCTCGTCATCATGGGTGGGACATTCGGATCGCGTGTCCCACCCCCGGCGGCGACGGTCAGTCCGTGACGCTCTCGAGGGCCTCCAGGAAACCGACGCTCTCGAGGGCCTGTAGTCGCTCGAAGGCCTCCCGAGCCGACGATTCGCTCACGGTCTGGGTACTCGTCTCGACGAACTTCGCCTCCAATTCGGCCGCCGTCGGCGGTTCCTGGTGGGTCCAGGGCGGGTGACTCCGCTCCTCGCGGTAGGTGCCCTCGAGGGTCGCGATGGTCACCCTCGCGGTGTGCGAATCGTACTCGAGGTCGTCGTCCACAGAGAAGTCGACCAGGCTGCGCCGGGCGGCGAGCGTCTCGTCGCCGACCGCTTCGGGCTCGAACCAGTCGAGACTCACGCGGTCCGCGGTCATCGCGACGGCGACCGCGTGAGGCATCGAGAACTTCGACTGGAGGGCGGTCTCGGGGTCCGTGTAGACGAGTGCGTCGCCCGCCCCGGCAGACGCCTCGACCTCCACGCGCTCGACGGTCGTGGGATCGACGTCCTCCGCCTCGAGCAGCGATCTCGTCGCCGCGATGGACGAGTGGGTGAAGTAGCAGGCGGGGTATTTCTTCAGGTGGATGCCGGACTTCGCCAGGACCCACTCCTCGCCCGGCATCACGGGGGACGTCTCGCCGTCGAAGTCGCTCGTCCCGCTGTACACCGACCAGAACCCCTTCGACCCCTCGATGGCGGTCTCGCCGGCGGTGAAGCCGTCGCGGGCGAGCAGCGCGCTCGTGACCCCCGACCGAGCCGCCAGGCCGGCGTGGAGCGGTTTCGTCATCGTCCCGAAGTTCTCCTTCAGGCCCGAGGGCGTCGAGGCCGCGACGTTGAGGGCCGTCGCGGCGGTCTCGGCGTCGAGGTCCAGGAGCGATGCGGCCGTCGCGGTCGCCGCGATGGCGCCGAAAGTCGAGGTCGCGTGCCAGCCAGCCTCGTAGTGACCGGGGCTGATCGGATAGGCGACGTAACTGGCGGTCTCGAACCCGACCGCGTAGGCGGTCAGGACCTCCTCGCCGTTCGGCTCCACGGCGTCGGCCAGCGCGAGAATCGGCGGGAGGAGCACGACCGTCGGGTGACCGTCCATCGCCCAGGAGAGGTCGTCGTAGTCGAGCGCGTGCGCGGCCGTCCCGAGGTGCAGTGCCCGCTCCGCCAGGGCCGCGTCGGTCTCCCCGCCCAGGGGCAGCCCCTCGCGCGGGAGCGTATCCGTGAACGAACCGGTGATCTCCGTGCTGTCCGTTGCCAGTCCAGCGAGCGTCACGCCGATTCCGTCGGTGATCGCCCGGACGGCGGTCTCGCGTACCTCGGGGGGCAGGTCCTCGATCGACGTCTCGGCGACGAACCGCCCCAGTCTCTCGGCCGTCGGGCGTTCGGTCGTGGCCTCGGCAGTCATACGATCGGTCTCACACGGCGGAGCAATAAAAGTGCGGGGGGGGTTCAGTCCATCCAGTCGTACGCGACGGTCGGATCGTGGGGGACGTGCCCGGGGCCGTCGCTCGCGTGTTCGAGGTACTCCCGGAGGCGGCCGCGGTAGTCCGGGTGCGCACACGATTCGACGATCGCCTCCGCCCGCTCGCTCGGCGACAGGCCACGCAGGTCGGCGACGCCCCGTTCGGTCACGATCACGGAGACGTCGTGCTCGGTGTGATCGACGTGGCTCACGGCGGGGACGACCCTGGAGATATCGCCACCGGCCGCGGTGGACGGCAGGGCAGTGATCGAGACCAGGCCGTTCCGGTTGAAGTCACCGCTCCCGCCGATGCCGTTGAGGAGACGCCGTCCGTTCACGTGCGTCGAGTTCACGTTCCCGAAGACGTCCACCTCGACCGCGCTGTTCACGGCGATTACCCCGAACCGGTCGATGAGTTCCGCACGGTTGGAGACGGACGCGGGCCGCAGGACCACCGCGTCCTCGTACCGCTCCACGTTTTCGAACAGGCGCCGTTGGCCCTCCTCGGAGAGCGCGAGGGAGGTCGCGCTCGCGTCGTGCAGGACGTCCTCCGCGAGCAGGTCCAGCAGTCCGTCCTGGACGACCTCGCCGAAGTAGTCGATGGTCCGGTCGCCGACGTCGAGGGACCGGATCGCACCCATCAGCGCGTTCCCGAGGCTCCCCACCCCGAACTGCAGGCGAATCGTCTCCGCGAGTGCGGGGTTGCGCTCCATCTCCGCCTCCACGAAGGCGGCGAAGTTCGAGGCGATCTGCCGATCGGCGTCGGTCGGCTCGCGGAAACTGTACGGCGTGTCGGGGTCGTTCGTCCGGACCACCCCGACGAGTTTGTCCCGGTCGAACTCGATCCAGGGCGATCCCAGGCGATCGCCCGGGGACGAGAGCGGTATCGGATCTCGGTCCGGCGGACGTCCCGGGCGGAAGACGTCGTGGAGGGCTGCCAGCGCGAGTGGCTGTGACTCGTTCACCTCGACCACGACCCGGTCGGCGGCGGCCACGTACGCCGGCGTGTGCCCGATTGACGTCGAGGGGACGAACCGGCCCGGTTCGACGGCCACGGCCTCGACGACGGCGGTGTCGACGTCGACGAGCGCACCCACCTCGACCTGTTCGCCGATGCGAGCGATGTGCAGGTCGTGGAACGCGATCTCCCGGTCGTTGATCGCCGCCCGGGACTCCGCGCGGCCCTGGTAGGGATAGCGACGGGCGATCGCCCCCGCCTCGACCATCTGCGCGTCGATCGGCTCGCCGGTGCTCCCGCCCGAGATGACGGTCAGCGAGCGGTCCCTGTCCGTGGCGCTCTCGGCCAGGGCCGCCGGGACCGCCTTCGGGTTGCCCACGCTCCCGAATCCACTGACGGCGAGGGTGTCGTCGTCGCCTATCTCCTCGGCCACGTCCGCCGCCGCGCGGACCGGCAGTTCTCCGGCGATGCGGGTGTCGATGGCAGTCATAGGTCGTCCGGCTGGGTTCCGACGCCGTCCGGCCACCCGGTGGGTCTGGCTGCGGACGGTTCGGCGGCCTCCCGCTTGAGCACCATCGGGGTCCGCTCGAGGGACAGGACGAGATCGTCGTTCTGGTTGTAGGCGCGGAGTTCGGTCGTGACGATTCCCACGTGGTCGCGGGAATCGCTCTCGCGTTTCTCGAGGACCTCCGATTCGGCGTAGATCGTGTCACCGTGGAAGACCGGGGCGTGGTGGCGAATGTCGTCGTACCCCAGGTTCGCGGTGGCGTTCGCCGAGACGTCGATGACGCTCATCCCGACGGCCAGCGCGATGACGAACGTCCCGTCCACGAGCCGTTCGCCGAACTCCGTCTCGGCGGCGTACGTCTCGTTGAAGTGCATCGGGTTGAGGTTCATCGTGAGGTTGGTGAACCAGACGTTGTCCGTCTCCGTGACGGTCCTGCCGTAGGGGTGCTTGTAGATGTCGCCGACGGTGAAGTCCTCGTAAAAGCGGCCCTGCCAGCCCGTCGCGATCCGCCGATCGGTCTCGTTCTCACTGTGGTTCGCCATGACGTATCGATTGATTCGGCGGGGGCTCTTAGTCCTTGGTACGACCCGGGAAGGCGGGGCACGTAGTTCCTCAGTACGACCCGGGAAGGCGGGGGACGTAGTTTCTCAGTACGACCTGGGAAGGCCGAGCACCGAGTTGCCGAGGTAGTTCAGGACGAGCTGCTGGGTGATGGGGACCAACCGGGTGAGCCGGGCCTCCCTGAAGTACCGTTCGACGTCGTACTCGCGGGCGACGCCGAATCCGCCGTGGGCCTGCACGGCGACGTCGGCGGCCTCGAAGGCGGCCTCGGCCGCGAGGTACTTCGCGGTGTTGGCCCGTGCACCGGCTTCGGTGCGATCCACGTCGTCGAGCACTGCTGCCGCACTGTAGGTGACCTGCTTGGCGGCCCGGAGTCGCGCGTAGGCCTCGGCGAGCGGGTGCTGGATCGCCTGGTTCGCCCCGATCGGTTGGCCGAAGACCTCCCGCTCGCCCGCGTACTCGACCCCGGCCTCGAGGGCCGCGAAGCCGAGGCCGAGCGCCTCGGCCGCGATGGCGAGGCGCTCCTCGTTCAGTCCGTCGAGCAGCTGGTAGAATCCCTCGCCCTCGACGCCGACGAGGTGGCGTTCCGGGACCCGGAGGTCCGAGAACCACATCTCGAAGGAGTGGACCGCCCGGGCGGCCGTCTTCGGGATTTGCTGGATCGTAAGCGCGTCCTGCGCGTAGGCGTCCTCCAGGTCCACGAGGAACATCGAGATTCCCCGGGTCCGCTTTTCCACCTCGGACCGTGGCGTGGTCCTGGCCATCACGAGCGCGTAGTCCGAGTGATCGACCCGCGAAATCCAGATCTTCTGCCCGTCGATGACGTACTCGTCGCCGTCTCGCTCGGCACGCGTCTCGATGGCGGTCGAGTCCGATCCCGCGTTTGGCTCGGTGAGACACAGCGACTGGAGCGTGGCCTCGCCCGACGCCATCTTCGGGAGGATCGTCTCCTTGAGCGACTCGCTCCCGTACCGGAAGAGCGGGACGGTGTTGTAGATGCCGCCGTGGATCGACTGCGGTGCGGCGAACCCGCCGCCGCTCGCGGCCAATTCCTCCATCAGCACCACGACCTCCTCGGTTCCCATGCCGACCCCGCCGTACTCCTCCGGAACGAGGATACCGAGCCAGTCGTTCTCGGCGAGCGTGTCGACGAACTCCGTCGGATACTCGCCGTCGCGATCGCGCGCGCGCCAGTACTCGTCGCCGAACTCCTTGGCCAGCTCCCGGACGCTGTCCCGGACCAGCCGCTGCTGTTCGTCGAGTGATACCGTGTCCCGCCATTCGGTAGCCATGCACGAGAGTGGCGACCGGCGACGGTTAAAGCGTACTGGTGTCGAAGGGAACGGGCTTTGGACCGCAGAGGAACGAGTCTACCGGTTGCCCCGATGGACGACGTCCGGGATATCGATCCGTTCGGGACGCCCGCGAACCCGGTCGATTCGCCCCCAGCGAACCGGTCGCCCTACTGATCGCGGACGAACGTCACGGGACAGGGTGCGTTGAGCATCACGGCCTGTGCCGTCGAACCGAATAACGCCTTCCCCGTGGGCGAGCGTTTTCGACCACCGACGAATACGCGGTCGGCGGCGACGTCCTTCGCGAGTTCGACGATTTCCTCGCCCCGCTCCCCCTCCCCCTCCCGGCCGCGGATTTCGTGATCGATACCCGCCTCAGCGAGCGACGAGGAGATCTCCCTGGCTGCCACGTGATGGCGAGCAACTTCGTCGGCAGTAGCATCGCTACCCGTCATATTCAAATCCGAACGGATCTCTCTAAAGTCCTCCGGCGTGAAAACGTGGCCGACGATCACCGACGCGTCGGCCGCTTCGGCGAGTTCGATGACGGTATCGATCAGTGCATCGGTGCGCTCTTCGTCGTCCGAGCCGATCGCCAGTAACAGCGTGTCGAGCGACATGTTGAGAAAATGCACCGCGCCAGCCGATAAATATTTCCCCCGGTGGATGGTTTACCTCTCGATCGTCCGGTCGACGAGGCGCGACGCCACCCCGGTGTACTGCGTCGGATCCCCAATCGTCCGGAGGGCCTCCCTGGAGAGGTCGACTCTCCCGTCCGCCGCCAGTCGTTCGATGAAGTCTTCTCCTTGCTTGATCGCTGCCATCGCGTTCTCGTAGACGACGTCGTGAGCGGTTTGCCGCCCGACCTCTTCCGCGAGCACCATCATGATCGGTTCCGACCCGATGACGTCCCCCTCGATCGCCACGTTATCGGCCATCGCGTCGGGATGGATGTCGAGGTGATCGAGGAGATCGATGGTTCCGGTCACCGCCCTGTGGACGTAGGAGAACGCCTCCGGCAGGACGGCGAACTCGACGTACCACGTGGAGGCGGACCGTTCGTCGAAGGACTCCATGACCTCCTGCATGACGTGAGCGGATCCCCGCAACAGCGGTGCCATGGCTACGACGACCTCGGCGGCCGTCGGGTTCGTCTTGTGGGGCATCGTGCTGCTCCCGACCCGTCCCTCGTCGACCTCCACCGTTACCTCGCCGATTTCCGGCCGGTTGAGCAGCAAAATCTGGTTCGCGATCCGCGCTAGCGTCCCCGCGAGCGTCGAGAATTCTGCGACCAGTTCGGCGAACCGGTCCCTGGCGGCCTGCCAGGAAACGTCCGGAACCGGGAGGGAGAGTTCCTCGGCAAACTGGGCCTGTACGTCGAGGCCCACTTCGTCGAGCGACGCGAGCGTTCCAACCGCCCCAAAGAACTGCGTCGCGATGGCCCGATCGCGCGCCTCCCGTAGTCGGTCGAGGTCACGCTCGACTTCGTCGAACCAGCTCGCGACCTTCAATCCGAAGGTGATCGGTATCGCGTGGACGTGGTGGGTACGTCCCATCATGGGGGTCTCCCTGTATTCGGCTGCGAGGTCGCGCAACTGGTCGCGCACCCGCTCGGTGTCCTCGATGACCGCTTTCGTTCCCTCCCGAACCTGCAAGACCGTCGTCGTATCCATGATGTCCTGACTGGTCGCTCCCCAGTGGAGATACTCGCCGGCCTCCCCGAGCGACTCCTCCCACGCGTCGATGATCGACATCGACAGGAGTCCCTGTTCACCGAGATTTCGTTCGACGGCGTCCATGTCGACGTAATCGAGGGACGCACGGTCCGATATCGTCTCGGCGGCATCCCGGGGGACGACGTCGTGGGCGGCCTCGGCCCGTGCCAGGGCGGCCTCGACCTGCATGAAGCGCTCGACGTAGGCTTCGTTATCGAAAATCTCGCGCATCGTCCGGGTCCCGAACGTGTTCTTGTACAACGGACCGGCCAGGTGAAACGACATATTCGACCTTGTACACGGACCGTCCACAAAACGCTTTGTCCTCGACCGATGGGGAATGACCGCGTCGGTGCGAACCCTTTTGCGTATCCTCTGCAACGGGCCGGTATGGCGCAGCCGAGCGAAACCACCGACGACCGGTTCCGCGAATTGATCGGGTCTCGTCCCTCCAAGCCCCGTGAAACGGGGAGAACGATGGTCATCGGCGACGGGCTCTACAACGTCGGGGGGACGAACTACGTCGAGGACATGCTCGCGTTCGCGGGAGCGTGGATCGACTCGTACAAGTTCCAGCGGGCTGCGCTCGCCATCCAGCCACCGTCCCTGATCCAGGCGAAGCTCGACCTCTTCGCCGAGAACGACGTCCTCGCATTCCCCGGCGGGAACTTCCTCGAGGCCGCCTACCACGAGGGGAGCGAACGGGAGTACCTCGAGGCGGTCCACGACGTCGGCGTTCCGGGGGTCGAGGTCTCCTCGACGTCCATCGACATCGCCCTCGAGGAGAAGGTGGCCCTCGTCGAGGCGGCCACGGATCTGGGGCTCGACGTTCACTTCGAGGTCGGAAAGAAGGCGAGCGAGACGGACGGTGAGATGCTGTCACCGGGCGAGATGGACGAGGAGGTCGCGGCCGCCCTCGATGCCGGTGCGGAGACGGTCATCCTGGAGATGGAACAGATCGACGGGGTTCGCGAAGCCGAGGACGGTGATCGTTCCCTCGAGGCAATCGTGGACGACTACGTGGGTGCCTACGGAACGGAACACCTCATGTTCGAACTGCCCCTCGGCTCGTACTACGAGGTCATGGAGTCGTCCTGGTGGTTCATCGACAGGATCGGGTCCGACGTCAACCTCGGCAACGTGGCGCCCGCACACGTCCTGCCGCTCGAACAGCAGCGCCGTGGACTGGGCCAGAACGCGTTCCGGGACCGGTACCGCTGATCGGCGATCCTGCTACAGGTCGGCGTACTCGTCCTCGAAGTACGGGATGACCTCCTCCCCGAACTGCTCGATGGAGTCGAGGACCTCCCCCTGGGAGAGGTCCCGCCAGTTGTACATCGCGATGACGTGATCGACGCCGACGTTCTCGTGGTAGGTCGCGATGCGGTCGATGACCTCCTCGGCGTCGCCGACGAACCGCTCTTCGAGCATATCGTGGACCTGCTCGTCGATGTCGTCGACCTGTTCTGCCGTGTCCTGAGCCCCCCGATCCAGCCAGTGCGAGACGCGTTGTTTCATCATCGGCTTGACCGTCTCGACCGCCTCCTCCGTCGTGTCGGCGACGTACACCTCCCGGTTCATCGCGATGCCGGCCTCCGCCTGCTCCCCGACGGCGTCCTCGTAAATGGACGACAGGCGCTTTGCCTCCTCGAACGTGGTCCTGGCGCTGATGATCCACCCGTCGCCCATGCGGCCCGCCCGTTCGGCCGATTTCTCCGCGTTCGCACCCAGCCAAAACTCGAGATCGTCTCCCGGTCGCGGATCGATCGTGACGTCGTCGACATCGAAGTATTGGCCCGAATAACTCACGTTCTCTTCCGTCCACAACGCCCGCAGGAGTTGGATGCCCTCGACGAACCGCCCGAGACGGTCGTCCATGTCGATGCCGAACGAGTCGAACTCCTCCGGCTTGTATCCCAGCGCGACACCGAACTTGAGCGATCCGTCGAACATGGCGTCCGCAGTGGCGAAGTTCTCGGCGACGGCGACGGGGTTGTGGAGGGGAAGGAGGAAAATCGACGTGCCGAGATCCACGTCACCGGCGAAACTCGCAACCCGCGATAGCAGCGGGAGTGGCTGGAAGTGGTTGTTCCCCTCGCTGATGTAGTGCTGACCGAACCACACCGCGTCGTATCCAGAGTCCACCGTGACCTTCGCCTGTTCGAGCGTCCGCTCCATCTGGGCCGCCGGATCGCCGTCCACCGGCCAGGACCAATTAGGAATGACACCGAACTCCATGCGTGCAGTTGCCATACCCGTGTTGTAAGTGTGTCGGTCCCCCGCCTGCGTCGGGGCATACTCGCATACATAAAGTTCCTCGTGGGGGAATTTTAAATATAAATTTCCCACGTCGTCACTCGTTGTGGCAGGACAACGGCGTCTGTCGTGGTGTGGGTCGGGATCTGAGGAGATCGAACCCGATCGTGGCAGTTTTCCCTTACGACACTATGGATGTAATGATGATCGGATCGTTGTGGCGCGGTATGTGTCCTCCAACGCCTTTACCTCCGCATGGTCGTAACGCACGGTTCCAATCGAACGAACGTTCATGTTATATTCGCCATCGCTGAATGTCGGGCGTGAAAACACGGCACGATTGGACTGGACGGCGCGCGGTGCCGGCTCGTCCGGGTTCTACGAGTAGGTTATGTTCAGTTCCAGTTCGTTCGTGGCCTCCATCAGGAGGTTCGGGAGGTCTTCTTCGATGGACGCCCCCTTCATCCTGGTGGCCGGTCCGGAGACGCTAATCGCCCCCACGACCGTGCCGGACTGTTTCGTCACGGGCGTGCCGATCGCGTTGACGCCCGTGAGGTGTTCCTCGAGGTTGTACGCGTACCCCCGTTCCCTGATCTCGTCGAGGTTCGCGAACAGTTCCTCCCGGTCGGTGATCGTCTCCCCCGTGTGCGCCTCCAGGGTGTACTGGTCCAGAATCGCCTCGACCCGGACCTGGGGCATCGCGGCCAGAATGGCCTTGCCACCCGCTGAGGCGTGGAGCGACGCCTGTTTCCCACGGCTTGCGTACGCCGTGATCGCGTTGTCTCCAGACACCGAATAGAGGTACCAAGCCTTCCCCTCTTCCTCCACGATGAAGTGTGTTCTGAGTCCGGTCTCCTTCGCGATCTGGTGGACTTTTTGCTCGGCGAGCTGGTACGCTGCCGAACGTCGGCGGATTTGTTCGCCGAGAGTCAGAAACTTCATGGAGAGGTAGTAGATGTCGCCCTCCTTCGCGAGGAAATTGCGATCGTGCAGGGTCGCGACGTGACTGTGGACCGTGCTCGGAGGCATATCGAGGCCGTCGGCCAACTCCCCCAGACGTGCGCCCTCGGTTTCTGCGAGTCTGTCGACCACCTCGAGGGCGGTTTCGACCGATTGGACCGTGTTTTTCCCTGCCATGGGTCGTGATATCCGGCCACTATGATATAAAATTCACCCATCGGGAACGACACACGGAGTTCATTGCCACTTCAGGGGGTGTGGCTGAGGCGGGTACGGGAAGAAGACGCTTTGCTCCTCCCGATCTCGTCCGATACCGGCAAAATCCATATCATTCATTCATGATGAATATACGATCGGACCACCGCGCTTCGAGCCGCTCCGTGTCCCCCGTTAACGTAATGGGGGTCCGCGCGTTGTGACGATCCATGACAGTCCACGAGTCCTCACCGGCAGGCGCTCCGACGGCACGAATCGCGGCGTTCGTGAGCGACCGGGCGGCCGCGGACCTCGACGGCGAGGTAATCGAAGCCACGAGACGATCGATTCTCGACACCCTCGCCGCCACGTACGCCGGTTCGCGCGCGCAGGCTGGCGAGCGCATGCTGGAATACGCCACCGACGCCCCCAGCGGCGGCGGAACGATCGTCGGTGCTGAGACGGAGATCGCCCCCGAATTTGCGGCTCTGGTCAACGGGACGACGGCCCACGCACTCGACGTCGACGACGGTCACCGGACCGCCTCGGCACACCCCGGGAGTGCGGTGGTGCCTGCTGCCCTGGGCGTCGCGGAGCGCGAAGGGGCCTCGGGCGAGGACCTGATCACAGCGGTCGCCGTCGGATACGAGGCCATGCTGACGACGGCCAGCGCCGTCCAGACCTCTCACCGGGAACGTGGGTTCCACGCCACGGCCACGACCGGCTGCTTCGGTGCCGCCGCTGCGGTCGCCTCGCTGCTCGACCTGGACGAGAGGCGCTCCGCGCACGCCCTCGGGCTCGCCGGGACGCAGGCGGGCGGCCTCTTCGAGTTCCTCGAGAAGGGATCGATGGCGAAGCGCTTCCACCCCGGTCGGGCCGCGATGGCGGGCGTCCTCGCCGGTGACCTCGCCGCCGTTGGGTTCGACGGACCCGACACGATCATCGAGGGCGAGGACGGCTTTGCCACCGCGTTCGCCGACGACTACGACTTCGCCCCGTACGACGACCTCGGGGATCCGTGGGCCGTGACCGAACGGTATCTCAAGCCCTATCCGAGTTGTCGTCACGCGCACGCGCCGATCGAGGCCGCCTTCGAACTCAGGAACCGCGGCGTCGAACCCGCGGCGATCGACGAGGTTCGCGTCGAGACCTACCGGTCGGCCGCCCACCACGACAAGCAGGCCGTCGAGACCCTCCTCGACGCCCAGATGAGCATCCCGTTCGCCGTCGCGGTGGCCCTTGCCACCGGCGAGGCGAAACTGGCACAGTTCGACCCCGACCTGATGGACGACGATACGATACGGGAACTGGTCGAGGCCGTCACGGTGGTCGAGACCGAGGAGATGGAGTCGTCGTACCCTGCCACCCGTCCTGCCAGGGTCGTCGCCGAGACGACCGACGGCGACACGCAAGAGGCGACCGTCCGATATCCCACTGGTTCGCCGGAGTCGCCGATGTCCTGGGTCGGCCTGCAGGAGAAGTTCCACGATCTGGCCGGTACCTCGCTCGACGAAGCCCCGCGGGAACGCGTCGTGGACCTCCTCGGAGACCTCGAGTCACTCGAGTCGACACGGACGCTGACGGACGCGTTGTGATCAGTCGCTGACCGTCTCCGACGTGAGGTCGTCGATCCGATCGGTGTCGTACCCCGCCACCTGTGAGAGGACCTCGTCGGTGTGCTCGCCCAGTTCGGGGGCCCGCTCGATCGTCGGCTCCTCCCCGTTTTCGAACTTGATCGGCATCCCGGGTACCGGGATCTGTTCTTTCCCCTCACTCATGTTGTCGAGATAGTTGAGCATGCCTCGCTCCGCCAGCTGATCGTCCGTAACGATGTCCTCGATCGTCTGGACCTCGGCGGTTGGGACGTTCGCGTCGAGGAGCCGTTCGACGACTTCGTCCTTTTTCCGCCCCTCGAGCCAGTCCTCGATCATCCCGTCGATCTCTTCCATGTGCTCTGCGCGCTTTGCCTTCGAGGAGTACTTCTCGACACCGATGAGGTCCTCTCGGTCCATCTCGCGGGCCAGCGATTCCCAGTGACGTTCCGCGACGCAGATGATCGCCACGTACCCGTCCTCGACCTCGTACGCGTTGTACGGCGCGATGGAGAGCCCCGAA
The DNA here is from genome assembly GCA_042216165.1 of Halanaeroarchaeum sp. Lineage (GTDB taxonomy): Archaea > Halobacteriota > Halobacteria > Halobacteriales > Halobacteriaceae > Halanaeroarchaeum. The sequence continues at coordinate 13,514 of JBDGUD010000020.1, forward strand.
TGCCGGTTCCCCGTCCGGGGTGGCGCATCGCTCTCCCGGGCCCACGCGGAAATCGGCGAGGTGAGCGTCGGGTAAATCGTGTCGAACATCCCCACGTCGATGTACTCGCCTTCCCCCGTTCGTTCGCGCTTGTAGAGGGCGCTCGTGATCCCGGCGACCAGATGGACGGCACCGATGAAGTCTGCGACGGCCGGCCCTGCCTTCGTCGGGGGTCCGTCGGGCCGACCCGTCGTCTCCATCACCCCGCTCATCGCCTGGATCGTGAGGTCCATCGCCGGGTAATCCGCGTACGGTCCGGTGTCACCGTAGCCCGATCCGTGGCCGTATATCAACTGGGGATTGACGCCCGAGAGGACGTCGTATCCCAGTCCGAGATCCTCCATTTTCCCCTGCGAGAAATTCTCGAAGAGGACGTCGGCTTTCTCGACCAGATCCAGCAGGGCGTCTTTGCCGTCGTCGGACTTGAGATCGAGTGTGACGCTCCGTTTCGTCGCGTTGAGCATCTGGAACTGGGGTGGTTTGCCGTCCTCGGTCCGCGTTCGGACGTTCTCGCCCCACGGCGGTTCGATCTTGATGACGTCCGCGCCGAGGTAACTCAGGAGGAGGCCCGCGTAGCCACCCTGGTAGATCTGTCCGAGGTCTAATACCCGAATGCCATCGAGGGGAGCACGCATCAGTATACCAGCCAGTACGCGGGAAACGTCAAATAAGTACCGCTACCGCGGTCGGTCGAGCACGAATCGTCGGTCAGACCCGTCCGGAGGGTGGGACGATTCGGGGACGGGAACGAGTCTGACTGGAACCTCTCTCGTGACGAAACCTTTATTGTGGTAGATAGTGACAATCGAACCGATGCCGACGCATCAACACGATAATTCAGGAAGGTCTGGCGGTTTCGACCGGCGGACGTTCCTGAAAGTGGCTGGCGCGAGTACAGTGACTGCGGGCCTGGCAGGTTGTACGGGTGGCGGGGACAGCGGCGACGGCGGAGACGGCGGAGGCGGTGGTGACACCACCACGACCACCACGACCGGGACGGCCACCGGTGGGAAGTACGGTGACGTCACTCTCAACATCTGGCACGCGGGCATCACCGAGAACAAGGCCGCACGCCAGTTCATCAACAACATCATCTCGACGATGGAGGATGAGACCGGTGTCAGCATCTCCATCACCGGCGTCCCGTACTCCCAGCTCCTGAAGAAGTGGCGTGCCGCCGAGGCGGCCGGGAACCTGCCGGACCTCGTCGAGGTCAAGACCAACCCGTCGTTCATGGCGGGTGGAAAGGGTTACGACATCACCGACGTCTTCAAGAACTCGAAGACCGCGGAGATGGTCTCCGAGGGCGTCATGGACTTCCACCGCGTCTGGGGAAAACAGGCAACCGGCGGTGACGACGCACTCCTGACCTGGCCGTACGGCGTCGAGCCGTACCTGCCGGCCTGGCGACGGGACATCCTGGAACAGGCCGGCGTCGATCCTGCGACGGTGGAGTACGACAACGGCGGCGGCAAGTTCTACGGTCGCACGGCCGACGTCTACGAGAAGATCCAGAACAGTCCCTGGGGACAGAAGGACGGCCACTACCCGTCGGCGACGGGTATGAAACCGGCCGACGCCGAATACGTGGCTCACTATCCCCCGAAGTTCGGCGGGTCGCTCACCGGCGTCGTGAACAAAGCCGGGGACGCAGCGGTGACGGACCAGAAACCGTACATCGACGCGGTCAAGATGCAGGTGGAGTACATCAAGCAGAAGGAGTACTTCCACCCGAACGCCATCAATCAGGGCGACGAAGCGATCACGACACTCCAGTGGGCCGGTAAAATCGCCGACAATCACGTGCAGGACCAGGGCGACCTGTGGCAGTCCTATCTCGATCAGCAGCCACAGAAGATGAAGGACGGGCTGTACCGCTACGCGGTGCCCCACTACCAGGAGCGAAAGACGACGATGGCCTGGATGGACTCGATGATGTTCGTCCAGGGTAACTTCGGGAACCAGACGAAGCTCGAGGCCGCCGCGGACTTCATGGACCGATTCGCGACGGACGCGGTCGGCGTCACCCAAAACATCGGTGCGGTCCCCATCTCCCCGAAACTCATCCAGAACAACGATTGGTACGCGAAGACGGACCTCCACAAGCGGTTCTGGCGGGGCGCCGTTCAGAAGACCCTGGACGAGTACACGTTCAGCTCCCCGCCGGCCGTCCCGAACGGTGGGGCGATCACGTACGATTCGTCGGCGACGATGTACCAGCGCGTCATGACCAAGGACTGGGACGTCGAGCGCGCGTGCAAGAAGCAGGCCGAGCAGATCAACCAGGTCCTGGCCGACGTCGGCCGCCGGTAACGGAGCGGTACCGGGCAGTTATTTTTTGGTGGTCGCGGTCCCCCGTACGTGATGGTATGCCACGATGGAGACGAAGCGACCGAGATACGAATCGATCCGACGGACGAATATGGAGACGCCGATGACCTGGCGAACGTCGCTCTCGGACGTCGCACCGAACGACATCCGGGTCCGGGGATACCCCATCGACGAACTGATGACGGAGGCGGATTTCTCGGCAGCGTTCTTCACGCTCCTGCGGGGCGAGGTTCCAGACGCGGACGAGGCGGCGCTCTTCTCGGCGGTCCTCACCGCCAGTCTCGATCACGGGCTCACCCCGCCGTCGACGCAGGCGACCCGACTCGTCACCTCCGGCGGTGCCTCGCTCCCCGCGGCCACCGCCGCGGGCCTCACCGCGATCGGCGAGCATCACGGCGGAGCCATGCTGGAGTGTCAGCGTCTCCTCGAGTCGATCCTCGCGGATGGGGACACGACCGGCGACGTGGAAGCGAGGGCAGCGACCGCCGTCGATGAGTACCTCGATGTGGGCGACCCGGTGCCTGGCTTCGGCCACCGGTACCACGATCCGGATCCACGGGCAGTCGCACTCGAGGAGATGCTGGCAGAACGGGGTGACGGTCCCCATCTGACCGCGCTCAAGGCCGTCCGAAGGGCTCTCCACGAACGGGTGGGATCGAACGTCCACCCGAACGTCGACGGGGCCATCGCGGCGGTCCTGGGCGAACTCGGCATCGACCCGGCGGTCTCGCAGGCCGTCTTCGTCGTCGGCCGCGCTGCGGGCCTCACCGCTCACTCACACGAGGAGCGGACCAGAGAGGACCCGATGCGAAACGTCGGTCCGGAACCGAACGAGATCACCTACGACGGCCCCGACCCTCGCTCGCTTTTCGCCGGGGAGGATCCGTAGCTCACAGATCGAATGCCGCGGGGAGGTCGGTCCTGACGCCCTGTTCGGTCCCGAACTCCGCCAGCGACTCGACGATGCGGTCGGCGAGGTCGATCCCCCTCTCGCGCTGTTCCCGCGCGGTGACGTACTCGGGTTCTCCGGGTAGCATGGCATTCTCGCCGTGGGCGGCGACGCCGGCCGAGACGTGTTCCGAGAACTCGGTCCCCCGAACGTGGTCGTCGAACGCCGTCACCTGGTCTTCGACGTCGGCCCGGCTCGTGAACTGGCGGGGGTCCACGGCGACGAACACCGCGTCGTTCCCCCCGGTCCGGTCGGTCGACTGACCGGCCACGTGCCCGGCCCCGAGGATGCCGGAGAACAGTTCCGCCATCACCGCCAGTCCGAATCCCTTGTACCCGCTCTCGCGGCCGCCCAGCGGAAGGAGTGCCCCTTCGCCCTCCTCGAAGGCCCGCGGATCGGTGACGGGTTCGCCCGCGTCCGTGGTCGTCCACGCCTCGGGAACGCGCTCGTCCGTGTGATCGCGTTCCCGAATCTTGCCGTGGGCGACCTGGCTCGTCGCGATGTCGAGCACGATCGGGAACTGTAGCGCGTCGAAGGTCGGGACACCGAAGGTCATCGGGTTCGTCGCGATCCGTCGCTCGGCGCTGCCTGCCATGCCGACCGTGAGCGTGCTCGCCCGGGCCAACCCGACGAACATGGCGTCCGCGTCGGCGGCCCGCTCGGCCCACTCCCCCATCCGCCCGAGGTGGGTCGCGTTCCTGATGCTCACCACGCCGACGCCGTACTCCGCCGTGGCGTCGGTGATCAGATCGATCATCTCGCGTCCGTTGTACTGACCGAAGGCGTATCGGCCGTCCATTCGAACGACCGGCCCGTTCGCGCGGACGACCTCCGGGCGCGCGTCCGGATCGAGCCTGCTGGTCTCGGCTCGCTCGCCGTAGAGTGGAACCCGGAGCACGCCGTGGGAGTGGTGTCCCTTGAGGTCCGCATCGACGAGGGACTCGGCCACGCGGTCCGCGATGTCGGCTGGGGTTCCGAACGATTCGAGCAACACCACGACCCCCTCGTGGAGGTCCGCAGGCGAAATACGAGCCATGTCCGCCAATTCCCTGCGGCCCGTATAAAGGTATGGAGCACTCAGTCGAGGCCGTACTTCTTCAGGTCCCGGGCCATCATGTTGCGCTGAATC
>JBDGUD010000033.1:0-17785 GCA_042216165.1 Halanaeroarchaeum sp.
CGCTCGCCCAGGGATACCGCCAGGCCGCGGAGAAGGCCAAGGAGTTCCTCGACGAGATCGCGATCGAGATCTCGGCCGAGGACGCCGAATACCTCGAGAAGATCGCCGCCACGGCGATGACCGGGAAGGGCGCCGAGAGTGCAAAGAACACCCTCTCGGACCTCGTCGTCCAGGCGGTCCAGTCGGTCGCCGACGAGGACGGGGTCGACACCGACAACGTCAAAGTCGAGAAGGTGGTCGGCGGCGCCATCGAGAACTCCGAACTCGTCGAGGGCGTCATCGTCGACAAGACCCGCGTCAACGAGAACATGCCGTACTCGGCGGAGGACGCGAACGTCGCCCTCGTCGACGACGGCCTCGAGGTGGCCGAGACCGAGATCGACACCGAGGTCAACGTCACGGACCCCGACCAGCTCCAGGAGTTCCTCGAGCGCGAGGAGGACCAGCTGCGCGAACTCGTCGACGCCCTCGACGAGGCGGGCGCCGACGTGGTCTTCGTCGATGGCGGCATCGACGACATGGCCCAGCACTTCCTGGCCGAGAAGGGCATCATGGCCGTTCGCCGGGTCAAGAGCTCCGACCTGAAGGCCATCGCCCGCGCGACCGGCGCACGCCCGGTCTCGAACGCCCGCGAGATCACCGAGGCCGACCTGGGCTTCGCCGGCTCCGTCGCCCAGAAGGACGTCGGCGGCGACGAGCGCGTCTTCATCGAGGACGTCGAGGAGGCCCGCTCGGTCACGCTCATCCTGCGCGGCGGCACCGAACACGTCGTCGACGAGGTCGAGCGCGCCATCGAGGATTCCCTCGGCGTCGTGCGCGTCACCCTCGAGGACGGCAAGGTCGTCCCCGGCGGCGGCGCGCCCGAGACCGAACTCGCGCTCAAACTCCGTGACTTCGCGGACTCCGTCGGCGGCCGGGAGCAGCTCGCGGTCGAGTCCTTCGCGGACGCCCTCGAGGTCGTCCCGCGCACGCTCGCGGAGAACGCGGGTCACGACCCGATCGACTCCCTGGTCGACCTCCGGAGCACCCACGACGGCGGCGACCTCGGCAACGGGCTCGACGCCTACACCGGCGAGATCATCGACATGGAGGAGGAGGGCGTCGTCGAACCCCTCCGCGTGAAGACCCAGGCCATCGAGTCCGCGACCGAAGCCGCGACCATGATCCTCCGCATCGACGACGTCATCGCCGCTGGCGACCTGAAGGGCGGTCAGGTCGACGACGAGGACGACGACGCTGGCGGCCCCGGCGCCGGCGGCATGGGCGGTATGGGCGGCGGCATGGGCGGTATGGGTGGCGGCATGGGCGGCATGGGCGGCATGGGCGGCGCGATGTGACCGCCTGAACGCGCCGTCTCATTCGCCCCGACCCTTCGTTCGTCCGAACCGCCCTGCCGACCCCCTCGAACGCACGACCCCTTTCTTTCGCCTACAGAAACCGACACGTCCGGGACCGACGGTTCACGCCAGGTCGAAGACGTCCAGGCCGGTCCGCTCGTCCAGGTGGTGGGTCAACTCGCTCTCGACGCGGTGGACGATCACCTCGAAGGTTCCCGAGACGCGACCGCCCGCGAAGTGCCCGCCGATGGTCGAGAAGTCCCGCTTGCCCAGCTGGACGTGGGCGTGGATCTTGTCCGGTCCGACGTTCCCCAGAAAACTCGTCACCTCGAAGTCGCCCTCGAACGTCTCCTCCTCGTACTCCTGCTCGCCGACGTCGTAGTGGCCCAGGGTGACCTCGTCCAGCGCGCCGATGCCCGCAAAGAACGCCCCGGTGACGTCGCACTCCTCGCGGAGCGTCTCGAGCGACTCCACGACCCGGTCCCCGGGGTCGAGTCGGACGACGATCCGGTCGGCTTCCTCGGTGTACTCCATGCACCGGCGTTCGACCGCCGGTCTCCTGAATCTTTCTCGCCCGAACGGTCGCTTTCGACGCCGGCAAAAATGACGCCCCTATAAGTGGATGAGACGCACACGGTCGAGTATGGATCGCGCGACACTGCTGCTCTCCAGTCGGGAAGTGGACATGGAGATGCCGATGCCGGAACTCATCACCGCGGTCGAGGACGCATTCGGCGCGTTCGCTCGCGACAGCGCCCAGATGCCCCCGAAGTCGTACATCGATCTGCCCCAGTACAACGGCGACTTTCGCTCGATGCCGGCGTACCTGGACGCCGCTGACTGGGACGCGGCGGGCATCAAGTGGGTGAACGTCCACCCCGACAACCCCGACGATCACGACCTGCCGACGGTGATGGGGACCGTCATCTACAGCGACCCCGAGACGGCCTACCCGCTCGCGATCATGGACGGCACCGTCCTGACGAAAAAGCGCACCGGCGCGGCCGCCGCCGTGGCGACCGACCACCTCGCGGTCGACGACGCCACCTCGCTCGGCATCGTCGGCGCGGGCACCCAGGCTCACACCCAGCTCGAGGCCATCGCCAGCGTCCGGGACATCGAGGAGGTCGTCGTCGCCGACGTCGACCCGGACGCCGTGGCGGCGTTCGTCGACGAGTACGACGAGGAATTTGCCGTCCGCGAGGGCAGCGTCAGCGAGGCCGGCCACTGCGACGTCCTCTCCACCGTCACGCCCGTCGAATCGCCCATCGTCTCGCCCGGTGATCTGGGCGAGCACACGCACGTTAACGCCATGGGTGCCGACGCGGCCGGCAAACACGAACTCGCCGACGAGGTTCTCCTCGAGGCGAAACTCGTCATCGACAACTACGAGCAGTGCACCCACTCCGGGGAAATCAACGTCCCCTGGAGCGAGGGCGTGCTGGACGACGGCGACCTCTACGGCGAACTCGGCGACATCGTGATCGGCGACCTCGCGGGGCGCACCCCCGGGGACGGCGTCACCGTCTTCGACAGCACCGGCCTGGCCATCCAAGACGTCGCCGCCGCTCACGTGGTCTACGAGCACGCCCGGGAACACGACCTCGGGACCGAGTTCGACCTGCTTGGCGTATAGTCGGACCGGTTGACCCGCGAATCCCGCGCGCCGGGGTGTCACCGGCTCCGGAGTGCCCACTCGAACGCCGGTGCCGTGGATCTGGCCGGCGTGTTCTCGGCTCCCACGAAGAGGGGGGAGGGAGACACCGAACGTTCAAATACGGAAACCGGCCCACTGCGACGCATCCTGCATCGGTAGCCCGGGACGAACACGGCGGGAGTGCGACGGACCGTCCCGGGGAGGGATCCGTCGCCTGTTCGCCACGATCGGCCGGGAGCGTCTACGCCAGCAGGATGGCCGGCCTGAACGGCTCTGCCTGTTCGGCCTTCTCCGCTTCGGCGTCGCTCTCCGGGACGACCTCGACCGTCGCGTCGAACTCGCGGGCGAGGAAGCCGGCAGCCGACTCGTAGACGCTCGTCTCGTCCACCTCGAGGAGCGTGGCCAACTCCTCGTCGGAGCGTTCGCGGGCGTCCTCGACCAGCGACTGCACCAGTTCGTTGACCTCGTCGCCACGGTCGCGCATCGAGTCGTACTGCATCACCCTGCTCATCACCTCGCCGACGTCCGGGCCCGTCTCGACTACCTCCTCGAAGACGCCGCGTTTCCAGTTCGCGGCGGTGAAGACCCGAATTCGCTCCGGGTCGGTGTCGGTCACGTCGACGATGTCCCTGACGTCGTCGGCCAGCGACTCGACGAGTTGCTCCTCGAGTTCGACGACGGCGGACCGCCACTCGGGGTCAGACTCCGGCCATACCTCGTCCTCGACGGGCGTGCCGGTCAACTGCTCGTGCAGTTCGTTCGTCATGAACGGGACGATGGGCGAGAGCAGTTTAAGCCGCGTCCGGAGCACCTCGCGCCGGGTCCACTTCGCGCCCGGCCGGTCCAGGTCGGCGCGCTTGCGGTACCAGCGGAGGTGCTCGTCCATCTGGTAGAAGGCGTCCTGGCTCGCGTGCCGCGTGCTGAAGGCCTCCATCGACTCGGTCACGTCGGCGATCACGGTCTGGAGCTTCGACAGGAGCCACCGGTCGATCCGGGCCAAGTCGGGCCGCTCGTCCGGGACGTCCAGACCGATGACCTCCTGGGCCCGTCGCCAGAAGCGTGCCAGCTGGTCCCGGGTTGTCTCCACTTCCTCGGCGCGCCAGTCGTAGTCCTGCCAGGGCTCCGCCGAGTTGAGCAGGAAGAAGCGTACGGTGTCCGCACCGTACTCTTCGATGGCCGTCGAGGGAAGGACGACGTGTCCCTTCGAGGAGGACATCTTCTCGCCCTCGAGGAGACCCATCCCCATGACGGTGATCCCCTGGGGCCAGTTCGGCTCGTCGAAGAGCTCCGCGTGATGGTAGAGGTAGAAGGTCAGGTGGTTCGAGATGAGGTCGTTCCCGGAACACCGATAGTCCACGGGGTACCAGTAGTCCCACTCCTCCCGGAGTTCGAGGGCGGTCTCCGGGGGGTCCTCGACGGCGTCAGCGCCGAAGAACAGCGCGTCGAAGAAGTCGCGCGTGAGATCTTCAGGGGGAACGTCGTCGATCCGGTGGGCGATGGTGTAGTAGGCCATGTAGATGGTCGAGTCCGAGAGGGGCTCGATCACGAAGTCGTCGTCCCACGGGAGCGGCGTCCCCAGGCCGTAGTTCCGAATGCAGGGCCACTCGTTGAGCCAGTCGATGGTGTGGTAGTACTGGTCCCGGGTGTTCTCAGGGATGGCGTCCATCCGATCCACGATGCGGCGGGTCTTCGCCTTCCAGTCCTCGTCGTTGTAGCGGAGGAACCAGGTCTCCTGCTCGGCGACCTCGACGTCGCCCCCACAGCGACAGACGACGTCCTCGGAGAACTCGTACATCGAATCGAAGTCGCCGCGCTCCTCGAACGCGGCCGCGAGGTCGTCCCGGACGTCCTCGACGACCTCGCCGGCGTACTCGTCGTACACGTCCTTGAGCGTCCCCGCGTGGAACTCGCGGTTGTAGACCTCCTGGGTCGCCTCCTCCAGGGCGGGATCGTCCTGGCTCTCGATGCCGTACTCCTCGACGGCGTCCTTCGCGGGGAACTCGCCGTACCCCTCGACGTCGATGATCGACCGCGGTTCGATCGCCGCGACGGTCTCCGGGTCCAGACCGTACTCCCGGAGGCGCTCGGTGTCGGCCTTGGCGGACTCCAGTGCCACCCAGTCGTCCGGACTGTGTCCTGGAACCGACATCACCACCCCGGTGGCGTTGTCCGCGTCGACGAACGTCGCCGGAAGCATGAGGACCGATTCGCCCGTGACGGGGTTCTCGACGCGCTCGCCGACGAGTCGCTCCCCCGCGAATCGCTCCTCGACTGCGACGTCCCGCTCCTGGAGGCGCAACTTCTCGACGGCGGCCTCAGAGACGATCCAGGACTCGCCGTCGACCGTGGCCCGGACGTACGTCGCCTCCGGATGCACGAAGGCGTTGGTCACGCCTCGGACCGTCTCCGGACGGAGCGTCGCCATGGGGAGGACCGCCTCGTCGGTGTGGAACTTGACGAGGGTGTACTCCTGGAACTCGGCTTCCTCCCCCTCGAGGAGGTCGTGGGTCGTCACCGGGTTCTCCTCGTTCGTACAGTACTTCACGGGGTGCAGTCCCTTCTCGAGGAGCCCTCGCTCCCTGAGCGTCTCGTACTGCCACGTGACGAACTTCGAGTAGCGCTCGTCGTTCGTCGTGAACTCGCGACGCCAGTCGATCGAGAGACCCAGCGCCTGCATGTTCGTCTTGTAGTGGTTCTCGATGAAGTAGCGGGCGAACCCCATCGGGGTCTCCAGCCCCTGCAGTTCCGCCTCGGGTACCTCGTAGGTGTCCCGCAGCACGGACAGCTGCTCCTCTTCGCCCTCCTGGAGCCGGTTCACGGCACCGATGATCGGCGTCCCCGTCACGTGCCACGCGATGGGAAAGAGGACGTTGTCCCCCTGGAGTCGTCGGTACCGGGCGTAGACGTCGGGTACGGTGTAGGTCCTGGCGTGGCCGATGTGCATGCCACCGCTGGGATACGGGTAGGGAACGGTCACGAAGGTGGCTTCCCCGTCGTCGGGGTCCACCTCGTAGCGACCCTCCTCGGCCCAGCGCTGCCGCCACGATCGCTCGATGGCCCGTGGCTCGTAGTCCATACACGTGGTCTCGCGGCCTGTCTAAAAAGGAGTTGTGACATGCCAGCCGCGGGGCACACATTCATGGTCGTGCGCTCGCACCGGGGCGGTATGCAGGAGGCAGTCATCGTCGACGCCGTCCGGACGCCCTTCGGTGACCGGAACGGGGCCCTCAGCGACACACATCCCCAGGACCTGGCCGCCGAACCCCTCGGGGCGCTCGAGGCCCGCAACGACTTCGACCCGTCCACCATCGAGGACGTCGTCTACGGCTGTGTCACGCCGATCGACGAGCAGGGTCTCAACATCGGTCGCATCGCGCCGATGGTCGCCGGATGGGGCGACGGGGTGCCCGGCGTCCAGCTCAACCGCATGTGTGGCTCGGGCCAACAGGCGGTCAACTTCGCCGCCGCGAACGTTCGCTCGGGCTTTCACGACGTGCTCGTGGCCGGCGGGGTCGAGCACATGACCAGGGTGCCGATGGGGAGCGACGGGAACGCCGAACGGGGCGTGATCGACGAACACGCCCTGACCGACACCTACTTCGAGCACTTCGACGAGGCGACGACGCAGGGCGAGGGCGCCGAGCGCATCGCCGAGAACTACGGATTCTCGCGCGAGCAGGTCGACCGGATCGCGCGCGACTCCCAGCGCCGGTGGGGCGAGGCCTGGGAGGCGGGCCACTACGACGACCAGATCGTCCCGGTCGAGACGACCCTCGACGGCGAACCGATCACGGTGGATCGCGACGGTCACCCGCGCCCCGACACGACGATGGACGACCTGTCCTCGCTCCCGCTGGCGTTCCGCGAGGAGGGCAACGGGGTCCACCACGCGGGCAACTCCTCGGGCATCGTCGACGGGGCGAGCGCCCTCCTGGTGACGAGCAGGGAGGCCGCCGACGCCCACGGCTGGGAGCCGATGGCCAGGATCGTCCAGAGCGAGGTCGTCGGCGTGGATCCGGTGACGATGCTGACCGGGCCGATCCCCGCCACGGAGAACGTGCTCCAGAAGGCCGACATGACCGTGGACGACGTCGACCTCTTCGAGGTGAACGAGGCCTTCGCCTCGGTCGTCCTCGCGTGGCTCGAGGAGACCGGTGCCGACTGGGCTGACACCAACGTGAACGGCGGGGCCATCGCCCACGGCCATCCGCTCGGCGCGACCGGTGCGGCCCTCCTGACCAAACTCGTCCACGAACTGGAGCGCACCTGTCGGGACGTCGGGCTCTCTGCGATGTGCATCGGGTTCGGCCAGGGCGTGGCCACCATCGTCGAGCGGATCTGACTCCCGGAGGTGCCTGCCGATACCCCGACGTTTTCGACGGCCCACGAAAGTTGAAATATCGGTGTCATGACTGACGACACCGATCCACGTAAGGGGAGGTATCGACCGGGACAACTGCTTCGACGACAGTTTCTGAAGGCCGCCGGCGCCGGTCTGGCGGCCACCGCCTTCGGCAGCGGCGTCGCAGCTGCCGACAGCGACGGGAAGCCCTACGTCGGCCCGCTCTCCGCGTCCTACGACGCGGCGACGGTCGTCCCCGGCGAGATCGACCGGGTGACGACCGAGGTCGGCGGGGACGGGGAGGGCGAAGGCGAAGAGGAACACCGGGAGATCCCGAAGAAGGGCCCGGAGGCGACCGGGTCGGCGACCGGCGGTGGCGGCGACGTCCAGCGGTCGGTCGCCACCGGAGACCTCGTGGAGCGTGACTTCGACGGCCTGGGTGCGGCCGACGTCCGCGGGGTCGTCCCCTCGGACGCCCAGGTCGGCGCGGGTCCCGACCACGTCTTCGAGGCCATCAACAGCAGGCTCGCGGCCTACACGAAGGACGGCGAGCAACTGTTCGAGTACACCCTCGACGACTGGTTCCAGAACGTCTCGCCGTACATCTACGAGGGTGGCCCCGAGGGCGAGGAGGGGCCGGCCGATTTCTTCCAGGACTACATCATCTTCGATCCACGCGTCCGCTACGACGAGGGGGCGGATCGCTTCATCCTGGCGTGCGTCGACCTGAGTCTCAACACCCTCTTCGGCGGGTTCCTCCTGTCGGTCTCCTCGACAGACGACCCGACAGACCCCTGGTACAACTACTACGTCCCGCCGCTGTACCCGGACGGCGAGGGCGGGACCGAGGAACGGCCCGGTCTCGTCGACTACCCCGAACTGGGATACGACGAGGACGCCATCTACCTCACCCAGAACTTCTTCCCGGGACCGTTCACCCAGGCCACCATGGTGGCCCTGGACAAGGACGCGGCGGCGGCCGGAGAGACGGCCGACGCGAACCACTTTACCGGCCTGAAGAACCCGGACGGTAGCCCCGCGTTCACCGTCCAGCCGGCCGCAGTCGACGGGAGTTCGCCCGGGCACTTCGCGAACAGCACGTACTTCCAGGGGCAGACGCTCACCGTCTGGGGCATCGAGGACCCCCTGACCGACGACCCCTCCTTCTGGAACGAGGCGGTCCCCGTTCGCCCGTACCACAACCCGCCGAGCGGCGCGGAACAGCCGGAAACCGAGGAGAAGATCGACATGGGCGACGACCGCCTGATGCGGGTCTCCTTCGACGGCGAACACCTCTGGACCGCTCACACCGTGAACGACGGCCGGGCCCGGTGGTACGAACTCGACCCCAGCGAGGGATCCGTCGTCCAGTCGGGGTCGTTTAAGCGCCACGGCCGCGCCTCGTTCTTCCCGGCCATCGAGGCCGACGGGACGGGGGCCGCCTTCGTCTACAACACAGCCAGCCCGGCCAGCGACGGCTCTGGGTACGTTGGCATGGAGGTCGCCGCTCGCACGCCGGCGGATCCAGCCGGCGACGTCGGGGCCTTCCAGGTGGTTCAGGAGGGCGTCGACGACTACGACTACGTGGACGGGCCCGCAGGCGAGCCCGACACCGGTCCCCAGGTCATGCGCTGGGGGGACTACAACGGAATCTCGCCCGATCCAGCCGATGGCGGCTTCTGGATCGTGAGCCAGTACGCCTCGACGCCGTCCCCCAGAGCGGAGGAGAAGGACTACCTGGACGACAGCGACTACGACACGAGAATCGCGTACGTCACCCTCGAGTGACCGCTCGAACCGGCGGTCCGGCCGGAGGGGATCACTCGATGTCGATCGAGTGACTGTCCTCGGCCGTGTGCCGCTTGGGGAGCGTGACGGTGAGGACGCCGTTCTTGAACCGGCCCTCGACATCGTCTTCGCGGACCGGTTCCGGCAACGAGATGGACCGGCTCATGGACTCCCGCGAGCGCTCCCGGCGGACGTACCGACCCGGCTCCTCGTCCTCGTGCTCGCTCGCGCGCTGGGCCGAGATGCGGAGGGTCTCGTCGGCCAACTCGACGTCGATGTCCTCCTTCTCGAAGCCGGGGAGGTCGGCGGTCACGACGTAGTCGTCGGGGCGGTCCTCGACGTCCACGTCGATCCGGCTCGCGAACCCGGCGTCGAACGAACGGATGTCGTCCATACCCTCGAACTGCTTGGCCATGCGGTCCAGCATGCGCTCGATCTCGTCGAAGGGGTTTCGTCGTCCCATCGTGGTTATACGTTGTCCTCGAGAGAACAAAAATATGGGGGCCTCAGACCACGTGTTCGACGTCGTAGGAGCCCAGACGACGGACCCACCCGTTATCGGAGAGCGCCTCCACGTCAGCGATGGCGTCCTGGGTGCGGTCCTCGTAGAGGCCGGCGGCGATGTCCACGTGGAACATGTAATCGCCCAGGCGTTCGCCGCTGGGACGGGACTCCAGTCGGGAGAGGTTGATGTCCCGGTCCGCGAAGGGCTGGAGCAACTCGAGCAGGAGCCCCGGGTAGTTCTGGTTCGGATAGACGACGAGCGTCGTCTTCCCGCCGGCGTCCGACCGCTCCTCGGGCGGCGCGACGACGAAGAACCGGGTCGCGTTCGACGTGCGGTCCTGGATGTCCGCCGCGAGCACCGAGAGGTCGTCGCCGGCGTTGTCCGGGTGTCCGATCCCGGCGACGGTCGGGTCCTCGCGCGCGCGTTCGACCCCACGAGCGGTGCTGGCGACGGCCTCCAGGGCCACGTCGGGGTGGGTCTCCTCGAGGAACCCGCGACACTGGGCGAGCGCCTGGGAGTGACTGGCGACCGTCTCGAAGTCGTCGGACTGCGCGAGCAGGGCGTGACGAATGGGAGTGACGACCTCCCGGACGACGGCGACGTCCAGGTCGGCGAGCGCGTCGAGACTCTCGGTGACGCTCCCCTCGATGCTGTTCTCGATGGGAACGACGCCCCGATCGAAGCGTCCCGTGGCGACCCGGTCGACGATCTCGTAGACCGACTCCCGGAAGACGATGTCGCCGTCCGCGACGGCGGAGGCTGCGCGATGGGAGTAGGTCCCGGCGGGCCCCAGCGTGACCGTTGTCATGGCGACGGCTACTTGGCCGCCGGGGAAAAGCCCATCGGGCGAACAGGTGGCCGGCATCCGTAACGTTCGCCCGCCAACGATGCCGCTTTCATTCACGGCATTCGCCCCACTCAATTGATATTAATTTGATAACCCATCATATCATGGTATCGCCGGGGGAACGACAGTTGACACCACATCCCACGAGACGAACGGCGCTCCGGCTGCTGGGGATGGCAGCCGCGGGCATCGGAGGAATCGGTACGGCCACCGCCTCCACCGCCAATCGGCGCGGACGGATTCGGAAGATGGGCCATTCCCTGCTCTCGAATCCGGCCGGCGGCTACGCGGAAGGCGACGTCCGCGACGACGGTCGGTACGCGCTCCTCGGGAGTTTCCTCGGCGAGGGTGGTAGTTTCCTCGTCGACGTCCGCAACCCGCGGAATCCGACCGAGGTGCATCGACTCCCGTCGGACCCGGACGTTCGGAACGCGGACGTCAAATTCGACACCCGCGATGGCCTTTACTACCGGAGCCAGGAACCGAACACGAGTGATGCGACGTTCACCGGGGCAGAGATCGTCGACTACGGATTTGCCGACGGGACCCCCGAGGACCCCGCCGTCCTCGCGTCCATCGAATCGGGGCCGACTCACAACCTGACGGTGCATCCGAACGCCCCGGTCCTGTACACCGTCAATCACGACGGGTTCGACGTCGTCGACGTCTCCGACCCGACGAACCCCACGGTCGTCGGGACGGCGGGCCGCGATGCCGACCTCCACGACGTCGTGATCGACCCCGAGTCGGAACTCGGGCATTTCGCGTACATCGGCGGGGGCTTCGGCGGTTACGTCATCATGGACATGAGCGACCCGACCGCCCCGTACGAGGTCGGCCACTTCGATTACTCCGGTCGACCGAGTTACGAGGAGATCGGCCTCGAGGCGTTGAAGGAGGGGACGCCCGGCTTCGGGAACTGTCACTTCGCGACTTACGACCCCGAACGGGGCATCGCGGTCGTCGGCGACGAGATCGCGACCGGAACCCCCGGTGGCAAGCACGTCTTCGACATCGGCTGGGGCGACGGCTCCCCGTCGGACCCCCAGCACGTCGGGTTCACCCTCTCGCCGAACGCGGCGGTTCAGGGAGGGGACCTGGCCGACATCTACGACTGGACCGGTCACAACTTCTCGGTGATTCCGAAGGGCGAGACGACGCTCCTGGTCAGCGGCGACTACCACGAGGGGACCGTGGTCTACGACGTCACCGACCCGACCGATCCGACCGCGACGGACCGCTACCGGACCGACGACGGGGCGACGGAGGAGGTCAACGACGACCCGATCTTCGACCTCGGCGACGCGCCGATGGCCTGGGGTGCCGACTGGAACGAGCGCCGTGACGTGGTCGTCACGAGCGACTTCTTCACCGGCGTCTACGTGTTCAAGGTGACGCCGGCGGCGGTCCCTGGCGGGGGGAACGGAGGGAATTGAATGCGCGGTCCCCGCAGGCGGGACGTCCTGAAACTCTCCGGCGCCCTCGGACTCGCCAGTCTGACCGGGGTCGCGGGGGCCATCCCGGACCACGTGACTGACGGCACGCTCCGGCGCTTCGGCGAGGTCGCCGTCGACGGCTCCAGCGAGGTCGTCACACAGGGTAACTGGGCCTACGTCGCGACGGGTGACGGCTTCGCCGTCGTGGACTGGGGCAATCCCGCTCGCCCCAAGCTGGCCGGGACCTGGGACGCTCCCGGCACCGGCATCGCCGATGTCACGGTCGACGGCGACCTCCTCGCGGTGAGCAACCAGGACGCCGCGGACGACGCGATCCTCGGGACGCACCTCTACGACGTGAGCGACCCGACCGAGCCACGCCACCAGGGCTCCTTCCAGGTAACTCCCGCGGGCGTCCACAACGCCTTCCTGGCCGACGAGACGCTGTACATCTCGAAGGAGGCGCCGTTCACCGAGAGCGCGTTCGTCCTCGTGGACGTGAGCGATCCGACGGACCCGACCGAGTACTCACGGTGGGTCCTCGAGGACGTCCACCCCGACCTCGATTCGATCACGAACTTCGTCCACGACGCGTACGTTCAGGACGAGTACGCCTACCTGGCGTACTGGGACGCGGGATGTCGCGTTCTCGACGTGAGCGACCCGACGGACCCCGTGGAGGTCAGCGCGTTCGGACAGGCACCCGGCGCCGACAGGGGCGACGAGGGCGACCCCGTCGGCCGTCTCTTCGGGTACCCTGGGAACGCCCACTACGTCCAGCCATCGCCCGACGGCGATCACGTCTACGTCGGCGCGGAGACCTACGCGGTACGGTCCGGCGGGGTCCGGGTCTTCGACGTCACCGATTTCGACGACCCACGTCACGTCGCGACTATCCAGGCGCCGAACCGGAATCCGGGCATCTTCGCGGACACGGCCCACAACTTCGACGTGACCGACAATCGCCTCTACACCTCGTGGTATCGGAGCGGGGCCCGCGTCCACGACGTCACGGACCCGGCGAATCCGGAGCGTCGCTACGAATACGATCCCGAGGGGGCGTTCTTCTGGACGACCGTCCGGGATCGCGGGTTCACTGTCGCGAGCGACATCGGCGGGGGGCTCGTGTTCCTCCACGAGGACCGGGGTCGCTTCGGGCCGCCCGCCTTCGAGGGCGCCGACACCGCCCCGCACCACGACCGGTTGCGACGGGACTAGTCGGGGCGCGCGGTCGGGACGTCCGCGCCCTCCGCTTCGACCTCGCCCGGATCGAGTTCAACCAGGTATCGCTCGGGCTCCAGGCCGAGATCGACCCGTCGGTCTGGGTCCCAGTCTTCCGGGTCATCGCCCAGGTAGGTCGAATACACCTGCCTGGCGGCCTCGTTGATCGCCTCCCGGTCGCGGGAGACGCTCGCGGTGCCACGAAGGGTGACGAACCAGTCCTCCCCGTCGGTCGCTTCGATGTAGGCGGTCACCTCGGGGTTCGCTTCGACCTGCTCGCGTTTCGTGCGCGAGACGAGCACCTGGAGTCGGCCGTCCCGGACGCCGTACCAGACCGGTGCCACGCGCGGCCTGTCTCGCACCCAGGTCGTCAGGTATGCCGGGTCTGCTCTCCCCTCGATGAGCCCCGCCACCGCGGACGGAATCGGGCTCATGCGAGATGGCAGTCGGGAGCGATCGCCATAATGGTTGTGGAACCAACACGAAACGGCCGCGATCCACTCAGCGGTTGCGGACGTGGATCGCGTGGCCGAGCGCGTTCTCGGCGGCCTCCATGACGGCCTCCGAGAGCGTGGGGTGGGTGTGGATCGTGCCGGCGACGTCCTCGAGGGTCGCGCCCATCTCGACGGCCAGTCCGAGTTCCGCGATCAGCTCCGAGGCCTCCGGCCCGACGACCTGCGCGCCCAGGACGAAGCCCGACTCCTCGTCGGCGACGATCTGGACGAAGCCGTCGTCGTGCCCGGTCGTGAGCGCCCGCCCGTTCGCGCCGAAGGGGAAGCGGCCGGTGACCGGCTCGAATCCGGCATCGGCAGCCTCCTCCTCGCTCATCCCGACGACCCCGATCTCGGGATCGGTGAAGACGACGGCCGGGATCGCCCGGTGGTCCAGGGCGGCGGGTTCCCCGGCGATGACCTCGGCGGCAGTCCGCCCCTCGGCGCTGGCCTTGTGGGCGAGCATCGGCTCGCCGGCGACGTCGCCGACCGCGAAGACGTGATCGAGGGCGGTCCGCGCCTCGTCGTCGGTCTCGATGAAGCCGTTCTCGTTCGGCTCGAGGTCGATCGCCTCGAGGTTGAGCGTGTCCGTGACCGGCGCCCGTCCGACGGCGACAACCGCCCGCTCGGCCTCGTAGGTGGTGGCCTCGCCGTCCTCCGTCTCGGTCGTGACGCGGACGCCGTCCTCCGTCGCCTCCCAGTCCGCGGCCGACTCGCCGAAGGAGAACTCGATGCCGAGTTCTTCGGCGCGGCGTTTCACCGGTCGGGTGAGCCGGTCGTCGTAGCCCGGGAGGACGTCGTCGAGCATCTCGACGACCGTGACCCGGCTGCCCAGTTTCGCCAGCACCGTCGAGAGCTCCATCCCGATGTAGCCCGCGCCCACGACGACGACGCTCTCCGGTACGTCCGCCAGATCGAGGACGTCGCGGGAGGAGAGCACGTGTTCGCCGTCGAACCCGAAGCCGGGAATCTCGATCGGGCGCGAGCCGGTCGCGACGATGGCGTGCTCGAACTCGTAGGACTCGGAGCCCTGTCCCTCGCCGCCGTGGACGACCCGGAGGGTGTTCTCGTCGGCGAACTCGGCTCGGCCCTCGACCAGCTCGACGCCGCTCGCCTCGCAGAGCTGCTCGACGCCGCCGGTCAACCGATCGACGACCCCGTCCTTCCAGTCGACCATCTCCTCGAGGCGGACCTCGGGATCGGCGTAGACCCCCATCTCCTCGGCGTGACCGGCCTCGTAGGCCAGATCCGAGGCGGTGATCAGCGCCTTCGAGGGGATGCACCCGTAGTTGAGACAGGTGCCCCCGTACGCGTCCGCTTCGATGAGCGTTACGTCCAGGCCGAGCTGGCCCGCGCGGATCGCGGCGACGTAGCCGCCCGATCCAGCGCCGACGACCGCGACCTCCGTGCCAGTCGAGACGTCTCCGACGACCATTATTCGAGCAAGAGCAGTGACGGAGTTTCCAGGTACTCCATGACCTCGTTCGTGAACGCGGCCGCCTCGGCACCGTCGACGACCCGGTGGTCGATCGACAGCGAGAGCGGCAGCGTCTGCTTCGCCAGTACCTCGCCGTCCTCGGCGACCGGCCGCTCCTCGATGGCGCCCAGGCCGAGGATCCCGACCTCGGGGTAGTTGATGATCGGCGTCGCGTACTCGCCGCCGATGGCCCCGAAGTTCGTAATCGAGAACGTGCTCCCCTGGAGGTCCTCGAGCGCGATCGAACGATCGCGGGCCTGCTCGGCCAGGTCGTTCACCTCCCGGGCGATCTGCAGGACCGACTTCTCGTCCACGTCGTCGACGACCGGTACCATCAGGCCGGCGTCGGTCGCGACGGCGACGCCGACGTTGTAGTACTTCTTCGCGACGATCTCGCCGGCCTCCTCGTCGAGACTGCTGTTGAGTTCGGGGAACTCCCTCAGCGCGGCCACGACCGCCTTCATCACGAAGGGCATGTAGGTCAGGCGCACGCCCGCTTCCTCGGCCCGGGGTTTCAGCCGATCCCGGACCGCGACGAGGTTCGTCACGTCCACCGTGTCGTGATGGGTGACGTGCGGGGCGGTGTACTTCGACTCCTCCATCCGCTCGCCGATGGTCTTCCGGACGCCCCTGTAGGGGATACGCTCCTCCCGGGCGCCCGTCTCCCCGCCGGCGACCGCCTCGGCGTCCGCGGCCCGGGCCGCCCGCTGGCCCTCGGCGTACTGCCTGACGGCCTCCTCCGTGACGAACGCCTCGCCCTCGCGCTCCTCGACGGCCGGCACGTCGTCGATGTCCACGCCCAGCTCCTTCGCGACGCCCCGGGTCGCGGGGGTCGCGAGGGTCCCGTCGCGATCGGCCGCGGCCTCGCCGGATCGACCACCGGGTTCGGCGGTCGCGTCGGTCGTCTCGGTTACGGTCGTCGCCTCGGTTTCCGTGTCCGCTGGCGCGGCGTCCTCCCCTGCGGCCCCGGATTCGGCCGCCGCCCTGACGTCGCTCTCGGTGACCCGCCCGCTGGGGCCGGTTCCCGAGACGGCGTCGAGGTCCACGTCCAGTTCGCGGGCCAGCCGGCGCACGCTCGGGGGGGCGAACGCCCGGTCGCCGGCCGTCGACTCCTCGGCGGATCCCTCAGTCGCAGGCGTCGGTTCCGCAGCCCCTTCGTCGGACGGCCGTTCCTCGGTCCGCGTCTCCTCGGCCG
Source organism: Halanaeroarchaeum sp. (assembly GCA_042216165.1). Taxonomy (GTDB): domain Archaea; phylum Halobacteriota; class Halobacteria; order Halobacteriales; family Halobacteriaceae; genus Halanaeroarchaeum. The sequence continues at coordinate 16,297 of JBDGUD010000033.1, forward strand.
CCGCGGCCTGTGCCTCCGCGTCCTCGCCCTCGAGGGCGAAGGTGACGATGACCTCGCCGACCTCGACGACGTCGCCCTCGTCGTAGTGGATCGCCTGGACGGTGCCGTTCACCGGCGAGGGAACCTCGACCACGGCCTTGTCGGTCTCGACCTCGGCGACGGGCTGGTCCTCGGCGACGGTGTCGCCGACCGCCACGAGCCACTCGACGATCTCGCCCTCGGCGACGCCCTCCCCGACGTCGGGGAGTTCGAACTCGCGGGGCATGTTAGAAGTCGACCGCCTCCCGGATGCCGTCGGCGATGCGCGCCGCCTCCGGGAGGTAGTAGTCCTCCAGGGCGTACAGCGGGTACGGGACGTCGAAGCCCGTGATGCGTTTCACCGGGGCCTCCTGGTAGAGCAGCGCCTCTTCCTGGATGATCGACGTGACCTCGGCTCCGAGGCCGGCGGTGCGGGGGGCCTCGTGGACGACCGCGGCGCGGCCGGTCTTCTCGAAGGACTCGACGATGGCGTCCTTGTCGAGGGGCGAGAGGGTCCGCAGGTCCACGACCTCGACGTCGACCGATCCCTCGAGGGTCTCGGCGGCCTCGAGTGTCGGGCGGGTCATTGCCCCCCAGGTGAACACCGAGACGTCAGACCCCTCCCGGCGGACCGCCGCCTCCCCCAGCGGGACCTCGTAGGTGCCCTCGGGGACCTCCTCGCGGAACGAGCGGTAGATCTTCTTCGGCTCGAGGAAGACGACTGGATCCGGGTCGTCGATGGCCGCGGTGAGCAGCCCCTTCGTGTCGTAGGGCGTGCTCGGGATGACGACCTTGAGGCCCGCCTCGTGGACGTAGAAGGCCTCCTTCGACTCGGAGTGGGACTCCGGTGCGCGGATGCCCCCGCCCATGGGCGCGCGCAACACCATCGGAACCGTGAACCGACCGCGACTGCGGGTGCGCAGGCGGGCGGCGTGACTGACGATCTGGTCGAAGGCCGGGTACATGAACCCGGAGAACTGGATCTCCGGCACCGGCTTCAGGCCGTAGGCTGCCATGCCGATCGCGGTCCCGACGATCCCGGACTCGGCGAGCGGCGTGTCGATGACGCGGTCCTCGCCGAACTCGTCGTAGAGGCCCTCCGTCGCGCGGAAGACGCCACCGTTCTTCCCGACGTCCTCGCCCATCACGACGACGTCGTCGTCCGCTGCCATCTTGTCGTGCAACCCGTCGCGTACCGCCTGAACGATGGTAAGGTTTTCAGTCATTTTAGTTTGTGTTTGCTATGTTTTGATCCGATCCAGGATTGTCTCACGAATCTTCACCGTGAGGCGATATGATCGGTCCCGACGGATGCCGTTCGTCAGTGGTCTACCATTTACTTGTGGCGGTTGTCGTCGGGGCAAACTCGCTTACAATGTTACAAGCCAGGTATATATAATCTGGGGCGTGTTTAGAGGCACTGTTCAGATTAGTACTAGAAACTAGAAAGGTAAGTTACTAGGAAAATGAG
>JBDGUD010000005.1:0-17631 GCA_042216165.1 Halanaeroarchaeum sp.
AGCGGAACCCAGTCGAACGTGTCTTTCAAGAGATAAAACGTCGGACTGAACAGTTGTACAATACGTTCAGTCACGCAGATCCTGACACCGCCGAATCGTGGCTTCTCGCGCTTTCTTGGACATGGAATCAGATTATCTGAAGAGTGCCGTGCGGAGCCCCATAATCGGTAAGTAAGATTCAATACATATAAAACTATGTTAATCAATAGCCGCTTCCTTGGTTAGGTTGGAAGAAACCAACGGCGGCCGGGCTACGACGTCGGTACCCGAGGGCATCTCCAACTTACCGAACGGGTCGGCGGCTCCGAGAATCGAGGTGGCGACGCTCTCACTCGCCGTATGAACAGTAGTAATCGACGACCGAATCGGCGACGAACGTGAACGTGGTATCGCTGGGGATCGACGCGACGTCCCCTGCCTCGAAGGAGATCGTCTCGCCGGTCGGAAGTTCGAAACGACCACGTCCTTCGACGATTTCGATGTCTTCACGTTCGTCCGTCTCGAACTCGTACTCCCCCGGGAGGACGATACCGAGGGTTTTTCGGTCACCATCCGCCGTCTCGAGTTCCCGACTCGTCACGTGCCCCTCGTAGTAGACGTTGGCCTCCTTGCGCACCGTCACGTCTTTGAGATGATCGTCCGGCATAGTGTCATAACGTGACGTACCCCCCTCTATTAAGCATTTACCGTCGGTGGAATCGGGACCGTCCCGATGTTTTTTCTCCCCTCACGATACGAGAGTACCATGGACGTGATCGTCATCGGTGGGGGAATCGTCGGCCTCGCGAGTGGCTATTACCTCTCGCGTCGCGGGGCGTCCGTGATCGTCTTCGAGAAGGAGAGCCTCGGGAATGGATCCACCGAACGATCGGCCGGCGGAATCCGACGACAGTTCTCCACGCCGGTGAACGTCTCACTCTCGAAGGCCAGCGTGCCCGTCTGGGAATACTTCGAGGAGACGTTCGGCGTCGACATCGAGTTCCGTCGCAACGGCTACCTCTTTCTCGCCCGATCCGCCGAGACCGCCGATACGTTTTCCGACATCGTAACGATGCAAAACGACCTGGACGTACCGACGCGACTCCTCGCCAGGTCCGCCGTCGCGGACCTCGTCCCTGCCCTCCACGGCGACCGGTTCGAGGCAGGGATGTACCTCGACACCGACGGCTTCGTCGACCCCCACCTCGCATTGCAAGGGATCGCCCAGTCGCTCCCCGCTGGCGCGGAATTGCACACGCACACGCCTGTCACAGACGTGCTGGTCACGGATGGTGAGGTCACCGGGGTGATCGCTGGCGGTGAACGATTCGAGGCGGATTTCGTCGTCAACGCCGCCGGGCCGTGGGGACGGGACGTCGCCCAGATGGCCGGGATCGACCTCCCCGCGTATCCCCGCCGTCGTCGGATCCTCGTCGCCGATCCCGAGATTCCTATCCCGGAGACAGTTCCGCTCGTCATCGACCTCGACACCGGCCTCTATTTCCGCCCTGAACGGGAGGGGACCGCCCTCGTCGGTGGACACGTCGGCGGTTCGGACGACCCGGACCAGAATCCCGACCGATTCACCGAAACGGTCGGGATGGAATACACTCACAGTGCCCTCGAGACAGCCTCCGAGGTTGCTGCGTACTTCGGCCCAGAGACGGCCGTGATTCGGGGGTGGGCGGGGCTGTATTCGCTGACCCCCGACCGGCACCCCATCATCGAGGAGACGCTCCCCGGCTTCGTCTCCGCCATCGGCTTCTCGGGCCACGGCTTCCAGCACGGACCGGCCGTCGGCAAGCTCGTTACCGAGTTGGTCTTCGACGGGGAGGCATCGCTCGTCGACGTGTCGCGGTTGTCGAGCGACCGGTTCGACCGCGGTGACCTCATCGAGGAGCGCAACGCTGTCTGAGTGCCGCCTCTCTCACCACGGGACGTTCCCCCTCAGCGGTTGCGGACGTGGATCGCCTGGCCGAGCGCGTTCTCGGCGGCCTCCATGACGGCCTCCGAGAGCGTGGGGTGGGTGTGGATCGTGCCGGCGACGTCCTCGAGGGTCGCGCCCATCACGACGACGTCGTCGTCCGCTGCCATCTTGTCGTGCAACCCGTCGCGTACCGCCTGAACGAGCGTTAAACTTTCCGCCATGTTAGTCCTCCAGGAGTGCGTCGTCGCCGTGGGTCTCGCGGAGTGCCTGGAACTCCTCGAACTGTTCGCGAACCCGCGGCGGCATCTCGGCGTACGCGCTCTCGAACATCTCCCTCGGTTCGGGCCGCGGGTGGGACTCCGCCGCCTCGATCGCGTCCGCGACGGTGTCCTCGACCTCGGATTGGATCTCCTCGACGTCGGCCTCGTCGAGGCGGTCGGTCTCGAGGAGGTAGGTCTCCAGGCGCGGAATCGGATCCTTTTGCTTCCAGCGCTCGACCTCCTCCTCGTCGCGGTAGACGGACGGATCGTCGGCGGTGGTGTGAGCGCCGAACCGGTACTGGACCGCCTCGATCATCGTCGGACGCGCCCGGTCACCCGGGTCCTTCGCCTTCTCGACGGCCTCGCGGGCCACCGCGTAGACGGCCAGTGGATCCATGCCATCGACCTGGACGCCCTCGAACCCGTAGGCGTCTGCCTTCTGGGCGAGCGTTGCCGCAGCCGTCTGGCGCTCCCGGGGGACCGAGATGGCCCACTGGTTGTTGTTGCAGAAGAAGACCGTCGGCGTGTCGAAGACCCCGGCGAAGTTGAGTCCCTCGTGGAAGTCGCCCTCCGAGGTGGCTCCGTCGCCGAAGTAGACGACGAACGCCCGGTCCTCGTCCCGGAGCCGTGAGGCCCAGGCGGCCCCGACGGCGTGGGGAATCTGGCTCGCGATGGGGACCGCCACGGTGAACAGGTTGACGTTCTCCGGAATCTGGTTCCCCTCCTCATTGCCCATCCAGTAGAGCAACGTCTGCTCGAGGGGCAGTCCACGCGTCAGCGCCGCCCCGTGCTCGCGGTAACTCGGGAAGAGCCAGTCCTCGTCGTCGAGGGCCATCGCGCTCGCGATCTGGGCACCCTCCTGGCCCGACAGCGGCGGATACGTCCCCATCCGCCCCTGGCGCTGCAGACTCACGGCCCGCTGGTCGAAGTGTCGCGAGAGTTTCATGTACCGGTACATCTCGATCAACGACTCGTCGTCCAGGGCCGGCTCCTCGGCTCCCGCGACGAGCTGGCCGTCCTCGTCGAGGATCTGTACCATGTCGTCCGGCTCGCGGTCGAGAATCGACGTCACGGGAACCCCCGTCCTGACATAGTTCACACTCGCTCCCGGGCGACCATATTGTTTTCGTCATGATCGTTTGTGCTGTTCAGGCATGGGCCGTATTGGCATGGGTTCGTCCAGGACAGGGCCCCAAAACCGGACGTGCGACAGGAAAAATTGGAGAGGATGGACGTACGTCTGAACAATCCGGTCATCGGGGGGCCGCGATCGACGCGCGTTCAGGGCTCGGCCGAGGCCGTGTGCGCATCGCGGCGGGCCTCGTCCACGGACTTGCCGTCTTGCAGGACGGCCTCGACGAAGAGCTCCCCCGCGCGGTAGGACGACCTGACCATCGGCCCGCTGGCGCAGTAGAGGAAGTCGAGTTCGTCCTCGGCGACCCGACGCCAGGTCTCGAACTTCTGCGGGTGGACGTAGTCCTCGACGTCGAGGTGGCCCGGTGAGGGCTGGAGGTACTGCCCCAGCGTCACGACGTCGACGCCGACCTCCCGCAGGTCCGTGAGGGTCCGGTAGACCTCGTGGTCGTACTCGCCCAGTCCGAGCATGACCGAGGTCTTCGTGTACACCTCCGACTCCCGGTCGACCTGCTCGAGGACGCCGAGGGACTGCTCGTAGCCGGCCCGCCGGTCCCGGACCGGGTACTGCAGCCGCTCGACCGTCTCGACGTTGTGCGCGATCACGTCCGGCCCGGCGTCGACGATCTTCCGGACCAGGTCCGGGTCCCCCTGGAAGTCGGGGATCAGTACCTCGACGAGGGTGCTGGGGTGGCGCCGCTTGATGGCGCGGACGGTCTCGGCGAAGTGGCCCGCCCCCTGGTCCGGCAGGTCGTCGCGGTCGACGGAGGTCACCACGACGTAATCGAGGTCGATGTCGGCGACGGCGGCGGCGACGCGTTCCGGTTCGTGGGGGTCCAGGGGTTCCATCCCGCCGGTCTCGACGTCGCAGAAGTTACACCCCCGCGAGCACCGGTCGCCCATCAGCATGAACGTCGCCGTCCCGGGTCCCTGCTCGCCGGACCAGCACTCGCCCATGTTCGGACAGGACGCCTCCTCGCAGACGGTGTGGAGGTCGCGTTCCCGCAGCGAGGACTTGATGTCCGCGAAGGACTCGCCCGACCGGGGTCGCATCTTGAGCCAGTCGGGCTTCCGTTGGCTCATGCTCGGTACTACGCCTCGCCGGGCAAAAACGTGTGGTGTCCCCGGTCGGTGGCACCGTCGAGGTGCACCGCCGGGGATCCGGCGGGAACCGTGAGCTTCATATGGTGACTGCGCGATCCCACGAAGTACAAACGATTGACATGTTCGACCTCTCCCGGGAAGAGATCACGGGCGGGTCCCTCCGCCGCGCTCTGGTCGTCCTCGCGACCCCGATCCTCGTCCAGCAGGCGGTCCTCGTCGGTCAGCAGCTGATCGACGTCTTCTGGCTCGGCCGCCTGGGGCCCGACCGCGTGGCCGCCGTCGGCCTGGTCGCGCCGCTGGTGGGATTGCTCACGGTCGGGTCGTTCGTCGCGTACACGGGCGGACAGGTGATGGTCTCCCAGCGGGTGGGCGCGGAGGACGAGGACGCGGCCCGCCGGGCCGGGTTCCACGCGCTCGTCTTCGTCGGCGGGGTCAACCTCCTGCTCGCACTCGCACTCGCGGTCGGCGCGCGCGACCTGGTCGGCCTGTTCCTCTCCGGGTCGACGGTCGTCGGGTACGCAGCGACCTACCTGTCGATCCTCGCGTTCGCGCACGTCTTCGGCGGGATGAGCGACTCGCTCGAGGCGGCGTTCACCGGCTGGGGGGACTCGCGGACGCCCATGATCGCGAACGTCCTCGCGGTCCTGACGAACGCGGTCCTCGACCCGTTCCTGATCTTCGGGTGGGGCCCCTTCCCCGCCATGGGCATCGCGGGCGCTGGGCTCGCGACCGCGCTCGGGTACGCGCTCGGGTTCGCCGTCGCCCTCGGGGCCACGACCCTCGACCGGACGGCCTTCGGCTTCACCCGGGACGCGATCACCCTCCGTCTCGACGACCTCCGGGAGTTGTTGACCATCGGCGTCCCGAAGGCCGGCCAGGAGGCGGGACGGCAGGTCGCCCGCCTGGTCGTCGTCGCCGTCGTCGCCGCGGCGGCCGGCGCGAGCGGGCTGACGGCATACACCGTCGGGGCCCGCATCTCGACGGTGGCGTTCGTCCCCGCCATCGCGCTCGGCAACGCGGCGACGAGCCTCGTCGGCCAGAACCTGGGCGCGGCCCAGCCCGAGCGTGCACACCGGGCCACGTGGCTGACGGTGACCGCGGGGACCGCGCTCATCGGGGCCGTTGGCGTGGTGCAGTTCTTCGTGCCCGTGTCCGTCGCGCACGTCTTCGTCCCGGGTCTCGACGGTACGGCCCTCGTCCTGACGGTCGGCTACCTCCAGATCCTGGCCCTCGGGTACTGGGCGCTCGGCGCGATCTGGACCGTGCAGGCGGGGTTCAACGGGGCCAGCCGCACTGACGTCTCGATGTACGCCACCCTGGTCCAGTACTGGGGCGTGCGGGTTCCGGTGGCGCTGCTCGGGGCGTTCGTCCTGGGCGTGGGCGCCTGGGGTGCGTACTGGGGCGTGACCATCTCGAACGTGGTCGCCGCCCTGGGCCTCGGCGGCTACTTCAGCTACGCCGTCCGCGACGGCCTGTTCGAGGACGCGGTCGATCAGGGCGCGGCGGACCCGAACTGACGCGGAGGGAAACGCCTTTGCGCGTACCGGCCGTCCGCCCGAAGCAGATGGAGGTCGCCGAGGTCGTCCCCGAGTTCGCCGAGGCCTTTCCCTACGACGAATTCAACGAGATGCAGCGCGAGGCGCTGCCCGCCGTGCTCGAGACGGATGACAACGTGGTCGTCAGCGCCCCGACGGCGAGCGGCAAGACCGCGATCGCCGAACTCGCCATCGTCGATGCGCTCCGGGCGGACGGCACCGCGCTGTTCGTCGCGCCCATGCGCGCGCTCACGAACGAGAAGGAGTCCGAGTGGGAGCGCTTCGAGGCGCTCGGCTACTCGGTGTACGTCGTCACGGGCGAACGGGACTTCTCGCCCCGGCGCGCGGCGCGGGCGGACGTCCTGGTGATGACACCGGAGAAGGCCGACTCGGCGACCCGCAAACACGACTCGCCGCGGTACTCCTTCGTCACCGACGTGGACGTGGTGGTGATCGACGAGGTCCACCTCCTCGACGCGGAGTCGCGGGGGAGCGTCCTCGAGGTGGTCGTCTCGCGGCTCCGCCGGCTCGCCGATCCCCGCATCGTCGCGCTCTCGGCCACCATGAAGAACGTCGAGGACGTGGCCCGCTGGCTCGACGCGTCGCCGGAGACCACCTTCGACTTCGGCGACGAGTACCGGCCCGTGGACCTGCACGCCGGCGTCCGGACCTACACCCACGGCGAGAACGCCTTCGCCGACAAGTACCGGCGACTGTTCACCGCCCTCGACCTGGCCGAACCCCACCTCCGGGAGGACGGCCAGGCGCTCGTCTTCGTCGCGTCCCGCCAGGACACGGTCCAGGCCGCGAAGAAGGCCCGCGACGAGGTGGCGGAGCGGGACGTCCCGATCGCCACGCGTGGCGACTACGACTTCCACACCGTCACCCAGGACCTGGAGAACCAGACGTTGCGCCAGTCCGTCCTGGACGGGGTGGCCTTCCACCACGCCGGCCTCGCGAAGAACGACCGCGACCTCGTCGAACGGTGGTTCCGGGAGGGCAAGATCGACCTGCTGTTCTCGACCTCGACGCTGGCCTGGGGGGTCAACCTCCCCGCCCGCTGCGTGGTGATCCGCGACACGAAGCTCCACGATCCCCTCGAGGGCGAGGTGGACATGAGTCCGCTCGACGTCCTCCAGATGCTCGGACGGGCGGGTCGGCCGGGCTACGACGACGTGGGCTACGGGTGGGTGATCACCGACGCCGCCGAGGCCGACCGCTACCGCCGCCTGCTCTCCGACGGGACGGCGATCGAGTCGCGGCTCCCCGAGAACCTGCCCGAGCACCTCAACGCCGAGATCGCGATGGGCACCGTCCAGGGGATGGGCGACGTGATGGACTGGCTGGAGACCACCTTCTACTACCGCCGCGCCCGGAGCGCACCGGACCGGTACGCGTACGACTCGATCCGGGACCGGGTCCGGTCCGTCCTCGAGGGGCTCGTCGAGCGCGGGTTCGTCGAGACGGGCGACGACCTGGGTCTCTCGGCGACGACCCTGGGGGTCCTCACCTCGACGTACTACCTCGAACTGGACACCGCCGAGCGGTTTCGCGACCTCACGACGGCGACGGTCGAGGAACGAGACGTCCTGCGCGCGGTCGCCAGGGCGAGCGAGTTCGACAGCGTGAGCGCACGCCAGTCCGAGCGCGACGCCATCGACGAGGTGCTCGGGTCGAACGAGCGGACCCTCGAGCCCGGGGCGCGCAAGGTGTTCGCGATCCTCGCGGGGAGCATGGAGGGCTCCATCCCCCCGGAGTTGCGCTCGGACGCCTGGGTCATCAGGCAGAACGCGTTGCGTCTCGTCGCGGCCCTCGGCGAGTTCTTCGTCCGGTTCGATCGGCCGATGGGCGCGAACCTGGCCCGGCGGATCGAGGCGCGTATCGATACCGGGGTCCCCCCGGAGGCGGTCGGACTCACCGCCCTGGACGGCGTCGGCTCGGGCAGGGGACATCTCCTGGCCCGGGAGGGAATCGACGGCCCGCACGCGGTCCGTGAGGCAGGCGTCGACGGTCTCGTCGAGGCTGGCCTCTCCGAGGGCGTCGCGGAGAACGTCCTCGAACAGGCGACCGACGTGCCCGCGATTCGGATCGACTGGGGGGACTTCCCCGAGGCGATCGACCGGGGCGAGAGCGAGATGCGCCAGGTCACCATCGCCAACGCGGGGGCGGGGGCGCGCGTGGCCGTGCGAGTGACGGTGAACGGCGTGGAGATGACCCGGGACGAGACCTACCTGACCGAGGAGACCACGGTTCCGGTGGGGGTCTTCGGGGCGGACGACGACCGGTTGACCTTCCGGGTGACGGTCACCTTCCCGACCGATCCGCTGCGTCCGATTCGCGAGGAACGGGAGGTCGCCGTGACCGCGACCCGGGCGAACCTTTAGATACGAGGACCGGCCCACCCGGCCCCATGACGCGAACGACCCGCGTGTTCGCCGGTCGCTGCACCGTCACGGAGAACGACACGACACAGCAGGGTGCCGTCATCGCCGTCGTGAAGCCCGACAACACCGTCCTGGTGCACGACCAGACCGGGTACCAGCCGGCGGCCTGGCTCACCCGCGCGGACTCGGTCCAGGTCGAACGCGACGACGGCGGCTTCCGACTCCGGGCCCGCAAGGCCGGCGACACCCTCTCGATCACCGCCCCGACCGTCAGTCACGCCGAGTTCGCCACCTCCCCGGCCGGGACGCGGGTGGGGACCTGTCCCCGGTGCGAGGCCGCGCTCGTCCGCCACCGGGGCGCGGTGACGTGCGTCGCCTGCGACGCGTCCTACCCGCTCCCGCGGGACGCGACGGTGACCGACGACACCTGCGAGGACTGCGGGCTGCCGACCCTGTCCGTCGAACGGGGCGAGCACTTCGAGGTCTGTCTCGACCGCGAGTGCGAGTCCGTGGACGAGGTGGTGCGCGAGCGCTTCGCCGGCGCGTGGTCGTGCCCGGACTGCGAGACGCCCCTGTCCGTCGAGCGACACCGGGGCCTGCGAGCGAACTGCCCTGACTGCGAGCGCTCGCACGTGATCCCGAGCGGTCTGACCGACGGGACCTGCGCCTGTGGCCTCCCCGCGTTCGTGACGCCGAACGGGGCCCGCTGCCTGGACCCGGAGTGCGAGGCGACAGGGGCACATTGATGGCTTCGCGGGGCTCACCTGGCTGGTATGGACGCGGCGCTCTCCGACGACGAGGTCCTGGTGGGTGGTGACGCCCGCCAGCGATTCCACGACGCGCGCGGCTACGGTCGCCCCCTCGAGGGCAACCGCATCGCGCTCGACCCGCTGGAGGCCGCACACCTGCTCTACCGGGGCGACCTCGACGCCGTCAACGGGATGGACTTCCGCGAGTTCCTGTCCTCGCGGGCCGCCGGATTCGGCGCGCGATTCCTCGTGTACCTCGACCTGCGGGACCGGGGTTTCTACCTCTCTCCCGCACGGGAGGGATGGGTGGCCGACCCCGCCGGGGCGGACCTCGTGGTCTACCCGCGAGGCAAGGGTCCCGACGACGGCGACGTCGCCTACCGCGTTCGCGTGCTCGGGGAACGCGAGGACGTGCCGGCGTCGTCGCTCGAGGACGAGGTGCTCGCAATCGTCGACGAGGAGGGCGACCTCACCTACCTGGACGTCTCGCCGACCGATCCCGCGGGAGCCACCGAGGCCACGGTCGAGGAGACGGTAACCGGCGCCCTGCTCGACGACCGCGTCGTGGTCTGGGACCCGCCCCCGGCGCTGCACGAACGGGCGTTCTACGGGAAGCCCCTGGAGGGCCGTGCCGCCGCCGTCGAGGCCCTGCACCTCTCGCTCGTCGAGGGGGCGTACCTGGCCGCGCGCGGGCGACTCGAACTCCCGGACGGGCGCGGAGTCGAGGCGCTCGTCGAGCGGGGCCGGGCCGTCGAGGGCGACCGGTTCGACCGCCGGTTGCGGGCCTTCACCGCGCTGCGTGACCGCGGCGCCGTCCCGAAGACCGGCTTCAAGTTCGGCGCCGACTTCCGGGTCTACCGCGAGGTGACCGCCGCCGACGACCTCGGCCACTCCGAGCTGCTGGTCCGGGTCGTGCCCGCCGACGGCGACTTCTCGCCCCGGGATCTGGCCCTGGACGTCAGGCTGGCCCACGGTGTCCGGAAGCGAATGGTTTTTGCGCTCGACGCGGCCACAGACGATACGCTACGGTGGCGTGCCGTAACCCGGCTCACGCCGTGAGACCATGACGGAGAACACCGACACATCCGATGCGGCCGCCGGCGCCGACGACGTCGCCATCGACCCGTGGGGCTCGGCGACCGTCGAGGACTATCGCACGCTGTTCGAGCAGTTCGGGATCGAGCCGTTCGAGGAGGTGCTGCCGTCGGTGGCGAATCCCCACTACCTGATGCGGCGCGCCATCATCTTCGGCCACCGGGACTACGGCCGGGTCGTGGACGCGATGCTGGCGGACGAGCCCTTCGCCGCGCTCTCGGGGTTCATGCCGACCGGCGACCCCCACATCGGTCACAAGCTCGTCTTCAACGAGCTGATCTGGCACCAGGAGATGGGCGGGGACGTCTACGGACTGATCGCCGACCTGGAGGCCCACTCGGCCAGGGGACTCTCCTGGGCGGAGATCGACGAGCACGCCAGGGATTACCTGCTCTCGCTTTTGGCTTTCGGCTTCGACCCCGAGGAGGGGACGCTCTACCGCCAGTCCACGAACCGCGGCCTCCAGGACCTCGCCTTCGAACTCGGGATCGAGGCCAACTTCTCCGAGTTCGAGGCCATCTACGGCTTCTCCGGGGAGACCGACGTCTCGCACATGCAGAGCGTCGTCACCCAGGCAGCCGACATCCTCTATCCCCAGCTCGACGAGCCGAAACCGACGGTCATCCCGGTGGGGCCCGACCAGGACCCCCACATCCGGCTCACGCGGGACCTGGCGACGCGGATGCGGTACTTCGGGGTCACGCGGGCCTACGCCAGCTTCGAGGCCGAGGACGACGAACGCGAACTCATCGCCGCGGCGCACGCGGCACTCAGCGACGAGGCAGGCGGCGAGGACGACCTGGTCCGCTGCGCCGAGGCGGCGAACTGGCTCGAACGGGAGGTCGAACCGGGCCCGGTCCGCGAGTCGACGATCAGGAAGCTCGAGGCCGCCGGGAAGGAACCGGTCCGCCCCCGGGTGCGCTTCCTCGACCGGAACGCGACCGCGGACGCCTACGAGGCGCTGATCGAGGCGGTGGAGGGCGAGAAACGGGTGTTCGACGCGCACGTCGACGCCTTCGACCTCGACCGGGGGGAGGCCGAAGACCTGGCCCGCCAGGTGGAGGTCGAGCACGGTGGCTTCGGGTTCGTCGCCCCGTCGTCGATCTACCACCGGTTCATGACCGGACTGACCGGCGGCAAGATGTCCTCCTCGGTCCCCGCCAGCCACATCAGTCTCCTCGACGACCCCGAGGACGGGTACGAAAAGGTCAGGGCGGCCACGACCGGCGGGCGCGAGACGGCCGAGAAACAGCGCGAACTGGGCGGTCGGCCCGACCAGTGCCCGGTCTACGAACTCTACGCCTACCTCCTCGCGGGCGACGACGACGAGTACGCACAGGACGTCTACGACGAGTGTGCTGGTGGCGAGCGCCTCTGTGGCGCGTGCAAGACGGAGGCCGCCGAGGCGATGGCCACGTTCCTCGAGGACCACCAGGCCAAACGGGAGGAGATGGGCGACGTGCTGGCGGACCTCGACCTGGAACTCGACCTCGAGCGGCCCTGACCCGCCCGCGGACGAAAACGCTTTTGTCCATCTGTGCCATCCGCTCGCACATGGCGTCCGAACCCCGACGCAGCGACCGAACCGCCTCCCGAGAGCCGGGTTTCGCGGGGTTCGGCTTCTTCTTCGCCTGACGGTCGGTGGAGACCGGGCGTCTCGCCCGGTGGAAACCGCCCGTTCGGGATGCAGAACCGATAACTGGCCGGCAGACCTGCGACGGTACAACGACCGACCCCGACATGAAGCTCCCACGACAGCAACTCGCGGTGCTCGAGAACGCGAGCGCCGACGAGGCCATCGCCATCGACGAACTGGCCGCACAGCTCGACGAGAAACCCGCGACCGTCACCGGTGCCGCCTTCGCCCTCGCGGACGAGGGCCTTCTCGAGGTCCACGAGCGCACCGAACGCGACGCGACGCTCACCGACGAGGGGGCGACCTACCTGGACGAGGGGCTCCCGGAGGTCCGTCTCTACGAGGCAGCGCTGGCCCTCGGCGCGGACGAGGGGCCGGTGCCCATCGGCGACGCGGTCGAGCACTCCGCCCTCGAGGGCTCCCGCGTCGATATCGCGCTCTCGAACTTCGCCCGGAAGGAGTACGGCGACATCGCCGACGGCGCCATCAGGGCCGCACCCGACGCCGACCCCGACGCCGACCCGGAGGCGGCCGCCCTGTCGCGACTCGCCGCCGGCGAACGGGACGTCGCCGAGGACGTCCTCGACGCGCTGGTCCGCCGCGACCTGGCGACCGTCGAGGAGCGGACCGTGCGCTCGGTGGAGCTGACCCAGGCGGGCGTGACGGAACTCATGGCCGGGGTGGAGGCCGCGGAGGAGATCGACCGGCTGACCCCGTCGATGCTCGCGAGCGGCGAGTGGCGCGACGCCGAGTTCGCCGAGTACAACGTCGAGGCCGACGCGGACGCACCGACGCCCGGCAAGGTCCACGTCCTCCGGCAGGCAGCCGAGCGCGTCAAGGAGGTGCTCGTCGGCATGGGCTTCGAGGAGATGGCCGGCCCCCACGTGGACGCTGACTTCTGGATCAACGACTGCCTGTTCATGCCACAGGACCACCCGGCGCGGACCCACTGGGACCGCTTCGCGCTCTCCACACCGGCGAAGATCGACGAGTTGCCCGAGGACCTCGTCGAGCGCGTCGAACGCGCCCACCGGGAGGGCGTCGGCGAGGACGGCGAGGGCTACCACTCCCCCTGGGACGTCGAGTTCGCGCGGGAACTCGCCCTCCGGGGTCACACGACCTCGCTTTCGGCCCGCTACCTCTCCGGCGAGCAGGTGGGCGACCTGGACCCGCCCCAGCGGTACTTCAGCGTCGAGAAGGCCTACCGCAACGACACACTCGACGCGACCCACCTCCTCGAGTTCTTCCAGATCGAGGGCTGGGTGATGGCCGAGAACCTGACCGTCCGGGACCTCATGGGGACGTTCACCGAGTTCTACGGCCACTTCGGCATCACCGACCTGCAGTTCAAACCGACGTACAACCCCTACACGGAGCCGAGTTTCGAGCTGTTCGGCCGCCACCCGGAGACCGACGAGTTGATCGAGATCGGCAACTCGGGGATCTTCAGGCCCGAGATGCTCGACCCGCTCGGGGTCGAGGCCGACGTGATGGCCTGGGGGCTCGCACTCGAACGACTGCTCATGTTGATCACCGGCTTCGAAGACATCCGGGACGTGCACGGCACGCTGACGGACCTCGAGTTCCTTCGGACCGTGGAGGTGGAGTACTGATGCCCGTCGTCGACGTGGACCCCGACGACCTCCGCCGGATGACCGGCCACGACGAGAAGTCCGACGACGAACTCAAGGACGACCTCTTCGGTCTCGGGATCGAGTTCGAGGGGTGGACCGAGGACGGCGAGTTCCAGCTGGAGTTCGAGGCAGACCGCCTCGACCGCCTCAGCGTCGCCGGCATCGCCCGCTCGCTGCGCTACCAGTACGGTGACGCCCGCGGTGTCTACGTCCCGAAGACCAACGACCCCGACTGGACGATCGAGGTGGACGAGCGCGTCCCCGACGAGCGACCCTACGTCACCGGTGCAGTGGTCCGCGGGCTGGACCTGGACGAGGACGACCTCCAGGCCATCATCCAGCTCCAGGAGAAACTGCACGCCACGATGGGACGCAAGCGGGCGAAGGGCGCCATCGGGATCCACGATCTGACGATGCTGAAGGGCGGGTCCGCCCGGAGCGCCGACGCAGGGGCGAGCGGCGAGGCCGGGAACGGCGCTGTCCCCGGCGAGAAGTCGATCCGGTACACCGGCGTCGATCCCGAGGGCGATACGTTCGTCCCGCTCGACGCCGACGCCGAACTCACGCCCGCGGAGGTCCTCACGGAGCACCGGACGGGCACGCAGTACGCCGACCTCGTGAGCGACTACGACCGGTACCCGGCCATCTACGACGACATCGGCCTGTTCAGCTTCCCCCCGGTGATCAACGGTCGCCGGACCGAGGTCACCACCGACTCCCGGGACCTCTTCGTGGAGATGACGGGCACCGACCAGTGGACCATCGACAAGATGCTGAACGTGGTCTGCTACGCGCTCGACGCCCGCGGCGGCCGCGTGGAGGAGGTCGAGGTCGCCTACCCGGACGGGACGGTCGTCCGGCCCGACCTGGCGGTCGATCGGAAGTCGATCACCCACCGTCGCATCGAGCGCACGCTCGGCGTGGACCTGGGCGAGGACCAGACGATCGACCTCTTCGAGCGCTCCGGTCTCGACGCCGAACCGACGGTCGTCGGCGACGACGAACTGGCGTACGAGGTCTCGATCCCTCCCTACCGCGTGGACGTGTTGCACCCGGTCGACCTGATCGACGACGTGGGGCGCGCCTACGGCTTCAACAACCTCACGCCGCGGTACCCCGACGTGAACACGGTGGGCCAGCGAACGCGGGCGTCCCGCCACGAGGAGGCGGTCCGGAACCTCCTCGTGGGCCTCGGCTTCGAGGATCTCCTCGATTTCAACCTCACGAGCGAGGCGGAGATCTTCGAGCGCATGGCCCTCGACCCGGACGACGAGGTGGTCGGCGGCGGTCGGCCGGCGACGATCGTGGAACCGTACAGCGAGGACTACACCGTCCTCCGGACCTGGGCGCTCCCCTCGCTGCTGATGGTCCTGGAGAACAACACCCACCGGGCCTACCCCCAGGACCTCGCGGAGATCGGACTGGCCGCCCGCGTGGACGAGTCCGAGAACACGAACGTGGCCGAGTGGCGGACCGTCGCGGGTGTGCTCGCCCGCCACGACGCCTCCTACGAGGACGCCAGGGGACGCCTCCAGGCGGTGGCGCGGAACTTCGGCGTGGACCTCGCGACGCCGCCCGCCGATCACCCGTCGTTCATCGACGGCCGGGTGGCGGACGTCGTGCTCGACGGCGAGTCGGTCGGCGTCGTCGGCGAAGTCACGCCCTCGGTCCTCGTCGAGCACGACCTCGAGGTGCCGGTCGCGGCCTTCGAGTTCCGCCTCGACGGTCTGCGCTGACTACAGGTCGGCGCCGACGGCGTCCTCGACCGAATCGAAGCCGTCGCGCTCGAGGCGGTCGATGAGGCCGCGATTGACGTCGCGCGCGATCGTGGGCCCCTCGTAGATGAGTCCCGTGTAGAGCTGGACCACGGAGGCCCCGGCCCGGATCTTCTCGTAGGCGTCCGCGGCCGTGAAGACGCCGCCGACCCCGACCACCGGGAGGTCGGTGCGACCGGCGACGTAGCGGACGAGTTCGGTCGCCCGCGATTCGAGCGGTTTGCCGGAGAGCCCCCCTTCCTGGACGCGGTTCCGGTTCTCGAGGTCGTCGCGCTCCACGGTCGTATTGGTCGCGACGATTCCCGCGAGTCCCAGGTCCTCCGCCAGGTCCACGACGTCCGCGACGGCGTCCCGGTGGAGGTCGGGCGAGACCTTCACCAGCAGGGGGTCCGCACCGGCCTCCCGGAGCGTCTCGAGGATGTCGGTCAGCGGGCCGCGGTCCTGGAGGTCGCGGAGCCCCGGGGTGTTGGGACTCGAGACGTTCACGACGAAGAAGTCGGCGTAGTCCGCCACGCGCTCGTAGGTGTACAGGTAGTCCGACGGCGCCTCCTCGAGGGGCGTGTCCTTCGACTTCCCGATGTTGACGCCCAGTGGAACGTCGGGCGGCGGCGTCTCGGCGAGCCGTCGGCCGACGGCGTCGGCCCCCTCGTTGTTGAAGCCCATGCGGTTGACGAGCGCCCGGTCCTCGGGGAGTCGGAAGAGTCGCGGCTTCGGGTTGCCCGGCTGGGCGTTCGCCGTGACGCCGCCGACCTCGACGTGGCCGAAACCGAGAGCGGCCAGTGCGCGCGGCACGCGGGCGTTCTTGTCGAAGCCCGCCGCGACGCCGACGGGATTGGGAAACGTCAGTCCGAAGGCCTCGGTGGTCAGCCGCTCGTCTGCCACGGCGAACCGGCGGTGGAGCAGTCCGAGGAGGGGATCGCGCTGGCTCGCCTGGAGGAGGCGGACCACCAGGTCGTGGGCGGTCTCCGGCGGCAGGCGGAACAGGAGCGGCTTGACGGCTCGGTACATCGTCTGCATTCCCGCGGGGCGCCGTGATAAGTGCCTAGAAATCGTGCTCGACTTCGTCGGGATCTGCTTTCTGTATGATGATCTTGTCCTCGCGGACGCGCACGAACACCTCGTCACCGATCTCGAGACCGGCCACGGCGAGTTCGTCCTCGTGGAGATTCACGTGCGCGTTGTGGTAGGCGCCGTCTTCGCCCTTCGCGCCACTGGGGCTGAGCTTCTTTTTGCGAACCATCGCGGGTATCCTACGTGGGGCTTCGCCGTAGTGTATACTTAAGTTCTTCCGAGTCGTCCCGCCCGAGGGGTCGCTTCGCCCGCCCGATCGGTTTCGTCCGGCCCGGATCGTGTCCGATCTCGGGCCGATCCGACCGTTCTGGACGCCGGTTTGTGGCCGTACGCGGGGCCGACGCCGTCTTCATATAAGTGTATTTTGGTATTGGCGCCGGTATATTTAAGCACCCGTCTTGTGTTGGCTTCGCATGGGTTCAAACCATGGTACGTGAAGACGGTAAGCGAAACTTCGCGCTCCGCGAGGCCAACGGAAGCGAGTCGAGTGTCTTCTCCGGCAACACGCCCCGACAGGCCGCCCTCAAGGCCGCCCGCCGCCTGGCGGAGGTCGGCGATTCCGAGGAAGGGGCCCCACGCATCGAGATTCGCCTCCGGGAGAAGGGCACCGACAAAGTCCACATCTACGACGCCTGGGCCTGGGAAGAGACGGCCCCGGACGACAAGCCCGACTGGATGCCCCAGGAGATCACCGAGGCGAACGTCTCGAAGAAGGGCATCGAGCACATCGAAGAGGTCTAGACCGTTCCGACTCGCGGGCGCGGTCGTCGAGGAGCGCTTATCCGTCGCCAGCGGTAGTGACTACGTGCGCGGGTCCCACCCGATCCGACGTGCCGCACGACGCGGAGCATGACAGATCGGCCTCCGCCCGCGCGACACGCCGTCGTGCAACACAGTCACGAGGGACCGTCCGGTTCGACGCCCTTATCCGTGCCCCTCCATTTCGATCGAGTGCGAAAGATGGGGTGGCCCGGTCGCCCGGCGCCACCGACGTACGCCCCGACGCCCTGGCGTCGACCCGACCCGATCGGGCCGGGTTCGATGCCCTTAAGTAATACCCGGAACTTCGAATGGAATGCGATCGGAGATCGGTGGCCGGCACGATCGGCCCGCCGTGATGCGATCCGCGTTCCGCTGCGGGAATCGGCCCCGACCCACGACGGGTCGGGTTCGATGCCCTTAAGTAATAACGGGGCGTCGGGTCGTATGTGAGCGCCCCGGGCCGCCCGGTCCGGGGCGACCGGATCACGCACGCCCTTCGATGGGTTTAAGGCCCGACGAAGGGTATGTATGGGTCCGGAAGGACATGAGGATTCCACCCCTGCGGTCCGCCGTATAGATGGGATCT
>JBDGUD010000022.1:0-17419 GCA_042216165.1 Halanaeroarchaeum sp.
GCGTCTCAGCCTCCACAAGGCTGAAGGATAGTCCACTACCCTAACCCGGACACGCGTCTATTCATAGCCGGCAGCATTTTTAATACGTTACGTTTCGCTCGCTGACCCGACGCCGGTCACGGGCCGGCCGTCGTGGCGGACCACGAGCTCGAAGCCGTCCGTGGCCGGCACGCGGATGGTCGCCTCGTAGTGGACGACGGCGCCGGTCTCGCAGGGCCTCGCCGGCTTCCGGGCGGATTCCGTGGTGTTCACCTCCAGCCGGTAGGCGCCCGGGCCGGTCCGCGTGAGGGTGGGACTCCCCTCGGCGACGGTGTAGTGGGCACCGGGGACGGTCACGTTGCCAGCCACGTGGACCAGCCGACCGCCGTGCGCCGCGCTCTCGCTCCGGACGACGAAGCCGTGCATCGGGTCGTCGACGCACCGGCCGCCGCCGGTCGTACTGCCGACGAGGGCGGGGTCGACGGGCGCGGTGGTCGTGGCGTCCGGCGCGGGGAGGCCGGCGCAGCCGGCGAGGACGACGAGGCTCGCGAGCGCGAGGACCTGGCGGGCGGGACGGGCCATGTCCGTCCGTGGGAGCGCATCCGGCATCCGTCTTCCGCCCGGTCCGAAACCCGTTTCCCGTCGGGCGGCCTACGTCGCGCCAGGCGTGGCCATCACGGACAAGATCTACGTGAAGAACCACCGCCAGCTGGCCTCCCAGCTGGAGGTCTCCTTCCCGAAGAACGCGTTCAACGGGGCGACCCTGGACCTGCTGTTCCAGGGCGACCTGGAGAAACTCGACGAGACCTCCCGCGAGCGCGTCCTGGACTTCGCCGAGGACTTCCTCGACTGCACCTGCGAGTCCAACCCCTACTGCGGCCACCCCGAGCGCAAGTTCGTCGCCTACCTCCTCGACCTCCGGGCCCAGGGGCTCGACCCCGAGTCGATGGTGGACGTCATGGGCGAGGACTACCTGCTCTACGCCTATCCGGGCGACGTGTACTCGTTCCTCGACGACGCGGTCCGGACGCTGGAGGCGACGGAGGAACTCGCCGAGGTGGAGGGAGCGGAGGCCGTCGCGAGACGGGCGGGGGAACGCAAGCGCGACCTGCTCCGGTGAGACCGGATCAGCCGATGCGGTAGTGTTCGTCGACGGGGTCGCTCGTGTCCAGTTCGTCGTCGAGGTCGTCGAGGTCGATGACCTCCTCGACGTCCTCCTCCGCCTCGAGGCGCTCCTGGAGGTGGGTGATGTACTCCTTGTGCTCGTCGAGCTGCTGGCGGAGGTGCTTCGCCTCGAGTTCGAGGCGCTCGTGCTCGCGGACGAAACTCTTCGGGACGCGGACCTTCGGCGGGAACTCGGAGTCGACCTCCTCGACTTGGTTCTCCGGGACGACGCTGACCTTCCCGTCGTGGGCGATCAGCGAATCGACGTAGTCGCGGAAGACGGCCGAGAGGGAGAGGTCGCGCTCCTCGGCGATGTCCCGCAGGGTCTCGAAGGCGTCCTCGTTGACCCGGAAGGAGATGGTCTTGTTCTTGTTCCCCATTGTGTCCGCCACTGGGCGCCGTGAACCCTTAAGGGTTCGTCAGACGCTCAGGTGACGGACTCCGGGGCGTCCTCCACGGACGGCTCCTCGTCCAGGCTCTCCAGTGCCTCGACGACCGTCTCGCGGTGGGCGCTCGCGTCGCCCTCGTACTCGCGGCGGGCCATCTCGGCGTACTCGTTGCCCTCCTCGTCGAAGGTCTCGAGGCGCTCGAGGGTCAACGAGGCCGTCTCGACCACCCACCGCGTGCGGGTGGGCTCGTCGACCGCGGTGATGGACTCCGGCCGCACGGAGACGTTCACGGACCCATCGTCGGTCTCGTAGGTCCGCGGCTTGCCGACCACGGCGACGTACGTCGGCGTCTCGAGTTCGCGCAGGGCCGTCGCGGCCTCGGGCTGGTACTGCCCGGCGTAGACGAAGAACGTCCCGGTGGGATCGACGACCCGGCCCCGCCAGTACTCGTTCTCGTCGCCGATGTCCTCGGTCTCGGTGAGCGTCCCGACGAGGAACACGCGATTGGCCCGCTCGCCGGTGGGCAGCAGGGCGTACAGCGGCGCGCGCTCGTCGTCGGACTCCTTGAACGTGTGCGTCGCGTCGTTGAACTCGCGGGCGAAGACCCGGCGGGCGATCTCGCGACTCGGGGTGGTGCTCTGGCTCATTCACATCGACCTCGCGGTGATCAGGACGGCGTCCGCGTCCACGTCCGCGCCCATCGGTTCGACCTCGTTCGCGAGCAGGTACCGGCCCATGGTGGGCCCCCGCACGCGGTAGTACCGGCCCAGGACGGACTCGGCCATCTCGTCCACCACGACGGTGGTGTCGAGGGCGTCCTTGGCCATGTCCTTGGCCGTCTCGAGGTCGATGTCGGTCAGGGCCTCGGTCGCGTCGCGATCGAAGATGACTTCGTGGACCTCGCGGCCGTCGTCGATCACGCCCTTGATCCGGAGGTCGAACTCGCCGTCGACCTCGCCGTGTTCCGAACAGCGGCCGTTCTGGAGGACGCGCGTACAGCCCTCCTCGGGACAGCGCTTGATCAGGCCGCTCCCGGACTGGATGTCCACGAGGGCGCCCTCGATTTCCGTCTCGTTGTCGCCGACCTCGAGGTCCTCGTCCTCGAGCTCGGTGATCCGGGTCGTGCGGTTGAGTTTGATCGAGTACCGGCCCTGGTACTCGTCGGTGACCACGTTCTCGAGGCGGTAGACGGCCCCGTCCTCGAGTTCGGGGAGGTCGGACGTGGCCCACTTCGTGAACTTGATCGTCCCGGTCTCGTCGCCGACGAGACCGACCTGGGCGACCGCGTCGCTGCGCGGTTCCCAGAGGTCGACGACCTTCACGGTCACGTTGACCCACTGCTCGGGCCGGTCGATGTCCTCGACGACGGCGTCGGTGTTGCTGCCCTGGCCGAGGTCGTCGCGCTCGAGGCCGGCCTCCTCGAGGTAGTGGTTCTCCACGCTCCGGCGGGCCTCGGAGAGGGGAACCTTGTAGTCGGTCACGAGGCGCTCGAGGCGGTCCTCGACGTCCTCGACGGTCAGGTCCAGGTGGTCGGAGAATTGTTCGTAGACGTCGGTGGCGGTGTCGTGTACGTCGCTCATGGTGTGCGTCTCCGCGTGGTTTTCTGTGGGAGACGGGCAGAGGTTGTCCGGCTTCGTACTTAAACGATCGGCCGGCCCGCGGCGAAAGTGAAACTGAAGTAGGTTGATAACCCTCGCGCCCGATTGCCCCGCCATGCACGACGAGGGCGTCCTCGGGGCGCTCGCACGGGCCGCCCGGAGCGCCGGGAGGCAGGTCGAGGCCGCACGCGCCGCCTACGTCCGTGGTCGGGCCGAGGGATCGCTCCCGACCGACGACGCCGGCCGGGTCCGCATCGTCTGCCGGCGCCACGCCGAGGAGCGCGCGGTCCACCTCGAGGACGGCACTCCCGAGTGCCACGAGTCGGACCACCCCGCCTGCGAGAGCTGCGCCGCGGACGTCCTCGAGGGGGTGATCGAGACGTGGTGACGACGGTCGCGGTGATCCTGGCGGGCGGCACCGGCACCCGGCTCTACCCGGCCAGCAGGGCCGACCGCCCCAAGCAGTTCCTCGCCTTCGGCGGCGACCGACCACTCCTCGAGCGGGCGGCCGACCGGGCGTCCGTCGCGGACGAGACGGTCGTCGTCACGCGCGAGGCCTACGCGGACCGCGTCGCCGCACACGTCCCCGACGCCGCGGTCCTCGTCGAACCCGAACCGAAGAACACGGGTCCGGCGCTCGCCTACGCCGCCCATCGGGTCGCCGAGACGGTCGCGGACCCGGTGATGGTCGCGCTCCCGAGCGACCACGTGATCGGGGACGGCTTCGCGGCGACGGCCCGGCGAGCCGTCGACGCGGCCGCCGAGACCGACGGGCTGGTGACGATCGGCGTCGAACCGACCCGCCCCGCGACGGAGTACGGCTACGTCCAGGCCGACTTCGCGGCGGACGGCTACGCGCCGGTCGTCCAGTTTCGCGAGAAGCCCGACGAGGCGACAGCCAGGGAGTTCGTCGCGGCGGGATACCGCTGGAACGCCGGCATCTTCGCCTGGCGGCCGTCGGCGTTTCTCGAGGCGGCCGCGGACTCCCCGCTCGCCCCGCTCGTCGACGCCCTCCGGGCCGGCGATCCGGCCGCCGGGTTCGCCGCCGTCGACGACCTGAGCGTCGACCACGCCGTCCTCGAGGGCGCCGGCGACGTCTTCGTCGTGCCCGCGGACTTCGCGTGGGACGACCTCGGGTCCTGGGACGCGCTCGCCCGCCTCCTCGAGGGCGACAACGCGGTCCTCGGCGACGCGCTGGCCATCGACGCCGCCGACAACGTGATCGCCAGCGACGACACGCACGTCAGCGTCGTCGGCGTCGACGACGTCGTCGTGGCCGCCTTCGACGACCGCGTGCTGGTGGTCCCGAAGGACGACGCCCAGCGCGTGCGCGAGGTGGTCGAACGGCTCCGCCAGGTGGACGACTTCTGATCGGACGGGCCTCGGACCCGCCGGCGAGGGGGCCCGCCCTCGCACCCGCCACCGGGGGCACTGGCCCGGGTCGGCCGTCGCGGGCGTCAGTCGTCGGGGCGCACCCGGACGCGCATCGTGCCGTCGCTGGTCACGCCGACCATGAGTGCGGTCCTGATCTCGCGGCCCGCGATGGCGTCGCCCGCGTTGTCGCTCACGAGTTTCATCACCTCCGGGGCCGAGTAGGGCACCTTCACCCCGTTCGCGTCGCAGGCGTCGTAGACCCGGTCGGGAACCTCGTAGAGGTCGGTCCCGGGCTCGACCTCGATCTGGACGGGCGCCTGGAGCGTCTCGGCGAACGCGACCGTCTCGCGGGCCCGCGAGACGTTGTCGCGGGCGCTCGACTCCACCTTCGAGACGTTCGCGCGGGAGGTTCCGAGTTCGTCGGCGATGACGGCCTGCGAGAGCCCCCGCTCCCGGAGCGCGAGCACCTCGGCCTGGCGTCTGGTCAACACGTTCGTCTCCGGGTCGAACCCGGCCATCGCCAGGACGTCGTCCACGTCGGGTACGTCCGCAGTCATGGCTGTCCGTTGGAGGCCGCTCGCCAAAAGTCCGGGCGGTCCGCTCGGCCGCGTCGGGCCCTAACTGCCCCAGAAGTTCTCCCGACTGCCCAGCCGGGGGTTGTCGTCGCGCGAGGGGGTGTCGCTCTCCTCGTCGGCCTCGTCCGCGTCGTCGCCCGCCGCCACCTCGGCGTCGGCCTCCTCATCGGCTTCCTCCGGTTCGTCGGGGAGTTTCTCGACGAGGTCCGCGCGGGCGTAGTTCGGCTTGACGTTGGTCACCTCGACCAGCGCCCGCGTCTCCGGGAGCACGCCGTCGACCATGATGACGAAGCCGCTGTCCGCGTGGTGGCCGACGCCAGCGCCGCTCTCGTGCATGTCCGTGACCGTCACCTCGACCTCCTGGCCGGGGACGACGGGGGCGGTCTTCAGGTCCTCGATCGGTTGGCTGTAGTGGTTACACCAGTCCATGCCCCCGCGGTCCCCGAAGTGCTGGCAGCCCATCCCCGAGATGCGCTCGGAGAAATTCGGGCATTCGTCGGCGAGCGGACAGTCGGCCATAGGGGTGGATAGCGGGCCACGATTCAAATCCCTTACGAGAAGGGCTCCGCGCCGGTTCGCCGGGTCGGTGCGGGCACGAGGGCAGCGCCGGTCGACTCGACGGGCCTCGCAGCCGGTGGTCGCTGCGTAAGCGTTTTTGCTCGCCGCCGGGAAGTATGTCTCACCATGAGTCAAGGCCCTGACGACGACCGCCTGGAGGAACTGCGCCAGGAGAAGATGGAGCAACTCAAACAGCAACAGGGCGGTGACGCCGAGGCCCAGCAGGAGGCGATGGAGGCCCAGCGCGAGCAGGCCGAGGCCCAGAAGAACGCCCTGCTCAAACAGCACCTCACCGACGGCGCCCGCAAGCGGCTCAACACCGTGAAGATGAGCCGCCCCGACTTCGGGGAGAAGGTCGAACAGCAGGTCGTGGCCCTCGCCCAGTCCGGCCGGATCCGCGATACGATCGACGAGGAGAAGATGAAAGACCTCCTGCGAGAGCTCAAACCCGACTCGAAGAGCTTCAACATCGAGCGACGATAGCGGATGCGACTGGGCCTGCTCTACTCCGGTGGCAAGGACTCGACGATAGCCGCGCTGTTCCTCGACCGCTTCTACGACGTCACGCTGGTGACCGCCCACTTCGACGTCACCGGCGACTGGCGACACGCCAGGCAGGCCGCGGAGGCGATCGGGTTCGACTTCGAGACGCTCACGCTGGACCGCGAGGTCGCGGTGGCGGCGGTCGAGCGGATGGTCGACGACGGCTACCCCCGCAACGGGATCCAGCAGGTACACGAGCACGCCCTGGACGCGATCGCGGAGGAGCCCGCCTTCGACGCCATCGCCGACGGCACCCGCCGCGACGATCGCGTCCCGACGGTCTCGCGGGCCCAGGCCCAGAGCCTCGAGGACCGGAACGACGTCGACTACATCGCGCCCCTGTCCGGGTTCGGCCGCCGGGCAGTGGACCGCCTCGTCGAGGCCGAACTCGACGTGACCGTGGGCCCGAGCGAGGACCTCGCGAAGGGCGACTACGAGAGCGAGTTGCGCGCGCTCGTCGAGGAGCGCCACGGGGAGGCCGCGGTCCAGGAGGTCTTCCCCGGACACACGCAGACGGTCGTCACCGGCCTGCGCGAGCGCCCGGAACGGACAGATTCAAGCGCGGGCTGACCGAACGCGGTGACATGTACGACCGCCTCAAGGGCTTTCGCGACTTCTACCCCGAGGAGATGGCCGCCCGCCGCGCGGTCATCGACTCCCTCGAGGCCACCGCCAGACGCTACGGCTTCAGGGAGACCGGGACGCCGGCGCTCGAGCGAACGGCCATGTACGTCGACAAGAGCGGCGAGGAGATCGTCGAGGAGCTGTACTCGTTCACCGACCGGGGCGGCCGGGAGGTGGCGCTGACCCCCGAACTCACGCCGACGGTGGCCCGGATGGTCGTCGCGAAACAGCAGGAGCTCGCCAAGCCGATCAAGTGGTTCTCGACGCGGCCGTTCTGGCGCTACGAGGAGCCACAGCAGGGTCGCTTCCGCGAGTTCTACCAGACCAACGTCGACATCTTCGGGTCGAGTGAGCCCGCGGCCGACGCCGAGGTCCTGGCCTACGCGGCCGACGCGCTCGCGGACCTCGGGTTGACCACCGAGGAGTTCGAGTTCCGCGTCTCCCACCGCGACATCCTCGGCGGTCTCCTCGAGTCGATCGAGGGCGACGTCGACGTCCGGGCGGCGATCCGGGCGATCGACAAGAGCCAGAAGATCGAGACCGGGGAGTACTACGACCTCCTGCAGGCAGCGGGTCTCTCCATCGACGAGGCGGAGACCGTCGACGACCTCCTGCACACGGACGACCTCGAGGCGGTCGCCGACTACGCCGGCACGGAGCGGGTACGCGCGGCGGTGGACAACCTCCGGGCCGTCCTCGAGGCGGCCGAGGACTTCGGCGTCCGCCAGTACACCACCCTCTCCCTCGAGACGGCCCGCGGGCTGGACTACTACACGGGCGTCGTCTTCGAGTGCTTCGACGCGACCGGCGAGGTCTCGCGGGCCGTCTTCGGCGGGGGCCGCTACGACGACCTCATCGAGGACTTCGGCGGCCAGCCCACCCCCGCCGTCGGCGTCGCGCCGGGGATCGCACCGCTCTCCCTGTTGCTCCAGCGCGCCGACCGCTGGCCCGAGGAGGCCCTCTCGACGGACTACTACGTCCTCCAGGTGGGCGACGTGCGGCCGGTGGCGGCCGACCTCGTCCGGGCGCTGCGCGAGCGCGGGCACGTGGTCGAGACGGACGTCTCGGGCCGCTCGTTCGGCTCGCAGCTGGAATACGCCGATCGGATCGACGCCCGGACCACGGTCATCGTCGGCGAGCGCGACCTGGCGAACGACGAGGTGACGGTCAAGGACATGGCGACGGGCGACCAGGTCGCGGTGCCCCTCGACGCCTTCCCCGGCGACCACGACGAGCCCCGGTACGCGGACTTCGCGGAATAGATGTCCTCGCGCCCCGTCACCGCCGTCTCCGTCGGCCTGTTCGTGATCGCGCTCGGCACGGCGGTCCCGTTCCTCGCCGTCCCCTGGCTGGTCGCGCCGACGGCGGCCAGCGTCGCGCTCATGTCTGTCGGCGTCCTGCTCGTGTTCGCGGGGTACCGGCGTCACCGGTCCGAGGAGGGGCCGGACCCGCCGGACGGGGTCCGGCGGATCGAGGGACGGGCGGCGCTGAGCGCGCTCACGGCGAGTTTCGTCCTCGCCGGCCTGCTGGTCGCACTTCTCGGCCTGACCACGTACGACCCGCCGGCGTTCTCGGTGTTCGGCCCCTTCTTCGCCGCGATGGGGGCGCTCTGGTTCGGATTCCGGGTCTGGTACCGGCGCACGATTAAGTGACCGGCGCACCTCGGGGGCACCGATGCGCGCCTTCCGGGTCGCCTACGACGGCCGCCCGTTCCACGGCTTCCAGCGCCAGCCCGACGTCCCCACCGTCGAGGACGCCATCTTCGACGCGCTCCGGGCGCTCGACGTCTTTCTCGGGGACGCCCCCGAGGGGTACAGCGCGGCGGGGCGGACCGACGCCGGCGTGTCGGCGCTCTCCCAGACGGTCGCGCTGGACGCGCCCGACTGGCTGACGCCCCGAGCCCTCGACGCGGAACTCCCGTCCACGGTGCACGCCTGGGCCAGCGCCGACGTCGGGGACGACTTCCACGCGACCGCCGACGCGAACTGGCGCGAGTACGTCTACTTCCTCTACGCGCCCGACCTCGAGGCCGAACGCGCCCGCGAGGCCCTCGAGGCCCTGTGCGGAGAACACGACTACCACAACCTCACGCCGGACGACGAGCGGACGGTCAGGACCATCGGGGGAGCCGTCTCGCGGGACGGACCCCACCTGGTCGTCACCCTCCGGGCCGGGGGGTTCTCGCGACAACTGGTGCGGCGCGTGGTCTCGCTCGTGCGCTCGGTCGCCTCGGGGGCGGCCCCGCCGGCGAAGATCGACAGAGTGCTCGCCGACGAACCGCTCGACGGTCCCGAGGGGGTGGCCCCGGCGCCACCGCTCCCGCTGGTTCTGTCCCGGGTGGACTACGACGCGGCGTTCCGGGTCGAGGAGGCGGCAGCCGCCGCGGCGCGGGAGTCCTTCGCCGAACTGGCGGCCGAGCGCCGAACCGGGGCGCGGGTCGCCAGGTACGTCGCGGAGGGCGTCTCGTAGCCGTTCTCGCGAGCGGGAAACGAGTGCAACGGTTACCATCTAGGACACCCAACGTACGGTAGGGGAGAGAGGGAGAATGACCGACGCACCCGACCAGCGGGAGGAGACGCTCACCGTCGAGTTAGCGATCGATCTGCCGGGGGACTGCCCGGTCGTCGGGGCCGGCCCGGGGGCCGCGGAGATCGCGACCCGGATCGTCGACGGCGTCTGCCGGAGCGACGTCGTGGTCGGCGCAGACGACGAGACGACGGTCCAGAGCACCCGCTCGCCGGTCGGTCGGGGGTGCGTCTGTCCGGCGTTCGCCGACTTCGACGTCGTGCCCCAGATCGTCGGCGTGACCGACGAGGGCCTGCTCGTCCGGACCTACGTCGGCGACCGCTCGACGCTGACGGGCCTGGTGCAGGACCTCAGGTCGGTGCCTGCGTCGGTCCGCCTCCGCCGCATTGCGAGCACGGCGCTCGCGGACCCGGAGACGATCCCGCTCGTGGTCGCCTTCGACACCGTCATCGGCGAGACGAGCCAGTACGCCGACTACCTGCTGCCGGAGCCGACCTATCTCGAGCGCTGGGAGAACTTCGGGACCTACCCGAACAAGCGCCTGGCCGACGAGAAGATCAGCCACCCGGTCGTCTCGGTGATACCGGACGCACGACCGGCAGAGGACGTCCTCATCGACGTGTGGAAGGAGATGGACCTCCCCGGCGTCGGCGAGGACGCCATCCTCGACAGCGAGGGCGAGACCTGGCCGCTCGACCGGGCCGAGGACTTCTACCTCAAGCTCGTCGCGAACCTGGCCCACGCGACGAAAGCTTACCCCAACTACGACGCCGACGCGGACGACAACGGGTTCGAACTCCCGCCGGGGACGGAACCGGGCGACTTCCCGGACGACGAGGTCGGGCCGGTCCCGGACGCGAGCGACGCCGAACTGGCACTCTTCGAACGCGCCCACGCGAAGGGACTGGGCGAGGCGTTCGACGTGGACCGGTGGAAGGGGGCCGTCAGGCCAGCGGAGTGGGCGAAGGTCGTCACCGTGCTCAACCGGGGCGGCCGCTTCGAGGAGCCGATCCAGAACTACGAGGCGGCATTCGAGGAGTACGGGTACGACTACGACTACGCCGGTCGGTTCAACCCCTCGAA
Organism: Halanaeroarchaeum sp.; assembly: GCA_042216165.1. Lineage (GTDB taxonomy): Archaea > Halobacteriota > Halobacteria > Halobacteriales > Halobacteriaceae > Halanaeroarchaeum. The sequence goes on from JBDGUD010000022.1 coordinate 10,414, forward strand.
CGCCTACGTCGGCGAGCACATGCGCTACAAACTCGCGTCGGCGGTCTACTTCTACGCGGAGGCCATCGCCACGGGCAAACACTCGTACACGGGTGAGCGACACGATCCGCTGCCCCGCGTCGAGGACGTTCGCCACTACGACGGCACCGTCCAGGCCCCGGTCGTCTCCGACGTGGAGCCCGAACGACCGCTCCGCTTCGTGAACTGGAAACCGCGCACGCAGGGAATGCACCGGACCCAGAACAGCCCGTGGCTCCGGGAGACCCGCCAGGAGAACCCCGTGTGGATCCACCCCGACGACGCCGCGGCCCGCGAGGTCGAGAACGGCGACCCGATCGAGATCGACGCCGGTCGGCGGACGGTCGGGGGCATCGCGATGGTGACCGACGGCATCAGGCCGGGGGTCGTCGGCGCGATGTGGGGCTGGGGACGAACGGGCGACGGCGCGACGGCCACCACGATCGACGGCGAACGCTCCGCGCCCGCCGAGGCGGACGGGCACACGCCGTACCGCTTCGACACCCCGATGCAGGACGAGGCCGGACTGGCCGGTCCCCGCGACGCCGGCTTCCCCGTCAACCACATCCAGCCCCTGGACGTGGTGCTGGGCGACGTCGCCCCGAGCGACGTGGTGGGTGGGAGCAACGCCCAGTACGACGCCTTCGTGGAGATCCGGAAGCGGCGTTGATAGCCAGCTTCTTACCGGTCCCGGCCCCTTCGCGTCAGTATGTCAGGAGTCCCCGACCGCGAGGAGATCGACGACCGATACAAGTGGGACCTCGACGCCATCTACGCCTCCGACGAGGCCTGGGAGGCCGACGTGGAGCGCGTCCGCGACAGTCTGGAGGACCTGGCCGACTACGAGGGACGGCTGACCGAGGACGGCGAGACGCTGCTGTCGGCGCTCGAACGCCGCGACGAGGTGATGCGAACCGTCGAGATGGTGAGCGCGTACGCCCGCATGCGGTCGGACGAGGACACGCGCGACCAGCACTACCAGGCCCTCTCCGCTCGAGCCAGCACGCTCGCCTCCGAGGCCTCGAGTGCGGTCTCCTTTTTCGCCCCCGAGATCCAGTCCCGTAGCCGCGAGGAGATCGAGACGATGATCGAGGAGACGCCGGGCCTCGAGACCTACGATCACTACCTCGACGACGTCCTGCGGAAGAAGGCCCACGTCCGTTCGGCCGAGGTCGAGGCGGTCCTCTCCGACCTCGGCGAGGTGCTGGGCGCGCCGGGTGACATCTACGGCATGTTGACGAACGCCGACCTCACCTTCCCGACCGTCGAACGACCCGACGGAACCGAGGTGGAACTCACGCAGTCGAATTTCACGCTCCTGTTGAAGGAACCCGACCGCGACTTCCGCCGGACCGTCCACGAGACCTTCTTCGAGGAGCTCGACGGGATCCGCAACACGATCGGATCCGCCCTGAAACACCAGGTCAAGACCGACGTCAAACTCGCGTGGACGCGGGACTACGACACCGCCCGGGAGGCGGCCCTGGACGATCCCAACGTCCCGGTGGCGGTCTACGACGCCCTCGTCGAGACGGTCGACGACAACCTGGACCGGCTCCACCGCCACGCCGACCTCAAGCGCCGTGCGCTCGGCGTCGAGGACCTCCGGCCGTGGGACCTCTACATGCCGGTTGCCGCCGGCGAGTCCCCCTCGATCGAGTACGCGGAGGCCGCCGAGCACGTGGTCGAGGCGCTGGCGCCCCTGGGCGAGGAGTACCGGGAGCGCGTCGAGGACGGCCTCGACGCCGGCTGGGTCGACGTCTTCGAGAACCGGGGCAAGCGGTCGGGCGCGTACTCGGGCGGGACCTACGACACCCACCCCTACATCCTGCTCAACTACCAGGACGACATCTCCTCGATGTACACCCTGGCCCACGAACTGGGTCACTCGCTGCACTCCGAACTCGCGAGCGAGGCACAGCCCTACGTCTACGCCGACTACGAGATCTTCGTCGCCGAGGTCGCCTCCACCGTCAACGAGGCGCTCTTGACCGCCCACCTCCTCGAGACGGTCGAGGATCCCACGTTCAGGGCGCACGTGCTCAACGAGTACCTCGAGCGGTTCCGCTCGACCCTGTTCCGCCAGACCATGTTCGCGGACTTCGAACACCGGATCCACACGCTCGTGGAGGAGGGCGAACCCCTCACCCCCGACCGCCTGGACGAGGTCTACGGGGAGCGAAAGGCGGCCTACTACGAGCCAGCGGTCCTCGACGACGCGATCCGGCAGGAGTGGATGCGGATTCCGCACTTCTTCTACGACTACTACGTCTTCCAGTACAGCACGGGGATGTCCGCCGCGGTGGCCATCGCCGACCGGATCCGATCGGCGGGCGAGACGGCCGCCCGCGACTACCTCGACGCCCTCCGCCTGGGCGGAAGCGAGTACCCGCTCGACGTCCTCGAGACGGCCGGCGTCGACATGGCCTCGCCCGAACCGGTACAGACGGCCCTCGACGTTTACGAGCGGCGGCTCGACGAGATGGCGGACCTCGTCGACTGATCGACCGCGCCGGTGCCGACCGGGAGGCGGACGACGCCGCGAACATCCCAGAACCCTTCGGTTCGGCGATACTAGTGCCGGTCGCCATGACCACGACGGACGAACTGGCCACGTTCCTCGAGGAGGTGTCCTACGACCGCCTCCCGGCCGACGTGCGCGAGGAGACGAAAAAGCGCCTCTTCGACTCCGTCGGCATCGCCATCGGGGCGCTGGGCGAGGAACCGGTCGAACGGGTCCACGACGTCGTCTCGACCGTTGGGGCCGGAGGTCCGGCGTCGCTCTGGGGCTACGACGAAACCGCCTCGCTCCCCCAGGCGGCCATGCTGAACACCACGCTCACCAGGTACCTCGATTACATGGACTCCTTTCTCGCGCCCGACGAGACCCCCCACCCGAGCGACAACGTCGGGACGCTCGTCGCGGCCGCCGAGCGCGAGGACGCGACGGGCGCAGAACTCCTGGCGGCGATCGCCGCGACCTACGAGATTCAGGGCGAACTGGCGTGGAACGCCCCCGTGCGCGACCGCGGGTGGGACCACGTCACCCACACCGTCCTCACTCAGGCGGCCGGGGCTGCGACGCTCCTGGGTCTGGACCGCGAGGCGACGCGCAGCGCCATCGGCATCGCGGGGACCGCCCACAACGCGCTGCGGGTGACTCGCACGGAGGGCATCTCCGAGTGGAAGGGCATCGCCAGCGCGAACGCCGCCCGGAACGCCACCTACGCCGCCCTGCTCGCCGAACAGGGCATCGTCGGCCCGGTGAACCTCTTCGAGGGCGGCAAGGGCTGGAAGCAGGTCGTCTCGGGGGAGTTCTCGGTGGATCTCGACCCCGCCTGTCGACGCGTCACCGACACGATGGCGAAGCGGTACGTCGCGGAGACCTACGCCCAGTCCGCAGTCGAGGGGATCATCGAGATCGCCGAGACCCACGACGTCGATCCCGACGCGGTGGAGTCCATCCACCTCTCGACGTTCGAGGGCGCCAAGCTCATCATCGGTGGCGGGGAGGGCGACCGTCACACGGTCGAGACGAAGGCACAGGCCGACCACTCGCTGCCGTACATGCTCGCCGCCGCGCTCATCGACCGCGAGATGACGAACGCACAGTACGATCCCGGCCGCATCCGGTCCGACGACGTGCAGTCGCTGCTCCGCACCGTCGAGGTCGAAGCGGCGGACGATCTGACGGAGCGCTTCGAGGACGGCGAGATGCCGGCGGTCGTCGACGTCGAACTCGAGGACGGCACGACCCACCACGTCGAGAAGGCGGACTTCGCCGGACACCCCCGGAATCCGATGGACTGGGACCAGCTCCGAGAGAAGTTCGACGCGATGACGAGCGACCGCCTCTCCGAGGACCGCCGCGACCGCGTCGAGAACGTCGTGCGCGACCTCGAGGGGTACGACGTCCGGGACCTGGTGGCGCTGCTGTAGGGCGTGCGGCGCCGGTCCCCTGCCGGATCGACGTCGCCCGGCACCGGCGTGCCCCGTAAAGAGGTCCCGTGTACCGGCGAGGACGTGATGCGGGGTCGATGTTTTCAGCCTGGCGACCCACGTTTCACGTGCCATGACGGACCGACCCTTCGACCGCGCGTTCGAGTTCCTCCACGTCAACGAACGCCCCGACAAGCCACGAGAGAAGGGCATCACGGAGATCCGCGGGCCCTACTACGACCCGATGGGCACCCGGGAGTTGCGCGACATCCTGGAGACGATGGGCTGGTACGTCGACATCTACAAGTTCTCGGGCGGGTCGTTCGCCCTGATGCCCGAGGAGCGGGTCCGGGAGATCATCGACCTCTGCCACGAGCACGACGTGAAGGTCTCCACGGGCGGGTTCGTCGAGAACGTCCTCGTGCGGGACAACGACGAGGTGGACCGCTACTTCGAGGAGGCGGCCAGGCTCGGCTTCGACATCGTCGAGATATCCAGTGGCTTCCTCGCCATCGACACCGACGACGTGGTCGCGATGACCGAGCGCGCCAGCGACTTCGACGTCGAGCCGAAGCCGGAGATCAACGTCCAGTTCGGTGCCGGCGGTGCGTCCGATCCCGGGGAGCTGGAGCGCCAGGGCCAGCAGGACCCCTCGATGGCCATCCGCGAGGGCCAGCGCCACCTCGATGCGGGTGCCGACCTCCTGATGGTCGAGGCCGAGGGCATCACCGAGGAGGTCGAGGACTGGCGCACCGACGTCGCCTACGAGATCGCGAACGAACTCGGGATGGAGAACCTGGTCTTCGAGGCGCCCGGACCCGAGATGTTCGAGTGGTACGTGAAGAACTTCGGCCCGAACGTCAACCTGTTCGTCGACAACTCCCAGATCGTCGAGCTCGAGGCGATGCGGTCGGGCCTCTGGGGCAAGGCCACCTCCTGGGGCCGGGTCACCACCTACGAGCACTGACCAGCCCCGGTCGCGTCGCTCGACCGCCCCCGCCGACGCCCGATCACACGTCGGCGCCGAGCCGGTCGACCCAGGGACAGAGCGGGTCGCTGGCCAGCGGGTCCCCGGTTACGGCGTGGGCCCGCGAGCGAGACCCCCCACAGCGGTCGCGGAACTCGCAGTCCCCGCAACTGCCACTCAGGGCGTCGTCGTCGCGCAGCGCCTGGAAGAGGTCGCCGTCGCGGTAGACGTCGACGAGATCCCGGTCGGTGACGTTGCCGCCGGATTGGGGGAGGAAGCCGGACGGGTAGACCTCGCCGTCGTAACTGACGAAGACGAACCCGTTGCCCGCCCGCGTGGAGCCGACCCGGACGCCCCGTCCGGACTCCTCGCGCTCCACCCGGTCGGCGACCCGCCGGTAGTGGGGCGCCTCGACCGTGATGACGCGGTAGGGCTCTTCGCGCTGGCGCCGGTAGAGCCACTCCATGACCTCGACGGTGCGATCCGGCTCGAGTTGCGCGAGGTCCTCGCCGCGACCGATCGGCACGAGGAAGAAGACCTCCCACATGGCCGCGCCGACGTCCTCGACGAGGTCGGCGATGCCCGGGAGGTCGTCGACCGTCTCCGCGGTCACGGTGGTGTTGATCTGGACGCCGATCCCGGCCTCGCGGGCCTGACGGGCGGCGCGGCGGATGGTGGCGAACGACCCCTCCTCGCCGCGAAACCCGTCGTGGGCTGCCGGCGTCGCCCCGTCGAGTGAGAGGGCCATCCGCTTCACGCCGCGGTCGGCGAAGCGCTCGATCGTCACCCTGGTCAGATTCGCGGTCGGCGCCGGCGTCACCGCCGTCGGGAGGCCCCGGTCGGTCGCGTAGTCCACGAGGTCGAGGAGGTCCGGCCGCTTGAGCGGGTCGCCACCCGACAGGACGAACACCGGCGAGGGGTGGCCGAAGCGGGCCACCGAGTCGATCAGCGACTTTCCCTCCGACGTCGAGAGCTCCGCCGGATCGCGGTCCGGCTGGGCCGACGCCCGGCAGTGGTCGCACTCCAGGTCGCAGGCCTGTGTGACCTCCCAGGTCACGATGAGCGGCGTCTCGTCGTAGTCGCGGCCACCCGGGTGGCCGCCGGGATGTTCGCCGTCGGGCATGCTACCGAGAGCTAGTCCGCTCGCGGGTATAAACGTGTATAGCCGATGGTCAGCCCCCGGGAACGGGTCGGGTGTCGCGTCAGACCGCCGTCAGACGGCGGCCCGGGCGCCGGTACCGGGTATTCGGACACCCAAAGGAACTTCTTTGTGCCGCACATAGTCGGAGACGGATGTCCCGCAGCCCCTCGTTGCCGGACCGGCCGACGCTCGAACTCGATCCCGAGCTCACGCCGGAGGAGCGCCTGGCCGCGCTGAAGTCTCACTATCGGGACATAGTGGACGTCCACCGGCAACTCCAGGACCAGCTCGACCGAATCGAGGACCGCCGGAAGAAGTTGCGCGAGCAGGTCGACCGGCTCCAGCGCGAGAACGAGACGCTCAAGACGGCGTCGCTGTACCTGGCCACGGTGGAGGACCGCCTCGACACGGGCGAGGTCGTCATCAAGCAGCACGGCAACAACCAGGAGGTACTCACCGAGGTCGGCCAGGACATGTACGAGGCCCTCGAGATGGGCGACCGCGTCGCGATCAACGACTCCTTCGCGATCCAGGAGCGTCTCGACGACGAGACGGACGCCCGCGCGCAGGCGATGGAGGTCGACACCTCCCCCGACGTCACCTACGACGACATCGGCGGGCTGGAAGACCAGATGCTCGAGGTCCAGGAGGCCGTCGAGGACCCCCTCGAACAGCCCGAGAAGTTCGAGGCCGTCGGCGTCGAACCCCCGAGCGGGGTCCTCCTCCACGGGCCGCCCGGGACCGGCAAGACGATGCTCGCGAAGGCCGTGGCCAACCACACCGACGCGACGTTCATCAAGATGGCCGGCTCCGAGCTGGTCCGGAAGTTCATCGGCGAGGGGTCGCGGCTGGTTCGCGACCTCTTCGATCTGGCCGAACAGCGGGAACCGGCGATCATCTTCATCGACGAGATCGACGCGGTCGCCTCGAAGCGCACGGAC
>JBDGUD010000055.1:0-17300 GCA_042216165.1 Halanaeroarchaeum sp.
CGACCGTCTGATTAAGAGTCAGACGCTCTGCCGGACTGAGCTACCGGCCCGTGCACGTGAGGATAGGTCTCGGGGGAATAAAGAACGTTCTGTTTTCGCGATCCGGCGGCGGGGAAACCGCGGCCGCGTTGTTGAACTCGCGAGAGCGGCGTGGGTGCGGCAGGAATAAGTACGTGCCCGGAAAAATCCCGCGTACCATGAGCAGCCGGGCCACTATCTCCTCGATGTCCTCGTATGCCATTCTGGGCTGTGGTAGCGTGGGACACGCTGTGGCCGACGAACTCGTCGAGCGGGGGAAGGACGTCCTCATCCTCGACAGCGACGAGTCGCGGGTCGAGGCGCTCCGGGACCAGGATCTCAACGCACAGACGAAGGACATCCGCGAGAGCGACGTGGCCGACATCGTCGCAGACCGTGACGTGGTCCTCATCCTCGCTTCCGACGTGGAGGCGAACGAGGCCGCAGTCGAGCACATTCGGTCCGCGAACGGCGATCAGTTCGTGGTGGCGCGGGCAAGCGATCCGGTCACCAGCGACGAGTTGACCGAACTCGGTGCCGACGTCGTCATCAACCCGTCTTCGGTCATCGCGGACGCGGCTCTCCGGGCACTCGAATCGGGGGAACTCGAGTACAAATCGCGACAGCTCGCTGAGGTCATCGAGGCGGCCAGCGACGGCGTGGCGATCGTCACCCACGACAACCCCGACCCCGACTCGATCGCGAGCGCGGCGGCGCTGCAGGCAATCGTCGAGCACCTGGGAGGGGACGCCGACATCCTCTACTTCGGCGACATCGGACACCAGGAGAACCGGGCGTTCGTCAACCTCCTCGAGATCGAACTCACGCCCTACGAGGAGGTGGACATCGACGACTACGACACCATCGCCCTCATCGATCCGGCGAAGGCCGGCGAGACCAACGTCGAACGGGACGTGGACATCTTCATCGACCACTACGACACCGACGCCGAGATCGACGCCGACTTCGTGGACGTCCGGCCGAACGTGAGCGCGACGTCGACAATCCTCACCAAGTACATCCAGGAATTCGACCTGAGCGTGAGCGAGGCGGTCGCGACGGCCCTGCTGTACGGTATCCGCGCGGAAACGCTGGACTTCCGCCGCGACACGACCCCGGCCGACCTGACGGCGGCGGCCTACCTCTATCCCTTCGCGAATCACGACACGCTCGAACAGGTCGAGTCGCCGAACATGAGCCCGGAGACCCTGGACGTCCTCGCCGAGGCCATCGCGAACCGCGAGGTCCAGGGCAGTCACCTCGTCTCCAACGCCGGGTTCATCAACTCGCGCGACGCGCTCTCGCAGGCGGCCCAGCAGTTGCTAAACCTCGAGGGCATCACCACGACCGCTGTCTTCGGAATCATCGAGGACACCATCTACCTCGCGGCCCGATCGAAGGACATCCGGATGAACATCGGGAACGTCCTCAGCGACGCGTTCGCCGAAATCGGAGAGGCAGCCGGCCACTCGACGCAGGCGAGCGCCGAGATCCCACTCGGCATCTTCACCGGCATCGAGACGACCGAGGACAACCGCGACACGTTGCTTTCGCTCACGGAAGAGGCGGTCAAACGGAAACTCTTCGACGCGATGGGCGTCGAACAGGAAGGCGGAAACGGCGGGTGAGTTACTCGGCGACCTGGTCCGCTTCGTCTTTGAGTCGCTCGACGACGTCGTTGATCAGCACCACGTCACCGACGGCCCGCACCCACCGGTACGGGACGATGACGCCTTTCTGTCCCGTGCCGACGTTGGCGAAGAGTTCCGGGTTGAGCGCCGTCAGTGCGAGTCCGTTCACGACCTCGGTATCGAGATTCAGACGGAGGTCCTCGACCTCGCCCACGAAGACGCCGTTGTTCGAGTAGACCTCGCGCCCGACGAGCGTGGTGATTTCCTCGGGTTCGTCGTCCATGTTCCGGGCAAGGATACCGTCCCCCTTAACTGTTCAAGGTGCCCGTCCGACGTCCGTCAGCACCGCGCCGAACCGGTCGAGCGAGACCGCTACGTCTTCGGGGGTTCGCCCTGCGCTCACGCGAATCCGTCGGTCGTCGCCGAAGAACCGCCCCGGGACGACCAGCACGCCCTCCTCCCAGGCGGCCCCGACGACGTCTTCGGCCGTCGCCTCGAGGGGTTCGAGGAAGGCGAACGAACAGTCCTCGGCCACGTCGCCACCGAGATCGTCACGACCTGCGACGAACTCCGCGAGGACCTCGTGGTTGGCGGCGAGCAGGTCGCGCTGGTCGGCGATCAGGTCGTCGCCGAAGAGGGCTCTCCTCGCCAGCACGCGACTGGGGCCGGCCACGTCCGGGAGGTGAAACGCCACCGATCGGGCCGCGGACACGAACTCGCGGGGCCCCACGAGCCAACCGATCCGGAGGTCGCCGAGCCCGGCGAACTTGGTGAGCGATCCGGTGACGACCGCGTTCGGGTGTCCGGCGGCCGTCGGGCCGCCGAACGCCCCGCCGTAGTCCTCGAGCACGTAGGGGGCGTACACCTCGTCGAGCAGGAGCGGTGCGTCGGCGCTGGCGGCCACGTTCGCGAGGTCCTCCAGCGTCGATCGGGACGCGAGTGAGCCGGAGGGATTGTGACGATTCGTCGCGACGACCAGAGCCGTGTCGTCGGTAACTCCCTCCTCGACCGTCGCCAGGTCGAGGCTCCCGTCGTCGGCACGGTCGAAGCGATCGACCGTTGCACCGAGCCCTCTCGGCGTTTCGACCAGCGGCTGGTAGGTCGGCTGCTCGACGAGAACGTCCGTCGATGCACGCATCCCGAGGGCGGTGGCGACCGCGACGAAATTCGCGTGCGTCGCCCCGGCAGTCACGAGCACCTGCCCGGGATGGACCTCGTACTCCTGGGCGAGCACGTTCTCGAGCGTCGCCCCGGCCGGTGCGTCGGGCAGATCCACGAGAGGCTCGGGGACGAGGGCCGGGTCGTCGTCGCGGTCGCCTCGCAGCCCAGACGTCCCGAGGTCGTAGGGGACCGCTCCAGGCCGGCCCGACATCCACTCGAGGTACGAGAGGTCCGGAAACATGCGCGAGGGTACCGGTTCCGGTGGCTTACCTGTGGCGCTCCGCGGACCCGGACCGAAACCCCGATACCCCGCCCCGCCGTTGCTCGGGCGTGGACGACGTCGCCGCCTGGCTCCGCGATCGCCCCTACTACGACGGACAGATCGTCCACGACCACACGGTCGAGGGACGACCGGCGAACACGGGCTCGATCGAGATGGAGCCACGGCTCGCGGACGCGCTCGCCGACCGCGGGATCGACGATCTGTACGATCACCAGGTCGAGGCCATCGAATCGATCCGGGACGGCGAGGAGGTCGTCGTGGCGACCCCCACGGCGAGCGGGAAGAGTCTGGCGTACACCGTTCCCGCGTTCGAGCGCGCGATGGACCGGGGCGCAAGGACGCTTTACGTCGCGCCTCAGAACGCGCTGATCGCCGACCAGGACGAATCGCTGTCGGCGCTCGCCCGCGACCTCGGATTCGCGTCCGGGGTCTCCGTCGACCAGTACACGGGTCGGCTCTCGGACGGCGAGAAGCGCGACGTGCGGGAGCGCCGACCGACCGTTCTCCTCACCACCCCGGACATGCTCCACTACGGCCTTCTGCCCCACGCTCACCGTCTCTGGGACTGGTTTTTCTCGTCCCTCGAGACCGTGGTGATCGACGAGGTACACGAGTATCGCGGGGTCTTCGGCAGTCACGTCTCCCTGGTTCTGCGTCGCCTGTCCCGGGTCGCCGAGCGCTTCGACGCGGACCCCCAGTACGTGGCTTGCTCGGCGACGATCGGCAACCCGGTCGAACACGCGAGTCGCGTGACCGGTCGCCCGGAATCGGCGTTCGCGCTCATAGACGAGGACGCGAGCGAACGGGGTCCGAAGCGGTGGCTCTTCTGGAATCCGCCACTGCACCGCGGCGGCGACGGACGGCGCCGCTCCAACCACGTGGAGACGAAGCGCGTGTTCGCCGACCTCGTTGGGCGGGACCTCCAGACGCTCGTGTTCACCGGGGCCAGACAGACCGCCGAGCGATACGCCCAGGAGTCGGCCGCGACGTTGCGAGAACGCGGTTTCTCGGACCTCGCCCGTTCGATCGCGGCGTACCAGGCGGCGCTCACGCCGGACAGGCGTCGGGAACTCGAGGCAGACATCGACGACGGAACGATCGGGGGGATCTGGAGTACGAACGCCCTCGAACTCGGCGTCGACATCGGGACCCTCGACGCCGTTATCCTGGACGGGTACCCCGGCACCCGGATGAACACCTTCCAGCAGGCTGGCCGGGCCGGCCGCGGTGACGACCCGAGTCTCGTCGTCCTCGTCGGGGGAGAGGACCAGTTGGACCAGTACGTCATGGCCAATCCATCTGTCCTGTTCGAGGAGGAACCCGAGCGGGCGGTCGTGAATCCGGAGAACGAGCAACTGCTCGACGACCACGTCGCGTGTGCGGCACGGGAACACTGGCTCTCTCCCGGGGACGACGCCCACTTCGGTGAGACGTTCTCGGACCGGGTGGAGGCGCTCGACGCCGAGGGCGTCCTCGCACGGAAATCGACCCCGTACGGTGTTCGATGGGTGTACGACGGGGATGGCAGCCCCCAGCACGAGATGAGCCTCCGGACGATCGACGACCGCGAGATTCGACTCCTCGCCGACGGCGACACCATCGCCACCCTCCCCCTGTCGGACGCGCTCCGTGACGCACACCCCGGCGCGATCTATCACCACCAGGGCCACACCTACGAGGTGACGGACCTCGACGTGGATCGGGGAGTCGCCACGCTTTCGACAACCTGGGCCGACTACTACACCCGTGTCCTGACCGAGAAGGACGTTCGGGTGGACGAGGACCTCGAACGGCGGTCGCCCCTGCCGCGAGCAGACGTGCCCGTCCGGTTCGCGGCCATCACGCTCACCACGACGGTGACGGGATTCGAGCGCAGGGACGACCGATCCGGGGAGACCCTGTCCAGGCAGGGTCTATCGCTCCCCTCACGGACACTCGAGACGAAAGCGCTGTACTTCACCGTCCCGGAGGACCTGGAGCGCCAGTTGCGGACGATGGGCGACTTCGAGGGCGGGATACACGCTGCCGAACACGCCATGATATCGATGCTCCCGACGACGGTGCTCTGTGACCGCCGGGACGTCGGCGGCCTCTCGACGGCCATGCATCCCCACACCGGCGCGAGCACCATCTTCGTGTACGACGGGTACCCCGGCGGCGTTGGCCTGGTCCGTGCCGGCTACGGGAGCATCCGCGACCTGATGGCCGACACGCTCGAGATGCTGCGATCCTGTGACTGTGAGGGTGGCTGTCCGGCCTGCGTGCAATCCCCACAGTGCGGGAACGCGAACGATCCACTCGACAAGGGCGTCGCGATTGCCCTGCTCGCGGCGCTGCTGGGGGAGGATCCGATGACGGCCGGTGACGCGGTCTGACGGTGCGATGACGGGTGCGAACAGGTTTTATGGTCGCCTGTCTCGAAGGTATTCGCATGCCTCCCCCCCGGAAGCGGGACGACGCTCCCGACGAATCGGTTCTGTCGCCCGAGGAGCTCGACATCACGGAGGAAGAGGAGGTCGAGGAACTCGACGAGGGCAGGTTCGTCATCGGTGCCGAGGGACGACCGAAGGTCGACGCGGGCGCGGAGCGCGAACCCCATCCCGACGATGACCCCCGCGGTGGGGAGTCGGCGCGCTCCTTCGACGATTTGCGCACGGACGCCCAACAGCCCGACCGAGGCGCCACTGGGGGAGACGCCAGCGACGACCTCACCGGTGCCGAGGTCAAGCGCTGGATCGGCGAGGAACTGGAACGCACCGACAGCCAGTACGCCTATCGCATCGCGGCGAAGACCGGCACGGAGATCAGTCACCAGCAACTCGCTTCCGACGACATCGGGATGGCCTTCGACGGTCTGCTGATGTGGTACGCCCAGCAGGTCGGTGGGGACACGGCCGTCGAGGAGGCGCTCGGGATACTGCTCGCGGAGTCGAACATCCGGGTCCGCTATCCGGTGTCCGGAATGCTCGCCTATCTCGACGAACACGACCTGGAGCCGGACGACAGCATCGCCGACTTCCTCGAAACGGTGCGCGAGAACGAGGGCCTCGTCTTCCCGCTCCGCCACCGGCGCTAGTCATCGATTCTGATAGTCGCCGCGTAACAGTTATACGGGGGCAACTCACCCGTACGCACAGCGACGATGGTCATCGAATCCGAACCGGCGATGCCGGTCGATGCCGACGAGACGGCCGGGTCACAGACCGACGTGGAGGTGGTGCAGTTCACTCTCGGCGAGGAGACCTGCGCGATGGACATCGACTCGGTCGACAGCATCGTGGAGACGAAACAGATCACCCGCGTTCCCCGGGCCCCGGACGCGGTGGAGGGGGTCATGGACCTGCGGGGCGAGACCACCGCGGTCGTCGACCCGAAGGAGTTCCTCTCTGTGGGCGAGGGGGGCGACGAGACGAACATACTGGTCCTCGACCGAGAAGACGACAAGCAGAAGATCGGCATCCGGGTGGACGAGGTAACGGCGGTCAAGGGCTATCCCGGTGCGCAGATCGATCGGAACGGGGACCTGGCAGGCATCGAGACGAGCGCCTTCGAGGCCGAACTGGTCAAGGGCGTCCTCCGGGAGCACGAGGGGGACATTGACGAGGACGGCGTCCCGGAGACGGTCGAACTGATACTGTGGCTCGACATCGACAGACTGATCGAGGCCGTCTCGCGGGGGGACGAACCGGGCCCCGAGACCGACAATCAGGTCTGATAACTGGCCGGTTGGCTTTATATACCCCCTGTTCGAACGAAAGCGCAACCCATGGCTCAGGACGTGCTGCTCGTCGACGACTCCGAATTCATGCGGAATTTGCTACGCGAAATTCTCGCGGGGGAGTTCGACATCGTCGGCGAGGCGGAGAACGGCGTCGAAGCCGTCGAGATGTACAAGGAGGCCAGACCGGACCTCGTGATGATGGACATCGTGATGCCGATCCGGGACGGCATCGACGCGACCGCCGAGATCAAGGAGATGGATCCCGGGGCCCACGTGATCATGTGCACCTCCATCGGTCAGGAGGAGAAGATGAAGAAGGCGGTCAAGGCCGGCGCGGACGGCTACATCACGAAGCCGTTCCAGAAGCCGAGTGTGATGGACGCCATCGAGAACGTACTATCTGCATGACGCGCGCACTGGTGATCGACGACTCGCACTTCATGCGAACCGTGATCACCGACATCCTCGAGGATGGCGGCTTCGACGTGGTCGATACGGGATCGAACGGCCGGGAGGCGGTGGCGCTGGTCGAAGAGCACGACCCCGACGTGGTCACGATGGACGTCGAGATGCCGGAGATGAACGGCATCGAAGCCGTCGAAACGATCATGGACCGCCACCCAGTCCCGATCGTGATGCTCTCTGCGCTGACGACGGAGGGAGCGGACGCCACCCTCGAGGCGATGGCGAATGGCGCCGTCGACTTCTTCGCGAAACCGGGGGGCACCATCTCGACGGACCTCTCGAGCCACCGGGACGCGCTGCTCGCGACCGTCTCCTCGGTCGCCCAGTCCGATCCGACCGCGGTCCCGTCCACGAACGGCGCCACGCCCGCCACGACGACCCCGCCCGACGACCGGTACGTCGACGACCCGACGCTGATCGTCGGCGCGTCCACCGGTGGCCCTGCCGTGGTCGAGACCGTCCTCGCCGGACTCCCTCTCGAGGCCGATTTTCGGGTCCTCGTGATCCAGCACATGCCCGAGCAGTTCACCGGTCGGTTCGCCGACCGCCTGGACGCGACGACGGACTACGATGTCAGCGAGGCGAGCGACGGCGACCGCATCGGTGGCGGCGAGGTTCTCGTGGCGCGGGGAGACCGTCACATGGTCGTCACCGGTTACAGCAGCGGCCGCCTGCGGGTCAAACTCGAGTCATCGAGACCGGTTCACTCGGTCAGGCCCGCCATCGACGTCACGATGGAGTCCGCTGCCGAACGGATCACGGACCCGCTGACGGCCGTGGTGCTCACCGGGATGGGCGCCGACGGTTCCGGCGGCGTACAGGCCGTCTCGGAGGCGGGCGGGACCGTCCTGGCCCAGGACGAGAACTCCTGTGCCGTCTTCGGGATTCCCGCACGGGCGATCGAAACGGGTTGCGTGGACGAGGTCGTTCCCGCCGACGAACTCGTTGACGCCATCCTCGAATCCAATCGGAGGGACACCTGATGGACGACTACCTCGAAGAATTCGTCCGCGAGGGCGAAGAGCACGTCACCGACCTGAACAACGCGCTGCTGACCCTCGAGAGCAATCCGGAGGACGAAGCGGCGATGGACCAGATCTTTCGAACGGCCCACACCCTCAAGGGCAACTTCGGCGCGATGGGCTTCGAGGACGCCTCGGACCTCGCCCACGCCGTCGAAGACCTGCTCGACGCGATGCGCGAGGACGAGGTCGCGGTCACGTCGGACCGGATGGACCACGTCTTCGCGGCGGTCGACGAGATAGAGGTCTGTCTCGACCAGATCGAGGCCGACGGCGAGGTTACTCGCGACGTTCGCCCGATCATCGACGACCTCCG
The DNA here is from genome assembly GCA_042216165.1 of Halanaeroarchaeum sp. Taxonomy (GTDB): domain Archaea; phylum Halobacteriota; class Halobacteria; order Halobacteriales; family Halobacteriaceae; genus Halanaeroarchaeum. Next base: position 8,618 of record JBDGUD010000055.1, read on the forward strand.
CCGGGTACTCGAGGAGGGGTCCGTCGAGACCGAACCGGCGGTGGACGAATCAGCGCAGTCGTCGGAAACCTCCGGGGAGATGCCCTTCGAGCCCGAGGACGTCGCGGTGGACGGCCGGGTCGTCCACGCGAGAATCGAGATGGCCGATTCGGAGATGCCGGGGGTCGATGCCATGTTCGTCCTGGACGACGTCACCGGGACGTACGACGTCGTCGCAGCCGAACCGAGTCTGGAGGCCATCGAGGACGGCGAATACGCGGACGGGTTCGACCTCGCGCTCGCGACGAACGACGACGCGGTGGACGAGACGATCGCCGCGACGGGCAAGGTCGAGACGGTCACCGTCCGCGAACTCGACCTGGACGCGGACGATGAACCGTCGGGAGACGATTCGGCGAGTTCCTCGAGCGGGAGTTCGGTCGGCGACATCCAGTCCGTTCGCGTCGACGTCGACCGGCTCGACGAACTCCACGGCCTGGTCGAACAGCTGGTGACGACCCGGATCAAACTCCGCCGGAGCGTCGGCGATTCGAACCGGCGGGCTGAGGAGGAACTGGACGAACTCGACAAGATCACCTCGAACCTCCAGGACACGGTGATGGACATGCGCCTGGTCCCGATGAAGAAGATCGTCGGGAAGTTCCCGCGACTCGTACGGGACCTGGCCCGCGAGGAGGGCAAACAGGTCGACTTCGTGATCGAGGGCGACGACGTCGAACTCGATCGGACCATTCTGACGGAGATCAGCGATCCGTTGATGCACCTCCTCAGGAACGCGGTCGATCACGGCCTGGAGTCGCCCGAAGAACGCGAGGCGGCCGGGAAGGATCCCACGGGGACGATTCGACTGGAGGCAGAACGCGAACGGGACCGCGTCCAGGTCCGGGTGGTGGACGACGGTCGCGGCATCGACCACGACGCGGTCAGGGAGAAAGCGGTCGAGAAAGGGGTCGTCGACCGGTCGACCGCCGAGGACATGCCCGACGAGCAGGTCGCCGAACTCATCTTCCACCCGGGGTTCTCGACGACGGAGGAGGTGACGGACGTCAGCGGCCGCGGGGTGGGGATGGACGTCGTCAACGACACCGTTTCGCGACTCGACGGCTCCGTCTCCGTGGAGAGCGAGGAGGGCGAGGGGACGACGATCACCCTCTCCCTCCCGGTGACGGTGGCCATCGTGAAAGTCCTCTTCGTCGAATCGGGCGGGGAGGAGTACGGTATCCCGATCAAGTCCATCGACGAGATCAGCCGCATGCGGCCGATAAAACGGGTCGACGGCGAGGAGGTGGTCACCTACGGCGACACCGTCTACCCACTCGTCAGACTCGGCGAGGCTCTCGACGTCCCGGGCGCGACGAAGAACGGCGACGGCATGCTCGTGAAGGTGCGCGAGTCCGAACGCCAGGTTGCGATCCACTGCGACGACGTTCGCGGTCAGGAGGAGGTCGTCGTGAAGCCCTTCGAGGGGATCCTCAGCGGGATTCCCGGCCTGTCGGGCGCCGCAGTCCTCGGCGAGGGCGACGTGGTCACCATCCTCGACGTGGGGTCGCTGTAAACATGTCAACGATGATCGACATCCGCCGACTCCGGGACGTCAACCGGCTCGCGAAGGTGGGCGCGGAGACGGTGGCACAGCACCTCACCCAGCTCACGGGTGTCGAGACGGAGATGCAGATCACGAAGATCAACGTGATCGACATCGAGGACCTCGGCGCTCACCTGGGCCGCGAACGACTGGTCGGGGTCAACGTGCCCCTCGTGGAACGGCCACACGGGTCCGTCCTGATCCTCTTCGACGACGAGAGCGCCAAGACGCTCGCGCACGCGATGCTCGGCGGAGAGTCGAGTTCCGGTCCCGGGTACACCGAGATGGAGCGCTCGGCGATCCGCGAAGTCGGCAACATCATGACCAGCGGGTTCATCGACGGGTGGGCGAACGTCCTCGGCAGGACCATCGACATCTCGACGCCCCAGTTGTTGCGGGCGGAAGGAGACGACATCGTCGATCACTGCGTGAATCCCGGCGAGCACGAGATCGCGATGGTCTTCGATTCCACCCTGGAGGCGCCCGACGTCGACGTCGAGGCGACCATCTACTCGTTCCCCGACATCGAGGAATTCGTCGAACTCATCAATTCGATGTGACATGCGCGTAGATCTGGCCTCACTCGGCACGTTCAATCGGATCGGCACCGCCGGCGCGGACAGGGCGGCGGACGGACTGGAGACGCTGACGGGCGTGGAGACGTTCGTCGAGACAACGAAGATCAACTTCGCACCGGTGGACTCCGTCTCCGACCTCTTCACGGACGTGGAGACCGCAGTCGCGATCGACTTCGATGGCGCACTGGCGGGGCACGCGGTGGTCGTCTTCGACGAGAGGAGTGCAGCGTTCGTCCTCGACAGGCTCGCGGGCGACGGTTCGGCGCCCGATCCAGCCTCCCTGAACGAGGTCGCCAACATCATGACGAGCAGTTTCGTGGACGGCTGGGCCGAACGACTCGACGACACGATCGACATCTCGACGCCGACCCCACTCGACGAGCCGCCCCGGCGGGTTCCGTCGGACGACCTCGCGGATTTCTCGTTCGTCTTCCAGAGCGAGATCGAGATCGGGGGGCCAGACTACGGGTGTCTGTTCTACCTCCTGCCCGAGCCGACGAGTTTCGTGGAGATGCTCCAGTCGTCGGGGAACGGTTCCGACGGTGACGTCGGCGTCGCAGAACTCTCGACGTTCATCCGCCTCACCGCCGCCGGTGCCGACACGGTCGCGACGAATCTGGAGACCATGACGGGTATCGAGACGGACGTGTCGGTCTCCCACCTGGACTTCGTCCCGGTCGAGGACGTCGCGAGCGTCGTCGACGACGACAGATACGTGGGGACGGTCTTCCAGTTCTCGGGCGCGATGGACGGGTACCTGGCCGTCCTGTTCGAGGCGACGGGGGTCGACGAGGTCGTCGAGGCCCTCCTTCCGGGGACCGGTGGTGACGACGACCTTCGGCAGAGCGCGATCGAGGAGATCGGTAACGTCACCGCCAGCGGGTTCGTCGACGGGTGGGCGAACGCACTGGGGACGACAATCGACCACTCGGTCCCCGACTTCGTGGACGACATGGGTCGGTCGTTGCTCGAGTCGATCGCCGTCCAGCTCGGCCGGTCACAGGAGTTCGCGTACGTCTCCGACGTGACGATTACCGCTGCCGATCCCTTCACCTGCAGACTCTTCGCGTTTCCCGACGCAGATGGGTTCGAGACGGTCGTGTCGGGCCTGGACGGAGAACTCGATGTCTCGAGCGTGGAGCGTGTCTGAAGCGATGACGGGTTCGGCCGCGGAACGGATCCGGGTCGGCGTGGCAGACGTGGCCGTCACCGACGCAGCGACGCCGCTGGTGACCAGCGGTCTCGGGTCCTGCGTGGCAGTGGGCATCGACGACGGGAACGGGGTGGGGGGCCTGTTGCACGCCATGCTCCCGGACGCCCCGGAGGAGACCGACACGCCGGCGAAGTACGTCGACACTGGTATCGAGACGATGCTGTCCGAGTTGACGGCGCTCGACGCTGACCCGAACGGGTTCACCGCGAAGATCGCCGGCGGGAGTTCGATGTTGGACCTCGGCAACGGAGCGCCGATCGGCGACGAGAACGTGGCCAGGACGGAGCGGGTCCTCGCGGAGGCGGGCATCGACGTCGTGGCCCGGGATACCGGCGGCGACGCCGGGCGGACCGTGTCGTTTCACCCGACGACCGGGACGATGACGATCAAACGGGTGGACGAGGAGGAGACGACGCTATGAGTGAATTCGAGGACCTATTGGACTACATCGAATCGGAGACGAGTTTCGCATCGAGTTACTACGACGAGTCCTACCTGGATCGGCGCGTCTCGGCGCGGATGCGTCGGACTGACTCCGAGACGTACGGGGAGTACCTCGCGTACCTCCGGGAGGACCCGGAGGAGCGGGGAGAACTCCTCGACACGCTGTCGGTGAACGTCACCAGTTTCTTCCGGGACGAGAAGGTCTGGACGGCCCTCCGTGACGTCTTCGACGACCTCGCAGCGGAGACCCGCTCGATCGACGTCTGGAGCGCGGCGTGCGCGGACGGACGCGAACCGTACTCGCTCGCGATGGTGGCTCTCGACGTGGGAATCCGTCCCCGGTCCGTCGACATCCTCGCGACCGACATCGACGAGAACGCCCTCGACAGGGCCCGACAGGGGGTCTACACGAGCACACGGACCACCGACGTCTCGGAGCAACTGTCGTTTCTCGACGATCCCGACGCGTACGTCGAGGAGGACGGGGACCGAGTCACGGTCGCCGATTCGGTCGCGGATCTCGTGGAGTTCGCCAGGCACGACCTGATCACGGGCGACCCGAAGGAGGGATTCGATCTCGTCCTCTGTCGCAACGTCTGTATATACCTCGACACGGAGTACAAGCGACCGATCCTCGAGACCGTCAGCCGATCCCTGCGTCCCGGCGGCTACCTCGTCCTGGGGCAGACCGAGACGCTCCCGCCGGACGTCAAGGACCGCTTCGAGCCTGTGGACCCTCGCCTCAGAATCTACCGACTGGATCGAACCGACTGACTGAAGTCCCCTGCACACACCAACCCCGACAATCTCGTGGCCATGAACCAATCCGTCGTCGCCGACTTCGTGACCGACGTGATCCCCGACACCGGCCGGTACGACGAGCCGGTTCGAGGGCGGGTGCTCATGAACCGCGAACGGGTCGTCCTCGTCACCGCGGACGACCGCACGACCTTTGCCATCGACGACGTTTTCGACGTCGCGTACGGCAGTGCCCCGAGAGAACTTCGCGAGTTCTTCGAGGACACTGTCACCGTCGCCTACGAATCGACAGGGACGAAACGGGTCGCGCTCGTGGAGGGCGCCGACGAGACCGTCGAGCGCTTCACGACGCTGCTGTTCAAGGGCGTCCTGAACGACTCGTCGGTCTCCGTCAACCATCCTGCGAGGGTCGGTGGGCGGGTCACCGACGGGGAATTCCGAACGGCACGACTCTTCGTCTCCGATTCACGGGTCTCGTTCAAGTCCGGCGAACCGTTCTCGATCGACGTCTCCACCGTGTCCCACTTCGAGCGGGTCGATCGGGATCTGGGCGGCACATCGCGGTCCGTCCTGTCCGTCCGTCACGCGGAGGACCACGACGTCGTCACGACGGAGATCGCGATGCAGCCCGAACGCAAGATGAACGTGCTCGGGCGCTTCCTTCGAATCGAGTACAGTCAACTCCGAGAGGACCTCGCGGAGATTTCGCTCTCGGAGGACGACGTGGAAGTCCTCGTCGGGCTCTACTCGGGCGCGACGGCGGGGAGTCTGGCCGGGATGCTGGGCGTGGACGCGAGCCGGGTCACGACGATGCTCGCGACGCTGGCGGACAAGGGGCTCCTCCGCGATTCTGCGGACGGCTGGACGCTCACCTCGCTGGGAAAACTCGCGGTGGGCGAACACGTCGAAGACGTAAACCTGTGAGTCACTCCTCGTTGATGACTTCGCTCGCGATGTTCCGCCCGCGCGTCTTGAGGGACACCTCGCGGCGCGTCCTGACCTCCTCGAGGATGTCGAGTTCGATGAGTCGCTCGTAGATGTCCTCGACCTCGTCGACGTCCATTCCGAGGAAATCGGGTATTTCGAACGAGGACACCCCGGAGTAGAGTCCCATCAGGACCCGCTTCTCGGTCTCGGAGAGGTCCACCGAGCCCTGACTCTGTTCGACGCCCCGCTTGAACAGCGACTCGAGGACCGCCATCGCGTGCGACTCGCCAGCGAAGTACGTCTGCACGCTCGTCCCGTCCTGGGAGTGCTCGACCTTCAGGATCGGTCGATCCGTGCCGTTCACCGCCTGTTTGTCAGAGTCGACGCTCCCCACGTCGTCGAGGTCGATGGGGACGAACGACCCCGTCGATAGTGCGACGTTCAACTGCCTGTCGTCGTTACTCACCTTCACGCGGGCACGCTCGTACCCGGTGTCCTGTACCACCCCTCCCTCGACGGCCGGGTGCTTTACCTGCACCGCCTCCTGGTCGAGCATCGCCCCGAAGAGTTTGAACTCGAAGGACTCCGTGTCCGCTCCAACCGAGAGCAGGATGACGCTCTCGTTCGCGAGCGAGATGCTGACGTAATCGGAGACCTTCGCCACCGTCTGGTTCACGTCGTAGCGGCCGCTCAGACTCGTGATCTTCGAGAGTGGCAGGGCGCGCTTGCCGTCGTTGCTCACCAGGATGACGCGTCTGTTCGAGAGGATGATCCGGCCGTTCGTCCAGGAGGCGTCCTTGAGTCGGCGGCCGTCCTTGACCGCCTGCAGGAACTTTCCCTTCGCGTCGTCGATCTTGTACTCGGACTCGCTCATGGCGGCCCCCCAGGCTGGCCCGGTATCGACGTCCGTCGGCGCAGCCGCTCGCACCGTCGTCGGCCCCCGATCGGCACCGCCGACACCATTCTCGGTTTCATCTTCACGGGTTCGCTATTTAATGCTTTACGTGACCGCCAATCAGAAGTCCAACTCGTCCGGCGAGGGGCCGCTGCGTTCCAGTTTCGACAGCGCCGAGAAGGCCCGCTGGCGCACGTCGTCGCTGTCAGTCTCGTCGACGAGCCGTTCCAGGCGGCGTTTCGACCGGTCGCCTCCCACGGTGCCCAGGGTGAAGGCGGCCATGGCGACCGCGTCCTCGCTCGGGCCATCTCCGATGACCTCGAGGAGGGCCGACTCGACCGCGTCGCCCCCGATTTCGCCGAGGCTCGTCGCGGCGAACTGCTGGACGAGGTCGTCGTCGTCCCCGAGGACGTCGACGAGCGTCTCGATCGCCCGCTGTTCGCTCCGTTCCCCGGCGACCCGCCCCAGCATCCACACCGCGTTCCGACGCTGGTGCAGCTGGGATCCCTCCTCGACGATGTCCGCAAGCGACGCGACGATGTGTGGATCGTCGCTCTCGCTCATCCGATCGACGATGTCCTGGCGGAGTTCGTCGCTCCTCGCGGAATCGACGTTCGAGAGGATCTCGATGAGCGAGAAGACGGCGCCTCGGCGAACGATGTCGCTCTCGTCGCCCAGCATGTCCACCAGCGTCTCGACCGGTCTCGTGTCCCCGAACCGGCCGAGGGACGTGGCCACCGTCCGGCGCATCGCCTCGCTGTCGTCGTCGGCGACGGACAGCAACCCCTGGAGCGCGTCGGGGTTCCCGAGATGCCCGAGCGCGTCGGCGACCTCCCGGCGGACGCCCAGTGGCTCGCCGTCGAGGTGGTCGACGAGCGGTCCCGCGGCGGACGGATCACCGATCGTCCCCAGGGCGCGGGCGACGCGTGCCCGGACTCGGGGGTCCGGATCGTCCAGCGTCCGGACGAGCGGGCGAACGGCGTTGTCGTTCTCCAGGCGGCCAAGCACGTTCGCCGCGGCCATCCTGAGTTCCGGTTCGTCCGCCTGCAGGTCATCGACGAACGTCTCCGCCTTCGCCCAGTCGGCGGCCTCCCTGGGGACGTCCCGTTCGAGCGCCGTGAGCAGGGCGTCGACCGCGTCGAGGGCCGTGAGCGCGTCTATGGCCGCTGCCCTGACGCCCTCGCTGTCGTCGTTCTGGACCGCACCGATCAGGGCCTCGACGCCCTCTTCGCCGGTCTCGTCCAGGTTCCCGAGGATCTCCGCGGCCCGCTTTCTGACCGTCGGATTGTCGCTCGTCTCGAGGACGTCGGCGAGTTTCGGGACGTCTTTGTCGCGCTCGAGGGCGAAGAGGGACGGCACGCGAGAACGTTACACCGGTGGCTACTTATCGGTACTGTCTCGAACGGGGAGAAAATCCCGGAGACCGTTTAGGCCAGGCGGACGGCCTGTTTGTTCGTCAGGGACTCGGGGGCGGTGAGCAGCACGGGCGTCTTCGAGCCGTACTGGGTGGTGATGGTCAGCGAGACTTCCTCGCCCTCGTCCAGACCAGCCATCTCGGAGGAAAGGGAATCGACGTCGTTCTTCACGAGTGTCGAATTGATGACGACCTTGATGCGCGTGTCCTCGTTCTTGAGGACCTGGTCGTCGCCCTGGATTTGCACGGTGGTGAACGTCTCGGAGTTGAGACCGCCGACGCTGCTGACGTACGTGAGCGTGGTCGCACGCTTCGGACCGATCCAGTTGATGGTGGCCTTGGAGACGTTGATGTTGTCGGCGCCGGGACTGCGCATCACCGAGATGTTGATGTAGTCGATCGTGTTGTCTGTAACGTTGTCAGTTGCAGTATTGACGTTCCCGTACGCGGCGACGACCTGGACGCGATTCGAGACCTGTGCGGACGCTTCCTCGCCGGTGGCCTGTGACTTGGTCTGCAGGAAGCCGGCGGTGTTGATCAGGACGCCCGCGGCGATGGCGGCGACGAGGACCATCGCGATGAACACGATGAGGGTCCCGATGCCGACCTGCCCGCGTTCGTCGGGGTCGTGGATGAATTCGAACATGGTTTTGTGGGTACACCCCTGAACCGGTCGTTCAGGGCTTATCCCCCGATTTCCACGACCTCCTATATAAAAATGGGGCGTGGGTTATCACTCGTGAAAACATCTACGAACGGAACGAGGCAAGGCTGTCGCTAGGGGATACGAAATAACTGGAAATCGAGAGGTGGCCGTTTAGGCCAGGCGGACGGCCTGTTTGTTCGTCAGGGACTCGGGGGCGGTGAG
>JBDGUD010000036.1:0-16067 GCA_042216165.1 Halanaeroarchaeum sp.
GCGCGCCCATCTGCCAGAACGTCGGTCGGGTCACCGCTGCCGCGACCGTGGGGAGTTGGAACATAGTATAGAGCGTGTGCGGAAGCGTAAATAAAGGTTAACACAATCCCGCGCCCAGCGGACGAACCAGCAAGATTGATTGGGAGGGGCGGGAAACCTACGGGCAGCACTGGCGGGCGAGCGGAAGACGACGACCACATCGGAGACAATGATACGGACAGCATTCACCGGCGGACGGAGGAGCGTATGAGCGACCAGCGATCACTCGAGTGTGCGATCGTCAGGGGCGGCACCAGCAAGGGCGTCTTCGTCCGCCGCGACGAACTCCCGCGGGAGAACCAGGACGAGATCGTCCTCGACCTCTTCGGCAGCCCGGACGACCGGCAGATCGACGGCCTCGGCGGGGCCACGTCGACCACCTCGAAACTCATGATCGTCGAAGAGAGCGACCGGGAGGGGGTCGACGTCGACTACACGTTCGGCCAGGTCGCCGTCGACGAACCGGTCGTCGACTACGGCGGCAACTGCGGAACCTCACGACCGCAATCGGTGCGTTCGCCATCGACGAGGGGATGGTGGACGTCGGCGACGGGGGGGAAGCGGACCTCGAACTCTACAACACGAACACGGACATCCGGATCAGTCAGACCGTCCCGATTGCGGGGGAACGGTCGGCAGTCGAGGGCGACTTCAAGGTGCACGGCGTCCCGGGCACCGGGGCGCGCGTCGACTCGACGTTCCACGATCCGGCGGGGGCGGTCACCGGCGACCTGTTCCCGCTCGGCGGACCGACGACCACCGTCGCGGTCGGCGACGAGGACCTCGAGATGTCCGTCGTCGACGTGACCACGCCGATCTCGTTCGTCAGGGCCGCGGACATCGGTCTCGCCGCGACGGAGGGCCGGGAGGAGATCGACGGCGACCCGGACCTGCTGGAGCGGTTGGAGCGAATTCGCGGAACGGTCGCAGCAGAACTGGGCATGGTGGACGATCCGGACGACGCCTCGATCGAGACGCCGGGCTACCCGAAACTCGTCTTCGTCGCGCCGCCGACGGACTACACGACGCCCGAGGGAGGCGACGTGGCCGCCGACGAAATCGATCTCGCGGCTCGCTACATGAGCATGCAGAAACTCCACCCGGTGTACGCCGTCACGGGCGTCTCGAGCACTGCGGCGGCGGCACGGATCCCCGGAACGATCCCGAACGAGGTCGCGACCGCCTCGGGAAAGACCGTCACGCTCGGTCACCCGAAAGGGACGATGGCGGCGTCGGCAGACGTCCAGGCCGAGGTCCCGCGAGTGGACTCGGTCACCGTCTACCGGACGCAGCGTCGGTTGATGGACGGGAACGGGTACTACACCGCCGAGTAACGCCGCGAACCCCTCCCCCCCCCTTCGTCGGCAATCGTCGAGACGCGAACCATTCGACCCGGGTGGGGCGGCAGGGCCGCCCGCCTCGCCGTCGTTACTCGGACGCGTAGTCGGCGGCCTCTTCGCCAGCGATCTTCCCGAAGACGGCCGCGTTGGCGAGGCCGGTTCCGCCGGGATAGTTGTTGTAGAAGAGGTCACCGGTCGAGTTGCCGGCCGCGTACAGTCCAGGGATCGGCTCGTCGCGGGTGTTCAGGACTTCAGCGTCCGGCGTGATGGCAACGCCGCCGTAGCCGAACGTCGCACCACCGGTCACCGGGTAGCCGGTGAAGGGCGGTTCGTCGATCGGGAGCGCCCAGTTCGATTTCCGCGGTTCGACGTCCGGGGCCTCCATCCCGTCGAGGGCGTTCGGATCGTAGTCGTCGAGCGTCCCCTCGGCCGCCTCGTTGAATGCCTCGATCGTCTCCACCGTCTGCTCGACGTCGCGAATGTCGAGTCGGTTGGCGAGTCCCTCGAGCGAGTCGGCGGTGATCGGTCGCGAGGGCCCCATGTGAGCCACGTCGTCGACGACCTTGGAGTCCACGATGATGAACGCCTCGTGGTAGGGTTGCTCGAAGATGCGCCGACCGAACTTGGCGTAGGTCTGTCCCCGGGCGTCCTCGCCCTCGTCGACGAATCGCTCGCCGTCGTGGTTGACGATGACGCCGTACTGGTAGCCGTCGATGCGGGTGATGCCGCCCTCGACGTCGGGCGACATCGCGTCGATGAGCGCCATGTGACCGCCGCTCCACTGCCCGGTGGCCTTCGCACCGGCGTCGATGGCCGCGTCGATGCCCTCGCCAGTGGCGTACCGACTGCCGCGGACCTTCATCGACTCGTAGCCCTCGCCCCAGTAGATGGTCCGCTTCTCTTCGTCGGCCTCGTAGCCGCCCGTGGCGAGAACGATGGCGTCACCGCTGAACCGCGTGTACGTCCCGTCGACGTACGCGTCGACGCTCTCGATCTCACCGTGGCCGTCGCGGTTCAGCTCGCGAGCCTCGGCGTCGTAGTAGACGTCAGCCCCCTGCTCGGTGACGGCGTCGACGAGCGCGTCCGTCAGCTGTTCGCCGTCGTGCCAGGTCCGGCCGACCGTATAGCCCGGATGGGGCGCGTCGTACTCCCAGTCGAAGCCCTGTTCCGCAAGGTACTCGGTCAGCCACTCGAACATGGGGCCGGCCTCGGCGGTCAGCGTCTGGGCGAGCTGGTCGTTGGCCTCCATGTTGGTGACCTTCATGATGTCCGAGTAGAAGTCGGACGCGCTGTAGTCCGGGACGTCGAACTCCGTGCCCTCGATGTCGATCTCCCCCGTGGGGATCCGGAATGACTCGGTGAACCGGAGGTGACCACCACGGTGTTCTTTCGGGGACTTCTCGAGGATCGCGGTTGAGACGTCCCGTTCCGTCGCGGCGAGCCCGGCGGCCAGACCGGCCATTCCGGCGCCCACGATAACGACGTCGTAATCCCTCTGCTCGAGGGGTTCTGGATTCGAACCCATGGATTGGGCTGGCTATCGGAGCGACAAAAACCTATCCATCTCGTCGCCCCGTTGGGCGGAACATCGGCGGAAATCAGACGGTATGATCCCTCGACTGCCCGATCTCGTTCTTCAGTATCGCGGAACGGAACGACGTTTCGATCGGCCAATAGGAAAATCGAAACGCGACAGTCAGCACCCTGCATCCCGGTGGTCGGTAGATCCGACGATCGGCCCGAATGACGATCGTCCTGACGCCGTTCACCATCGCCGAAGGTTGTCAGGGGATCTGGAGGAAAAGGGCCGGACTGCGGCGAGGAAGTGTCGGTGGGCCGACCAACCGGCATTCACCGATAGTGAAGCCTAAGTATCCGCGACCACATCGTCGAGGCAACGATGAGCCGATCACCCAACCGGGTCAACGCGCTCGACAAGGCGTTCGACGTCGTCGAAGCCCTCAAGGAGCTCGACGGGGCGCGGGTGACGACGGTGGCCGACCACCTCGGATATCCCCAGAGCACCGTCCACAATCACCTGACGACGATGCAGGACCGCGGGTTCGTCACGAAGGAGGGCGACACGTACCACGCCGGACTCAAGTGGGTGGAGATCGGCGGATACGTGGCGACCCGCAAGGACGAGTACACGCTCGCCGTCGAGAAGGCGAGAGAGATCGCAGAAGAGACCGGCGAGCGGGCGCAATTCATCGTCGAACAGGGCGGCAAGGGCATCTACGTGGGGACGGAGACGGGCGAGAAGGCGGTCCAGGTCGACGCGCGCGTGGGGAAGCGGACGCATCTGCACGCGAGTGCCGCCGGGAAGGCCCTCCTGGCCGCCCTGCCCGGGGAGCGCGTGGACGAAATCGTGGCGGACCCGGGGCTCGAACCCCTGACGGAGAACACCATCACGGACCGGGACGAACTCGAGTCGGAACTCGAGACGATCCGCGAGCGTGGATTTGGCCTCAACGACGAGGAGTCGATCGAGGGGCTGCGAGCCGTCGGAACGGCCATCACGGGCGCGGACGGCACGGTGATGGGTGCTCTCAGCGTGTCCGGACCGAGCAGTCGCATGGACGGGGCGAAGTTCACCGAGGACGTTCCGGAGTTGCTGGCCGAGGTGTCCAACGAACTGGAACTCGAACTCAAGTACGAGTAGTCCGGTCGTCCCCTCTCGGCGCCGCGCGATGGAGCACGGCATGCCCGGTGTGGCACATGGCTTTACAGACATATTGTTGTATTGGGAGGGCGGCGTCCGTCGTCACCCACCGCCACTCGGTATCGCGACGAACCGGGCCGCCGGTCTTCGGTCGTGAGGTGCCCTCAGTGGCCCCCAGCGACCGTCACGCCGAGGTAGAGGACGTGATAGACCACGACGGCGATGAACGCCAGGTAGAATATGCCGCCCACGAGGAACAGGTCCGGTTCCATCGGATCCTCGTCGGCCGATCGGGCACGGGCGTAGAGGATCCCCCCGCTCACGATCGCGAGGATCGCGGAGAAGGCGTTGAGGAAGCCCGTCGTCCCCCACTCCAGGGTCAGGTTCCAGGACGTGAACAGGATCCCGAGCGTCACCGGCAGCGTCCCCTGGAACGCCATCGCGCCCGTGATGTTCCCGATCGCCAGCGTGTCCTTGTCCCGCGAGATCCAGATGATCGAGTTGAACTTCTCCGGCAACTCCGTCGCCAGCGGTGCCAGCAGCAGTGCCAGGATCGCCGTCGGGAACTGCAACACCTCGGTCGCGAAGTACTCCACCTCGCCCACGAACAGGTGCGCCCCGCCAATGATCAGTCCCAGCGCCAGGGCCGTCTGGGTCACGACCAGTGCCACGGTGGGGTCCGTGCCGTGTTCGGCGTCGGCGCCCATCTGTCGCAGGGGCGACCGTCCGCGCTGGAGGAGCGATCCGAGATAGAGTGCCTCGATGTCGTCGCCCTCCATGAGGGCCCCCGACTTGAGCGATCGGTAGACGTAGACGGCGTAGAGACCCACGAGGACGAACGCGATCGCGTCGATCACGGGAACCGGGCCGACCGTCAGTCCGGACGGCAAGAGGGCGGCCAGGAAGGCGAGCGAGTAGCCGACGAGGAAGAAGCGCAAGTCGCGCTTCGTCGCCTCGGCGGTGAATCTGAATTCGGCCCCGTTCGCGCGCTGGCTGCTGAAATAGAGGACGCTCGCACCGACCAGGAACATCGCGATGGTCGCGAGCATGAACGGCGCGCCCAGGATCGCGCCCACCCCCACCGAGTCAGCCGCCGACGAGTCTCCCGAGAGGTATCCGTTGACGATCGCGATGACCGGGATCATCGTCTCCGGCAGCGCCGTCCCCATGGCCGCCAGGATGCTCCCCGTCGCGCTCTCCGAGACACCCAGGCGATGTCCCAGCCACTCCACCCCGTTCGTGAAGATCTCCGCGCCCAGCAACAACAATACGAACGAGCCGATCAACAGGACGGCGTTGGAGGCGGGCCCCGACAGCGGGGCGGCGGTCAGCGCGGCCGACGCGGATCCGATCATGGTCGGATCGACGTGCGGGAGGATAATTAAGTGGTTTCATCTCCCCCGAGCATCCGACCGTACCCGAGGTGGAGAGCAGCAGCGAGCACCGCCGCGAGGGCGGCGAACCCGGCCAGCACGGCGAACAGGACCGCAGGGGAGAAGCGGTCGAGAAGCGTCCCCGCGATTGCCGCGCCGGCGGCACCGACCCCGAAGGCCCCGAGATAGAAGTAGCCGTACGAGAGGCCCCGGGATCCGGCGGGGGTGTAGTCCGCGACGGTCGCCTGGTAGAGGGGTTGCACCATGAACAGGAAGAGACCGAGCAACCCGCTGACCAGGAGGAAGGGGACCACGCCGGCGGTCGAGGCGGGGCGATAGACGAGTGCGATGAGGACGAGCGTTCCGAAGGCCAGCGCGAGCGAGCGCTCCGTCCCGGGCCGGTCGGTGAGTTTGCCCCCGACGTACTGGCCGGCCATTCCGACCAGCAACAGCCCGGAGTAGACGTACCGATAGGGCTCGAGCGTTCGGTTCGCCACCTGGACCGGTTCGAATAGAGCGAACGACTGGAGTATCTCGGGGAGGAAGGTCAACGTTCCCCGGTAGTACAGACCCGAACCGATCACGAGGCCGAAGACCACGACGAACGCGCTCGCGAACAGTCGCCGCGACTCCACGACGAATTCCGACAGCGAGGCGACGGAACTCGTCCGCTCGAGGTCGGCGTCGACCGCCGCCGACTCCTCGAAATCGATCCGGAGGGCGAACGCCCCGCCGAGCAGCGCGGGCACAGCCAGCACGAGCGCCACCGCGGTCCAGTCGAGGAAGGAGAGCAGGATCGTCGCCGTGAGGGGCCCGAGAGCGATGCCGAGGTTCCCGGCCATTCCGTGGAGGGCGAACGCGTTGCCCCGTTGTTCGACACCCTTGCTGATGAGCGAGAGACCGGACGGGTGATAGACGCTCGCTGCGACCCCCCAGAGGACGAGCGCGGCGGCGACGAGCACGATGGAGGACGCGAAGTGAAGCGCCACGAATGACAGTCCCATCCCGACGAGCGAGCCCGCGATGAGCGGACGGGATCCGACGGAGTCGGCGAGGATACCGCCCGGGAGTGCACCCAGGCCGAAGAGCGCGTACCCGAGAGCGACCGCCAATCCGAGCGTGCCGGGACCGACGTCGAACGCACCGAGCCAGATCGTCATGAAGATCGGTATCGAGAGTTCGTAGGTATGGACCATCGCGTGCGCGGTCATGGCGACCCCGACGATGGCACGATCGTTCCTGTTCACACACGGTACCGCGGGCACCCGGTACAAAACGGTTGGTGATTCGGCAACCGCCAACGTCCCCGACCGGGCGGAGTGAGTGACTGCGTTTCGACACGTTCTCGTCGGTTAAAATATCGGTATTTCGATTGGTCCGGCAACGTGCCTGCGAGCGATCGGCTCCACCACTCGAGGTCTGACCGCGCTGGGCCGGGACCGCCTCGCCGTACCCGCGACGGGGACTGGAACGGCAGCGTTACCCGGATATGGAACAGAGGGGGGCCGAACATGTGGTCCCGTGGGATCGGAGTGAGCGCCGATTTCCCTGGAGGAGGCGTACCCACCGATTCAACCGGTATGGGTGTTCTGTCGTTTCGCATTTGGAGACGGGAGCAGGTCGAATCGGCGAGATATCCGCGAGGGCAACCACGAAGACGACGGCGATGGTGTGCCGAACGGCACGTCGAGACTCGCTTCGTCTCGCCAAATAGAAGACCTGACATGTATCGTGGTAGTCCGCTATTGCGTACTGATACGTCGGTGCGCGTCGTCGGCGAAATCTGCTGGTGATGCGAGCATCGCCGGTTGCGTCGCTCCCGGGGCAGCACGAGCGGACGTGGGTCGGACGTGGCCGGAGGGCGTCTCACCGGTGGCCGGGGGTCGTCCAGTGCCGCGGACCAGCCTCTGTGAGCCGGGTCCCGGCACGGGCCGGGTGATCGTCGTTTGGGAAAACGTAGCGGGCCCGCGACCTGCGCTCGTGACGGCAAGACGGGTGGCTACGCGTCCCCATCGAACTGTACGGTCTCGTCGACCACGAGGACTTCGCCGGAGGCCTCGTCGGCGAAGTTCTCGGTGTCCGCCTGGATCTCCCGACCGACGTCCGTCGAGAACACCTCGCCGACGCTCCAGTCCGGCTCCAGGTAAAGTTCGGCGATCCCGTCGTACGCGGCCTTCTCGGGATCGGCGGGGAGAGACGTCGCGTACCGCCGGACGCCGGGGAGGTCCGCTGCGAGCGGTGCGTGTTCCTCGAGCCAGTACGACCGGAACTCCTCGTGGCCCATGCCCTGCTTTCTGACCAACAGGTTGACTAGCTTCCGCATGCCCGATCGTCTCGGGGCAGCGACTTCGTTCTGTCGGTCGGACACGGACGCGGGTACGCGTCCGACGGCCGTGCCGGGATACGCGCGAGGGCAGGGATCCTCGCCTGTATCGACACCTGGAGGCGTCGTCGGTGCGGGACCTGGCAGTCGCATCCCCGGGTCGCAGCGGTCGTTGTTCCGACTGTCCACCGGTTCGCGGAGGGGCTCGGCGCGGCTACCGGAAGCGGGTTCTCCGGGTGGAGTCGACCGCGACGCTCACCGCTTGAGCGAGCGCGCGATCACCTTCTTCTGGATCTCGGAGGTGCCCTCGTAGATCGTCGTGATCTTGGCGTCGCGGTAGTACCGCTCGACGTCGAAATCCTTCGTGTACCCGTACCCGCCGTGGACCTGGACCGCCGTGTCTGCCACGTCGACCGCGGTCTCGCTGGCGAAGTACTTCGCCATGCTCGCGGCAGTCGGATCGACCCCGGACTCGTTCTTGCGCGCGGCGTCGCGCGTGAGTAGGCGGGCGGCCTGCACGTCGGTTCGCATCTCGGCGAGCTGGTGGGCGATCGCCTGGTGTTCGACGATCGGTTTGCCGAACTGCTCGCGTTCGTTCGCGTAGTCGACTGCGTCGTCGAGGGCCGCCTGGGCCACGCCCACGGACTGGCTGGCGATGGCGATCCGACCGCCCGTGAGGATCGAGAACGCCGCCTTGAGCCCATCGCCGACCGCCGTCAGCCGATTCTCGGCCGGGATGCGGACACCGTCGAAGATGAGCGTCGTCGTATCGCTGGCCCGCAGTCCGAGTTTGTCCTCCTTCTTGCCGACCTCCACGCCCGCGTCCTTCGGGACGAGGAACTGCGTGACCGTGTCCGGGTCGTCCCGGTCGGTCTTCGCGAAGAGGATCACGACGTCGGCGCGTTTTCCGTTGGTGATCCACTGTTTCTTGCCGTCGATGACGTACTCGTCGCCATCCCGCCGTGCCTCGGTGCTCATCTCGGCCGGGTTCGATCCGGCCTCGGGTTCCGAGAGCGCGAACGCACCGACCGGCCGTCCGGTCGCCATGTCAGGGAGCCAGGCCTCCCGCTGCTCCTCGGTTCCGAACTCGCGGATGCAGGACGTGGCGAGGCCGTGGACGGAAAGCGCGGTCGCCACCGCGAGGTGACCCCGGGCCACCTCCTCGTTGACGATGCTGTAGGTGACCTCGTCCGCGTCGAACCCGCCGTACCTTTCGGGAATCGTCAACGCCGTGAGGTCGAGGTCGGCCAGTCCGTCCCAGACTTCCTCCGGAAATTCCTGGTGCTCGTCCGCCTCGTCGACGGTCTCGGACACCTCGTTTTCGACGAACTCCCTGACCGTATCCCTGACCATCTCCTGCTCGCTCGTGAGATCCATCGTCCGTGGCCTCGCCCAGGGGTCACCTAAATAATTCGATTGATCTCAGGGAATCGACCGTGGGTTGGCCGGGCAAAGTAGCAAATCATATGTGACGGTGTCGTGCTTAGTCGCGTACATGCAAATCGCGGAGACGGTCGACGACGCAGTGGCACGTATCGAGTCCGGCGATACGGTGGGCGTGGGTGGCTTCGTGGCCGTCGGCATCCCCGAATACGTCCTCGAGGCGCTGGGACGTAGGTACGAGGAGACCGGTGCACCGGAGGGCCTCACCCTATACCATCCGGCCGCGGAGGGCGACCGGCGGGGGAACGGGCTCTCCCATTTGGCACGGGACGGCATGCTCGAACGGGTGATCGGCAGTCACTGGGGCTTCGTTCCCGACCTCATGGAGAGCATCGTCGAGGGCGACGTGGAGGCCTACAACCTCCCCTTCGGCGCGATGGATCACCTGCTGCGCGACACCGCGGCGGGAAAACCTGGGACCACGACCACCGTCGGACTCGGGACCTTCGTCGACCCCCGCCAGGAGGGTGGGAAGGCCAACGACGTCACCACCGAGGACCTCGTCAGGGTCACGGAAATCGGGGGAGAGGAGTACCTGTTCTACCGATCGATTCCGATCGACGTCGCCATCGTCAGGGGGACGACCGCCGACACGAACGGGAACGTCTCGATGGAACGCGAGGCCCTGACCGCGAACGTGCTCGCGACCGCCCAGGCGGCCCACAATAGCGGCGGAACGGTCATCGTCCAGGTCGAGCGGGTGACCGAGTCCGGACGGCTATCACCCCGGGACGTCCACGTTCCGGGCGTGCTCGTGGATTCGGTGGTCGAAGCGCCGGCCTCGCATCACAAACAGACCTACGCCGAGCAGTACAGCGCTGCGATCAGCGGGCACATCGAGGTCCCCGAGGACGAGACCGGGGAGGAGGACGCACGGCTCACCGAACGGACGGTCATCGCCCGTCGAGCCGCGATGGAACTGGTGCCCGACGCGGTCGTCAATCTCGGGGTCGGCGTCCCCGAGCGGATCCCCGTCGTCGCGAGCGAGGGCGGCATCGAGGACGGGATCATCCAGACCGTCGAGCCGGGGCCGATCGGCGGATCGCCCTCGGGCGGGATCAGTTTCGGGACTGCGAAAAATCACCAGGCGCTCGTGACGTCGCCCGAGCAGTTCGACTTCTACGACGGCGGTGGCCTGGACATCGGATATCTCGGGATGGCCCAGATCGACGCGGACGGGAACGTCAACGTCAGCCGGTTCGGATCGAACCTCCCGGGCTGTGGTGGATTCATCAACATCACCCAGAACGCGGGGAAGGTGGTCTTCTGCGGGACGCTCACCGCCGGCGACCTCGCGGTCGAGGTCGGAGACGGGTCGCTCTCGATCGAGTCCGAGGGGTCGAGTCACAAGTTCGTCGAGCGGGTCGAACAGATCACCTTCAGCGGCGAGTACGCAGTCGCTACCGACCAGCCGGTGCTCTACGTAACCGAACGGGCGGTGTTCGAACTCGACGAGGACGGTCTGGTACTGACCGAAGTCGCACCGGGGATCGACGTCGAGGAGGACGTCGTCGCCCACACGGACTTCGAGCCACGGGTCTCCCCGGATCTCTCCGAGATGAACGAGGCCCTGTTCCGGGAGGAGCCGATGGACCTGCGGGAGTACGTCGATCAGGCGTAATCGAGGTTCACCTGCACCACGTTCGCGGATCGGCGAACCACGTCCGCGATGGCGCGCTGTCGCTCCGCGTCGATCCGGCTGCTCGGGCCGCAGACGCACAGCGACCCCCTGATCCTGTCCGCTTTGTCGAGAACCGGCGCGGCGATGCAGACCATGCCCGCGATCCGTTCGCCATCGTCGACGGCGTATCCTCGCCCTTCGATCGTTTCGAGCTGGTCGAAGAGCACGTCGCGGTCGGTGACGGTGCGGTCGGTCACCGCTACCAGCCCGTGGCGCTCGATGAGGTCTTCGACGCGGTCGGCGGACGTGTGCGCCAGGATCGCCTTGCCCGGGGCCGTCGCGTGGAGCGGCATCCTGGCCCCGGGATAGGCGAACAGGCTGACCGCGTTCGCCCCCTCCCGAATGGCGATGAGCACCCCCTGGCCATTCTCCTCGACCATCATGGTGACGTGCTCGTCGGTCTCCTCGGCCACGGTGTCGAGTTCGTCCTCCCCCGCCCGGACGATGTCCAGACGGTGTCGGTGGCGCTGACCAACCTCCAGAAACCGGGTTGACGTCCGGTAGCGCTCGTCCGTCTTGGTCACGTAGCCCGTCTCCATGAGCGTCTGCAGGTAGTCGTGAACCGTGCTCGCGGGCATGTCGAGGTGTTCTGCGATCGTCGACCCACGCATTCCGCCGTTCTCGGCCAGTTCGTCGACGATTCGGAAGGCCCGTCCCACCGACTGGATCGATCCGCCTGTCATTTCCGGAGGCCACTCCCCGTTCGCGGGAAACACTTTCGATATCGCCGGATCAGTCGCGATGTCTTTCCCCGAGGTCAACTCGACGTCCTCCCAAAATCGCCAACCAGCGCCGACCCATCGTCGATGTGCGGACGGTGGTTTCACGATCCGTCACCAATTCGGCCGATGTCGGCCCCTCGAGCAGTCGTGTCCGACGTATCCGGACCACCCGGATCGAATGCCACCGAAAATTTGCCCCGTCCACCCCCTACTCTCCACGACAGCAACGTCCTCAGGCGGTACCGAGCAGTCCGACCAATCCGGACTGGCCGGACGTCGGCCGTGCGGGAACGATCGAGCCTCGATTACACACGTAGGCGTGTAAATGACACCCACCATATAGCAGTATCGCGCCATTCGGTCGATCCAGTATCGCGCCATTCAATCCGGAGACGATTTATCAAATATCCGATTATAGACTTACTTAATTATTGTTATATTCGGACCCGTGACCGGATTCGGATACGAAAGAAATAATTTCAATATTTATCAGATTATTGCGATTATCTTCCATAATATAGAAATTTTTCCGGTCATTGCAGAGTATATTGTGACAGAACGTTTTGAATAATGTAGAGGGGCCGCGTATTCTGATGTTTCTCATATGCATTTTATGTTTGGTCTCATATATTCGTTCGTGGCCGTGAATCACCCGTCACGGCTCGTGGGTGAGTTCGTGGTCCGGTCGGGCTCCCCTGGCCGCAGTTCTTCTGGGGGAGTCACTTGCGGCTCCCGGGTGAATCTGAGCCCGTTAACGGTGTTGCGTCTGGGGTCACCCTGGGTCGGGAGACACGGTCGTCGCGCTCTTCGGCGTCGGCTTCGGGGAGCGAGCGGTCGGCGACCGCCTCGCGAAGGTCCTCCCGACGCCCGTGGTCTCCACCAGCAACGGTGTCCTCTCGGCGGGGTCTCCCATCTCCTGACCGAACGTCGGACCGTCCGGACGCCGGCTGGAAAGCACTGAGGTGACACACCGTAACACAGCGGTCCGCCGGCCGGACACGTGACAAGTCACCGCGCTATCGGTAGCGGGCGATCCGCGACACGGCCGCACCGATGGCGTATCCAATCACCCCGAGGAGGATCGCGACCGGGAGACCGATGCGAACCCCGTATTCGATGCCGCCCACGAGTTCCGCGCGTGCCGTCGTGTACGCGAAGGTCATCATCCGCGGATGGTGATACCGCGTGCTGGTCGCCCACTGGCCCGTGAGGTAGCCCACGAGCGGTGGAAACGCGAACCACCACAGACTGACGAGCCAGAGGGCGCCGACGGTCGGTCCGACGCCCGCGCCCAGGACGCCGGCACCGACTGCAATTCCGAACGCCAGGAGGACCCACCCGATCGAGAGGCCGGCGTCAACCCCGAGCACGAACGCGAGCGAGGCGAGGACCAGCAGGGAACCCACCGTCGCGAGAAGCATCGCCCGCGGCCGGGTGCGGCCGAGGAGGTGGCGCCGCCAGTCTCGATCGATCCCGGCGTTCGTCATCGTTCCGCCATTCGTCTGCGTCGTCTATAGTCGTTGGGCAGGATCGAGGGGACCGCGTGGTTCGGACGTCGGCGTTCCGATACGATTCGTGCCGGCTGAACGGCGTTTTTCCCCGTTCTTGCGGGGGTCAGATCCACGACGCGGACCGCTTCGTCCCGTCACCGCCCGATCGCTCCGGGCACCCCGAACCCCGGGGCGAAGACGACGACAGCGCCACGAACCTCCGACGTCGAAATCGGGCAGGGGGGACTGAGGAGCGTCGGTAGTCGGTCCAGCGGAACCCGTTGCTGGCGAGTGAGCAACCACGGGGGTCGGTACCGTGCACGTCCCGGATTCTATTCCGGTTTGTGCCCGACGATGCCCTGAAAGGGCGTCCCGGGCACCTCGGGGACGTCGGTGTCGACGAATCCAGCGTCTGCGAGAGCCGCCTCGTACTCCGCGGCGGTGTATCGATGGTCGGCGTCGCCCACGGTGAGCATGTGGAATCCGAACCGCCTGGCGCTCTCGGATCGGTCCCAGACCCGTTCGGTGCACATGAACGTCCCGCCTGGCAGGAGAGCGTCGAAGGCGTTCTCGAAGTACGCCTGCAGGTCGGTCGGCGAAAACGAGGGTATCATCCGTGCGCTGAACACCATATCGAACCCCGTCGGCAGGTCCTCCGTGGCGTCGCCGACACGGACCTCGAACCCCCGCTCGTCGTAGTGGTCGCCGAGCACGTCGACGACCGGTGGCAGGTCCACCGTCGTGACGTCTGCGCCGCGGTCGCGCCACTCTGCGGTGAACCGTCCAGGGCCGCCACCGACGTCCAGGACGCGGTCCGGGCGGGGGTGGGCGTGCTCGGCGACCGTCACGATCTGTCTGACCGTGGCCTCGTCGATGGTGGCCATCGCACCCATGTAGTGGCGAAGGCCGCTTTCGGTGTGCTCGGGGGACTCGCCGGTACGCATCAGGCGGGGCAGTTCCATGTAGTGCTCGAGGGAATCGAGCCGATGGGGGAGTACGCCCTGTTCGAGGACGTCGACGTCGGGTCGGAACCCGTCGAGAGCGTCGGTCGGCTCGTATCCGTCCGCCGTGTCGGCGACGTATCCCCACTCGTGGAGAGCTGCCAGCGTCACCTCGGCAGCGCGCTCGGTGATTCCGGCCGACGCTGCGAGGGCCGGTGCGGACTGCGGTCCCTCGAAGAGGGCCTCGAACACGCCCGTCTCGCGGGCGGCCCACAGCAGGAATACCTCGAGGTGTTCGTGATAGATGGCGTCTTCAGACATCGGCGACCTCCGGAGAGTGGGCGCTCGTCGGACGCGATACGTGCCTGTCGGTGGGTCGGACAGCGGGTCTCATTCTGTGATCTCGAAGGCGAGGTGCATCACGGGCAGTTGTCTGACGGGGTGGTTTTCCGTGGAGAGGTGCGGGAACATCTCCAGGCGGGGTTCGTCGTCCTCGGTCCGAAAGAGGCTCGGGTAGACGTCGACGAAGTGCCACCCGGGCTGGCCCGCCATGTCGAGTTCGGTCCGGACGGTCGTGCTCCGGTAGTCCTCGGTCATGCCACACCCGTACCCGAGATAGTGGTTGTCGTAGACGAAGGTCGGCGTGCTCTCGTAGTTCGTCCAGCCGATCCCCGAGAGTTCGATCGTCATGGTCGTTCCGACGGGTCCACGAACCGGTTCGAATCGCTCCACGTCGGGCTGGACCATGAACCCGGTCACCGCGACCTCTCGCCCATCGACCGCTGCGACGATCGGCCGAGTCGACCCCTCGGCGACGGGTACCTCGGTCTCGAGGAGAAACGATCCGTTCGCGTCGGTCTGAACGGTCGGCAGGACGTCCGGCCGTGGCTTCGGCTCGACAGTCACGCCGCGGATCCCCTCGCCGACGTGCTGGTACCATCGAAGGTCCACCTTTTCGTCGGCCGGAAAGTCCGTCCCCCGAATCACGATCTGCGTCCCGGCCGCTCCAGACGTGGGCGATACCGAGAGGGAGGCAGGCGTGTCTCCGTCCAGGTCCGGGTAGTGCGCCGGAATCGGCTCCTCGGCAGACGTCTCCTCGACCCAGACCGTCTCCGGTGGCGTCTCCGGCTCCGTGACTTCGACGACCCACTTCGACTGGCGGCCGGCCGCCACCGGTCCCATCGGTGATTGCGTGTTGTTCGTCACGTAGGGGACGCCGTTGTAGTTTCGCCAGACCTGTACCACGTGCTCGCCGGGGGGTCCGGCGGCCCGGACGCGCGCGGTGGCGGTCCCCCGGCGTCGCACCCCCGTGAGGAGTCCGGTGTAACCCTGATCCCAGGCGATCTGGAAGTTGCTCCGATCCACGCTCGTGCTCAAGCCGTAGCCCCGGACGGCGATCGTCTCGCCCATCGGGACGGTCGTCCGTCCGATCTCGAAGTGGGGAACGATCGTCACCTCGGCCGTCGCCGCGGTCGTCTCCGCCCGCTCGAGTTCGATGCGGTGGCCGCCGCCGAAGTCCTCGGGGACCGTCCACTCGTGATCGAAGCTCCCCGAGGCGTCCGTGGTGACGGTCGCGATCGACACGGTGCGCGGGCGGTACCGCGGGCCGACCACCTCGTGGGCGGCGAGCACGGACCACTCGCCCTCGCTCGTCTGCCAGAGGAGGTCGTGGTCGGTCTCCGGCTCCAGATTGCGTCCACGGAGGACGACGTCGTCACCGACGTAGGCCTCCCGGGGCTCGACGATCAGCGTTCCGCTGCCTGACCCAGCCCCGTATTGTGTCATGCGGTCCCGGAGGTCCTCGGAGACCCCGGCGTCGTCGTCCATGTCTCCGTGCAGGAGCCTCCGCTCCGAAACGCTTGGCCTTGTGATATAAAGGGGTTTATCGGTGGCCGGAACCGGGTCGGGCGACGTATCGGCGGTCACTCGTCGGGTGGCCGGGCACTGGGGGTGAGTGTGCGGAGACGAGAGACGCGGAGTCTCTCGTTCTCGCCTTATCAGCGCTATCCGAGGTTGAAAACGCCGTATTCCGCGTTCAATCGCCGAACATCTG
>JBDGUD010000037.1:0-15740 GCA_042216165.1 Halanaeroarchaeum sp.
GTGCCAGCATACCCACGGCGATCCATGGATTCATAAGTGTCTCCGTAACGTCTCGGGGGTTGTGTCGCAGCCCCCATAAACGTTGATTCTTGGTCCGTGGCCGGCGAAACGTTCGATTTTCGCCGTTCGAGGGGCTACAGCGGACGTACGGGCGCGCACGCGCGGAGTCGAGCACCCCACGTCGACGGCGTCGCTGCCCTGGCCGGTACTCTTCACGCGCCGAAACCTGCAATCATCGTTCGTGATGGACGACGAAAACGAACCCCTACCGACGGTCCCTGAACTCGGGGGTCCCGAGGTCGTGCAGCGACGCTGAGACGTCGGCGACGTCACGCTGCCGGTCGTCGTGGAGGGACACGAGCCGGTCACGGAGCTCCTCGTGTTCCCTGGCCAGGATCTGCACGGCGGACAGGGCGGCGTTGTACGATTTGCCGGCGTCGACGGCGGTCATCGGGGCACCGTGTGGCATGCCGATGACCGACGGAACGGACTTCTCCTGGACCGGAACGCCGATCACCGGGAGTGGATAGGCGATCGAGGCCGTCATGTTCGGGAGGTCGGCCGATTTCCCGCCGGCCCCCGCGACGATGACCTCGAGACCCCGGTCCGCCGCGGTCGAGGCGTACGAGTACATCAACTCAGGGGTCCGATGCGCGGAGACCACCCAGGTCTCGAACGTGAACCTGGCGTCCGGTGGGTCCGCGGCGTCGGTCACTTCCTCGAAACCGAGTCGGGTCAGGGCGTCGAAGGCCCCGGGGCGGCCCGCTTCGGAGCCAGCCATGACGTCGAGGTCGGAGTCGCTGCCCATGACGATCCCGACGTCGGGCGTCTCTTCGGTGGGTCGGTCGCGCGTCGCTTCGGCCTCGAAACGGTCGATGAGGTCGTTGACGGTGGTCATCGTTCAGTCGAAGGTGATCGCATTTCGTGCGCGTCTCGCCGTCTCGATCGCCGCGTCGACGTCGTCGGCCGTCGCAGTGACGTGGCCCATCTTTCGCAAGGGACGAACCTCGCGTTTTCCGTACCAGTGGAGGTGGGCGCCGCGGACCCCGAGGGCGTCCGTCACCCCGTCGAGCGCGGCCGGACGGGACTCGTCGCCGGTTCCCAGGAGGTTGACCATCCCAGTCGGGGTCCGCAGCGACGCGTCGCCGAGGGGAAGGCCGAGGACCCCCCTGACGTGCTGTTCGAACTGCGAGGTGACCGCGCCCTCGATCGTGTAGTGTCCCGAGTTGTGCGGTCGCGGGGCGATCTCGTTCACGAGGATCGAACCGTCGGCGGTCTCGAACAGTTCGATCCCGAAGGTCCCGCGACCCTCCATGATCGAGAGGACGTCCCTGGCCACCTCGTCCGCCCGATCCCTGACGGCCTGGGTCGTGCGTGCCGGGACGAGCGTCTCGCGGAGGATCTCTTCCTCGTGGACGTTCTCGCCGACGGGAAACGTCGCGACCCCGTCCCGCCCGCGAACGCCGATCACCGAGACCTCCCGCTCGAAGTCCACCAGGGTCTCCGCCAGGATGCCGTCGAGCGAGCCGAAGTACTCCTCCGCCCCCGAGACGGAATCGACGACCGCGTTCCCGCGACCGTCGTATCCTCCTCGACGAGCCTTGAGCATGAGCGGGTCGCCGAGTGCATCGAACGCCGACCGGAGGTCTGCCGCGTCGTCGACCCGGCGAAAGTCGGCCACGGGCACGCCCGCGTCCGCCAGTGCCCGGGACTCCTCGAGTTTGTCGCGGGTCGTGGCCAGGTCCCCCGGTGCGGGGTGGACGGGGGTGCCAGTGGCCTCCATGGCGACGGAGAGCCCTTCGGGATCCGCCAGTTCGATCTCGAGCGTGAGGACGTCGACGCGGTCGGCCAGTTCGCGAATCGCGGTCTCGTCGTCGAAGTCGGCGACGATCTGCTCGGCTGCCGGTGGCGACGCCGGGCAGTCGGGCGTCGGGTCGAGGACGTGGACCTCCACCCCGAGCGGGCTCGCGGCCTCCGCGAGCATTCGCCCGAGCTGTCCGCCACCGACGACGCCGATGGTCGCGCCAGGCACCTGGACTGCCATCTACCCGCTCGTTGTGGAAGCATCTGCATAAGCGTTCCCGTGCGGCCACGCGATTGTACACGACCGTGGGTATTCGCCGACCGAGCGGTACTCGCGGGCGGGGTGCCGGCCAGCACTGTCAGGCCGATGCGTTCAGCGCCGTGCGGTCGATGAAGAAGACGGTCTCGGTGTTCACGGACGTGAGCTCGTAGGTGCGGGCCTCGTAGCCCTCGAGGCGACCCTCGATCTCCGAATAGTCCTCGGCCAGGGCGATCACGACCGGTGCCCGCCCCGTCACACGC
Organism: Halanaeroarchaeum sp.; assembly: GCA_042216165.1. Classification (GTDB taxonomy): domain Archaea; phylum Halobacteriota; class Halobacteria; order Halobacteriales; family Halobacteriaceae; genus Halanaeroarchaeum. Next base: position 2,326 of record JBDGUD010000037.1, read on the forward strand.
GGCGGCGAGATGGTGCTATCGACGGTGGCGTTCGAGCGAGCCAGGTACCAGGGGAGCGGCAACCGATTGGTCCACTTCCCGCCGGTCCTGTCCGCGTCGTCGGGGACGTAGAAGTGGTTTCCGTAGAACAGCACGTCGGTGCCCTCGTTCGTCGCCGCGATTCGTCCGACGTCGGCGAGCGTCGGGTGGAGGTGTCCCGCCGGCTGGCCGTACTGGACCAGCGGATTCGCGTCGGTTTGCGGGTCTGCGTAGGAGGTCTCGTAGGCGACCAGTCCCGCCTGCAGGGAAGCGGCGACCAGGACCACGGCGACGAGCACGAGGCTCACGGTGTCGTTCGCCGCCAAAGCGTCCGCCCCGCGATCGACGAGGACCTGGACGCCGGCCGCCGCGGGGAGGGCGAGCGGAACGACCACGTGGACGAGGCCCCAGGGAGCGGAGATGTCCGTGATTGCGGGGTAGACGAAGAAGACGGCTGCCGCCCAGTAAAAGCCGAAGGAGATCAGGTCGCGCGGGCGACGCTGTGCGTACCGATCGACGACGAACCCCCCGACGCCGAACGCCACGAGGGGGAGCGACGTGGCACCGAGACGCTTCACGTCCGTCACGAAGAAATCGACGTAACTGTGTTCGTGACCGCCCGCGACCCACATCCCCCACATCTCCTTCCAGGCACCGACCGTCGCCGCCTGGATCACCGCCGGGATCGTCGCCGGGTCGCCGACCACCCGGTAGAGGTCCGGTCGCGGGGCGTAGAAGAGGGTGATGACGGCCACGAATTCCACGACGGCGATGGCCAGGTGCGGCCACCACCGGACGAGCCGTCGGCTGCCGAGGTTCGCGTATCCCCGGACGGTCTCGCGCCATCCGACGTCGCGGAACCTGGTCGCGAGCAGACGGTGGTCGAGGAGCAATCCGAGAGCGCCGACCCAGACCGCGAGGTACACGAGCACGACCTCCTTCGTCGTGAACGCGAGCGCCAGGCTGCCGACGCCGGCGTAGAGGTGTCTGGCCCGGCCCGTGTCGATCAGGCGGACGAAGAAGCCGACGGCGACGAACGCGAACGCGGCGACCAGCACGTCGTTTCGCATGAATCGCGAGTAGTAGAGCACGACCGGGTTGATAGCGAGAATCGCGGCCAGGGCCAGGGTCTCGACTCGGCCGAGCCTGTCGCGATAGAGCAGGGCGGCGAGTGGAAGGGCCGCCCCCACGGCGGCGACGACGAACCGGGCGACGAAATTCGTCGGTCCGAAGAAACCGAACGTCGCCTCGTTCACGTGGAACAGGAACGGGCCGTGGAGGACGGCGCGGTAGGTCCACTCGCCGGTCTCCGCGTACTGAAGGATCCAGTAGCCCACGCGGCCCTCGTCCCAGTGGAAGACGCGGGAGCCGAGGGCGAACAGCCGGAGCGCGAGGGCGACGAGGGCGACGAGTACCACGCCGACGGTCGTCCGACGTCTGTTCAGGGCGGGGGCCTCCATGCCGTCGTCCAGACGCCCCGTTACCTAAAAAGACGCGGGATGGATCCACGACCGGAGGCAACCTTCTTGTGTTCGGGCACGTACATGAATACGAGATGCCCGTGACAATCGAACTCGACGAGGACCTCTACGACCGCCTCGAAACCCACTGCGAAGACGGCGAGACCGTCGAAGAGTTCATCGGGGAACTCGTGAACATGTACGAGAGCGAGGGGCGGTTCCTCCAGGAAGGGTACTCGGAGTAGCGCGGGCGAGTCCCGGAGCGTAATACGGCCGGGAGCGGTAGCGTTTTGTCGCGGGCTATCGACCCAATCCACATGGTAGCCCTTGGGCTGGTGGTCGCGGAGTTCAACCGCGAGATCACCGAAGCGATGGAGGCGGACGCCAAGCGGGCTGCGTCCGAGGCCGGGGCGGACGTGGTGGAGGTCGTCTACGTCCCGGGCGCGTACGACTCACCGCTGGCCGCCGACCGCCTCGCCCGGCGGGACGACGTGGACGCCGTCGCCGTCGTCGGCGCGATCGTCACCGGCGACACGGACCACGACGAGGTCATCGGCCACGCCACGGCGCAGGGGCTCACCGACGTGAGCCTCGACCGCGACACGCCGGTCACGCTGGGCGTCAGTGGACCGGGCATGTCCGGCGACGAGGCCCGCGCCCGCGAACACAAGGGTGCCGACGCCGTCGAGAGTGCGGTTCACCTCGCCGAACAACCATGAACTACGCTGCACGCGTCGAACGGGTCGAACCGAGCGCGACGCTCGCCGTGAGCAACCTCGCGAAGCAACTCGAGGCCGACGGGGAGGACGTCGTCGATCTATCCGTGGGCGAACCGGACTTCGATACGCCCCAGCACGTCAAGGACGCCGCCAACGAGGCGCTGGCAGGCGGGGCGACCAACTACACCCCCTCGAACGGGATTCCGTCGCTCCGGGAGGCGATCGCGGACAAACTCCAGGGCGACGGAATGGCCTACGATGCCGACGACGTCATCGTGACCCCGGGGGCCAAACAGGCGCTCTACGAGACGTTCCAGACGATCGTCGACGAGGGAGACGAGGTCGTCCTCCTGGACCCCGCGTGGGTCTCCTACGAGGCGCAGGCCAAACTCGCGGGGGCCGAGTTGAACCGCGTCGATTTGAGCCCCTACGACTTCCAGCTCGAACCGGCCCTCGACGACCTCGAAGACGCCGTCTCCGGGGAGACCGAGTTGCTCGTCGTCAACTCGCCGAACAACCCGACGGGGGCCGTCTACTCCAGGGCCGCGATGGAGGGGGTCCGCGACCTCGCCGTGGACCACGACGTGACCGTGGTCGCCGACGAGATCTACCAGCACATCAACTACGGCCCCGAACACGTCAGTCTCGCCACCCTCGACGGGATGCACGAGCGGACGGTGACCGTCAACGGGTTCTCGAAGGCCTACGCCATGACTGGCTGGCGGCTCGGCTACCTCGCGGCCCCGTCCGGCCTGATCGACCAGGCGGGCAAGGTCCAGTCGCACTCCGTCTCGTCCGCCACCAGTTTCGTCCAGCACGGAGGCGTCGCAGCGCTCGAGGGGCCCACCGAGAGCACCGACGCGATGGTCGAGGCGTTCGAGGACCGTCGCGACCTCCTCCTGGACCTGTTCGCGGACCTGGGCGTCGAGGTCCCGCACCCGGCGGGGGCGTTCTACGTGATGGTGCCGGTCGACGAGGACGACCAGACCTGGTGTACGGAGGCCCTCGAGACCGCCCACGTCGCGACCGTGCCCGGGAGCGCCTTCGGGGCACCGGGATACGCGCGGTTGTCGTACGCGGCGAGCAAGGAGCGACTGCAGGAAGGCGTCGAACGGCTGGCGGACGCCGGCTACCTCTGACCGGACTGGATGTCCGTCAGGGCCAGTTGCCTGCCTCTGCGTACGAATCGAGGACGCGTTCCATGGCCACCGCGTAGGCGGCCGTCCGCATGTTCGGCGTGTTCCGGTCCTCGTAGGCCGTGACGACGTCATCGAACGCGGCGACGATGACGTCCTCCAGTTCGTCGTTGACCCGCTCCTCGGACCAGTAGAAGCGCTGGCGGTTCTGCACCCACTCGAAGTACGAGACGGTGACGCCGCCCGCGTTGGCGAGAATGTCGGGGACGACCAGCACGTCCTTCTCGGCGACGACTTCGTCGGCGGCCGGCGTGAGCGGGCCGTTCGCCGCCTCAACGATGACGTCGGCGGAGACGTCCTTCGCGAGGTCCTCGTCGATGGCGTTCTCCAGGGCGGCCGGAACCAGGACGTCGACGTCCATCGTGAGGACGTCGTCGTTCGTTATCTCGCGGTCCCTGTCCTCGTAATCGACCACTGACCCCTCCGCGTCCTTCGTCTGTTTGACCGCGACCGGGTCGAGGCCGCTCTCCTTGTAGATGCCACCCGAAGAGTCACTGACTGCGACGACCGTCGCCCCCATCCGATCGACGAGGTCGGCCGTGATCCAGCCGGCGTTGCCGTAGCCCTGGATGGCCACCGTCGCGTTCTCGATGTCCCGCCCGAGGTACTCGAACGCCTCGCGGGCGGTGATGACGGTCGAACGCCCGGTGGCCTCGACGCGTCCCTCGCTCCCGCCGGAGTCGAGGGCCTTTCCGGTGATGACACCCGGTGCGGTCGTGTTCTCGAGCGTCTCGTAGGTGTCCTTGATCCAGTTCATCTCGCGCTGCCCGGTGTTGACGTCCGGTGCCGGGACGTCCCGGTCCTCGCCGATGAGCGGCCGGAGTTCCTTCGCGAACGACCGGGTGATCCGTTCGAGTTCGTCCTCGCTGTAGCGGGCAGGGTCGATCACGATGCCGCCCTTGCCGCCGCCGAAGGGGATGTCGACGACCGCACACTTGTATACCATCCACCCCGAGAGCGCCTTTACCTCGTCCCGCGATACGTTCGGGTGGTACCGAATGCCGCCCTTGTAGGGACCCCTGTCGCCGTTGAACTGGGACCGAAACGCCCGGAATACCTCGATCGATCCGTCGTCCATCTCGACGGAGAGGTTGGTCTCGAGAATGCGCTCGGGGTTCTTCAGGCGCACGAGCACGTCGCCGTCCACGTCGACGTACTGCGCCGCTTCGTCGATCTGTTCCTGGAGACTTTCGAATGGGTTGGCCTGCGACATCGTCGTCTGTGACTTTCTCCCAAACCGGAGATAAACGTGGCGACCACGACAAAGGTTGGGTCGTTACCGCGTCGATTCCACCCTAACGGTTGGGTCGTTACCGGGGGGACTCCGACCTGGAGAGGATGCGTTCGGCCTGGGCGATCAGGGGCGCATCGATCATCTCGCCGTCGACCTCGAAGACGCCCCCGTCCGACTCCTCGCGGGCCGACAGCACCCGTTCGGCCCACTCGACGTCCTCCGGGTCGGGGGTGAACGCCTCGTTGATCGGATCGACCTGTGCGGGGTGGATCGCGAGTTTCCCGTCGAAACCCAGTCGGACGGCGAATCGTGACTCCTCGCGGAGCCCCTCCTCGTCCCGAAAGTCCGTGTAGACGGTGTCGATGGCGTCCACGTCCGCCGCAGCAGCCGCGAGGACGACGTGCTCGCGCGCGTGCAGGACCTCGGTTCCATCGTCGGTCCGCGTCGCACCGACGTCCGCGGCGAGGTCCTCGGCACCGAACGCGACGGCGACGGTCGGGTCGGCTGCCGCGATGTCCTCGGCGTGGAGGACGCCCGGCGCTGATTCCACCAGCGCGATGACGCGCTCCGGGAAGTCGTGTTCGGCGAGCATCCGCCCGACCGTCCGGACGTCGTCGGCGGCGGCGACCAGGGGCACCACGACGGCGTCCGGCACGCCGTCGCCCGCCGCCAGCGCGTCCAGATCACGGTCCGCCGCCACGCCGGTGGGATTCACCCTGACGCACACCTCGGCGTCGGGGTCGAAGTCCGGGTCGGCGAGCACCTCGCGGACCGCCTCGCGTGCCTCGTCTTTCGCGTCCGGTCCCACGGCGTCCTGGAGGTCGAACACGAGGACGTCCGCGTTCGTGTCCGCGGCGCTCCGCATCATCGACGGGCGGTCGCCCGGGCTGAAGAGGATCGACCGACGAGCCATGCCGACGCAGACGGAGGCCACCCCCTTGTACCTTCGCCGGGCGAGGGTTTACGTGCGAGAACGGGACGACCCTGGCACGTGTCCTGACACGTCGCCGGATCGGGTCTCGCGAGAGCGCGGCACCCCCGGTCCGCCACGGTGCCGCCTGTTCGCCTTCCCCCGTCGTCCGCGGGCCCCACCAACTATGTGCGTCGGTCGTCACCCCCTACGCATGCCAGGCCTGTACTACGAGGAGTTCACCGTCGGGGAGACGATCGAGCACGCGACGACCCGGACCGTCAGCGAGAGCGACAACCAGCGGTTCTGCGACATGACGATGAACCAGCAGCCGCTTCACCTCGACGCGGAGTTCGCCGGCGACACCCAGTTCGGGGAACGCATCGTCAACGGCCTCTACACGATGTCCCTGGCCGTCGGCATCTCCATCCCCGAGACGACCGACGGAACCATCGTCGCCAACCTCTCGTACGACGACGTCCAGCACCCACGCCCGGTCTACCACGGCGACACCATCGGCGCCAGGTCGACGGTCACGGACAAACGCGAGACCAGCGACGGCGAGCGGGGCGTGGTCACGATGCACGTCGAGGCACACAATCAGGACGACGAACTGGTCTGCGAGTTCGACCGGACCGTCCTGGCCGAGAAGCGACCCACGTGATCAGACGCCCGCGAGCGCCACCGCGTTGAGTGCCACGACGAGGAGCGACAGCACCGCGAATCCCGCCAGTACGGCACTCGCACGCTCGCCGTCCAGGGTCCACCACGCGAGGACCACGACCACCAGCGCCAGGAGTTTCAGCAGTCCGATCCCCGGGCGACCGTAGGTCGCGACGAACGCCCGTGCGACTTGGTTGCCCTCCCGGAGGCCGACCTCGAGGCCGACCATCGTCGTGACGACGTCGAAGACGGCCGACACGAGCACCACGACCCAGAGCACGGCGTCGCGTTCGGTCATCGGTCGTTCGCGTGCCCACGCGTCGACCGCGGCGAGCCACTGCCTCAGGCGGTCGGCCACCGATCGCATCGATCAGAGGATCGTTCCGTGCTTCTTCTCGGGTCGGCTCTTCTCGACGTCCTCGTAGACCTCGAAGCGCTCGATCAGTTCGCGCCGGAGGTCGCTCGGCGGCACGATCTCGTCGATGACGACCTCGCTCGCCATCCGGTGGGCGTCGATGTCCTCGCGGTACTCCTCCCTGAGTTCCCGTTCCCGTTCCGCGCGCTCCTCCGGGTCGTCGATCTGGGCGAGTTTGTTCGCGTAGACGGCGTTGATGGCCGCTTCCGGGCCCATGATGGCGATCTCCCCGCTGGGCAACGCGATCGTGCTCTCCGGGTCGTACGCCGGGCCGCTCATCGCGTAGATACCCGCCCCGTAGGCCTTCCGGACGACGACGCTCTGTTTGGGTACGGTCGCCTCGGACGTGGCGTAGATCATCTTCTTGCCCTGCTCGAGGATGCCGTCCCGCTCGACTTGCGATCCGGCCATGAACCCCGGCGTGTCGACGAGGTACAGGAGCGGGACGTTGTAAGCGTCGGACTTCCAGACGAACTCGGCCGCCTTCTGTGCCGAGTCGGGGAAGATGGCGCCCGCGCGCTGTGTCGGCTGGTTCGCCACCACGCCGACGACGCGACCGTCGATCCGGGCGTAGCCGGTGATGATCTCCGTCCCGAAGTCCGGTTGCAACTCGAAGAACGAGTCGGCGTCCACCACCCGCTCGATCACGTCGTGCATGTCGTACGCGCGGTTCGGCTCCTCGGGAACGATGGCGTCGATGTCCGCCGGGGACTCGGCCGGTGGTCGAGGCGGCTCTCGAGGGGGCTTCTCGTCCGCGCTGTCCGGGAGGTATCCGATCAGGTCCGCGACCAGTTCGCGCGCGTGCTCCTCGTCCTCGGCAACGAGGTCCGCACTCCCCGAGTACTGGGTGTGGACGGCCGGTCCCCCGAGCTCCTCGACGGAAATGTCCTCTCCGGTGACCATCCGCACCATTCGCGGACTCGCGATGGCCATCGAGGACATTCCCTCGACCATGATCGTGAAGTCGCCGAAGACCGGCGTGTAGGCGGCCCCCGCGAAACAGGGGCCGTAGAGCACGACGATCTGGGGAACCACCCCTGAGAGCCGGGAGTGATTGAAGTAGTACTTCCCGATGCCCTCCCGATTGGCGAAGAATCCGGTCTGCTGGTCGATCCGTCCGCCGGAGGAGTCCATCAGGTAGAGCACCGGACGGCCGGACTTCAGGGCCCGCTCTTGCATCCGCAGGAACTTCTCCACGCCGCGGCTTGCCATGCTCCCGGCCTTCACCGTGAAGTCGTTGGCCATGAAGTGGACCGTCCGGTCCTCGAAGTCGGCGGCACCGGTGATGAGCCCGTCCGCCGGCAGACGGGTGTCCGGATCGTACTCCTCGACGTCCGGGCTGTTCGGGTGCCACCCGTCGAAGTGCGCGAAGCGGCCGTCCTCGAACTTGAGCCCGTCCTCGCCGAACCAGAGGTCCAGTCGGTCGCGAACGAACAGTTTGTCCTGCTCGGGGAGTCGCTCCCGGTACTTCTCGGGACCGCCCTCGAGGATGTCCTCGATTTCCTCGCGGAGCGTGCGCTCCCGGTCGGTTGGACCCCGGTCGGCCGCCGGGGGCGCGTCGCCCTCCTGGGCGGGCTGACTCGTCGGTTCGCTCGTGGCGCTCGGCTCGGTGTCGTCGCCGACGTAGACCTCGACCGCGTCGTCCACGTGTTCGGCGAGTGCCACGGCCACCGCCCGGGCCTCCGATTCTGTCGCACCGGGCCCGATCCGAACCTTCATACGGCCCTTCTCGTCGGGGCCACCCAACAATGTTTCCGTCCCCAATTCGCGACCGGACGACGGAACGGTACGGATTTAGGGCGGGACCGCGGAGTCCGAGGCGTGCAAATCGTCGGGTACGAGACCCTCGCCGGGGAGGGACCCGCCGCCCTCCGGATCGCCGACGACGGACGCGTCACGCGCGACCCGCTGGAGCCGGGGGACGAACTGCGATACGCCCTCGGCGAGCGTCACTGCGCGGGCGAGGAGCGGGATGGGGTCCACCTCGCCTGCGGCCGAGAGAGCGCCCCCTACTGTACCGAACACACGAGTCGCTGGCCATGCGCCCGGTGCACCGGGAACTGTGCCATGCCGATCGAGGCCTGTCACGAGGAACACGCGGTCTACCTGGCCGCGTTCGCGCCATCGACGTTCAAGGTCGGAGTCACGCGCACCTGGCGGCTCGAGGAACGGCTGCGCGAACAGGGAGCCGACCGCGCGGCCCACCTGCGAACCGCGAAGAACGGGAAGGTGGCCCGGCAGATCGAAGCGGATCTGGCCGAGCGGTTCCCGGACAGGGTCAGGACCCCACGGAAGATCGAGGCCTTGCCGGAGCGGGTCGACGCGGACGAGTGGGAGCGGGTCCTCGCGGAGTTCGACCCACTCGATACGTACTCGTTTTCGTACGGGTTCGATCTGGCCTCCCGGCCCGTTCCGGAGACGCTGGCGAGTGGCACGGTTCGCGGTACCCAGGGGCGGATACTCCTGATCGACCGGGCGGGGACCACGTACGCGGTCGATTTTCGCGACCTCGTGGGCCACGAGGTCAGCCCGGAGTCTGCGTCCAGACGGCTCCAGTCGAGTTTCGGGACCTTCCAGTAGCACAAACGCGTCCTTTTTCCGACCGGGCCCACAAACCCGGTCCATGGCAGACGACAACACCGACAGCGAGGACAGCGACGAGGAGAAATCGTTCCGCGAACGCGTCGAGGAGATCCGCGAGGAGCGGGATGCAGAACGCGAGGAACGCGAGGGTGAGGAAGATCCCCGCGATCGGATGGAAGAGATGATGGGTGGCGGCGGAATGGGCGGCATGGGTGGCGGGGGCAACCCATTCGCCCAGATGATGAGCGGCATGATGGGTGGTGGCGGCGGCCCGGGCGCGATGGGCGGCGGTCAGGGCGCCCAGCAGGGCGACGACGAGGGACTCGACACGCGCCGTCTCGAGCGACAGATCGAGCAGCTCCGCCGGGAAGTGACCGACGCGACCGAACAGCTCGAGCGCATCGCCGACGCGCTCGAAGACGACGACTGATCGACGTCCGTCCGCCGCGCGGTCAGCGGTCGAGGGCCCGGGCGTAAATGGACTCGAGCCGGTCCATCGATCGGTCCAGACCGAGAGCGGTCCGTCGCTCCAGACAGGATTCGGAGAGGTCCGTCAATTCATCGAACGCGCGGTCGATCGCGCGGGCGAAACCCTCGACGTCGCCGGGCTCGTAGTGGTATCCCGTCCGACCGTCGTGGACGGTGTCGGAGAGAGCGCCCGCGTCGACCGCGACGACCGGGGTTCCACAGGCGTTCGCCTCGAGCGCGACGAGCCCCTGGGTTTCGACCGGGCTCGGGAACGCGAAGACGTCGATGGCCGAGTAGAACTCGGGCAACTCCTCGCGGTCGAGAAACCCGAGGAACCTCGCGTCGACGTCCAGCGTGTCCGCCCGGTCCTCGAGGTCCTCGCGGGCGGGTCCGTCGCCACCGAAGACGACCGTCACGTCGAGGTCGGCGACGGCCGACAGTATCTCCCCGAGGTTCTTCTCGTACCCGTGGCGGCCCGTGTAGCCCACCAGTCGTCGGTCACCGGGCAGGTCGTGCCGGCGGCGAAACGCCCCGGAAAACGTTGGCCGGAAGAACGACGTGTCGACGCCGTTCGGAAGCGCCTCCACGGGGGTGTCGAGGCGGGACCGGAGCGTCGCGGCCGTCGACTCGCTCGGCGTGATGACGAAGTCGGCACGGTCGAGGTACCACGTCTCGTAGCGCTCGCTCACCCACGAGATGGGATCCGCCGCCCACTTCGGTGCGAGGTAGCCGGCGTACTCGCTCGTGGGCGTGTGATAGGAAACGACGAGCGGGAGGTCGCGCCGGTTCGCCAGTCGGTATCCGGCGAACCCCAGCGTGAACGGCGAGTGCGAGTGAACGACGTCGACGTCGGCGACGGCTCGCGGTATCCGAGGGACTCCGAGTCGATACTCCTCGTAGAACGGGAAGGGGACGCTCCGGACGGGGTGTTCGCCCTCGGCCGGCTCGTGGGACGAATCCGGATAGACGACGTCCATGCGACCGCCGCGCTCGCGCCAGTGGTCCCGCCAGGACGAGACGGTGTAGGTCACCCCATTGACGGTGGGGAGGTAGGTGTCCGTGAAGGCGGCGACCGCGGGTGGCATCTGGCGATGGTTGGCGGGCACGGATTAAGAGCGTGCCCCCTCGGCGACGAGATCGCGGTAGATCGAGGCGAGGCGCTCCCCGAGGTGGTCCAGGTCGTGTTCCCGTGCCGTCTCCCGCGCGTTCTCTCCCAGTCGCCGTCGCAGGTCCGGATCGTCGTGCAGCCGGTCCAGCGCCTCGACGAACCCGGCCTCGCTCGACGCCTTGAGGCAGTCCTCGCCGTCGGTGAGGAACTCCTCGAAGACCGGAATGTCGCGGACGACCACCGGGTTCCCGGTCGCCATCGCCTCGAGGACGGCGATGCCCTGGTTCTCGTTCTTCGTGGGGAACAGGTAGACGTCCCCGGCCCCGTACGCCCCCCGGACGTCCTCGACCCAGCCGGTGAAGGTGAGATTCGACGGCGGGTCGCTGGTCCAGTGCCTGACCGTCTTCGAGGCCTGTGGCCCCGTGTCGTAGTGGCCGAACCAGGCGAAGTCGTAGTCGGTCGCCTGGGCCACGTGGGCGAACGTCGTCAGCCCCTTGCGCTCGAAGACGTTCCCGACGGCGAAGACGACCATTCCCTCCAGACCGTATCGATCGCGGTACTCCTCGCGAAGGCCCTCGTGGCCCTCGAGTCGTTCGACGTCGACTCCATTCGAGATGGATTCGATCGGGGCGGAGACCGGGTAGGACTCGAGGAGCCCCTTGGTGTACTCGCTGGGAACGAGCACGAGGTCGGCCTGCGAGTAAAAGTGCCTGAGATAGACGCCGAGGGGGCCCGCGAGCTGGTTCGAGAACCGGAACGATTCCGCGAAGTCCTCGCGTGTGACGTGCGCGTGGAGGATCAACGGGACGTCGTTCCGCTTCGCGTGCCGGGCCACGGCGAGGGACCCCGGGCCGATGACGTTGACGTGGGCGAGGTCGTAGTCTCGAACGAACCCGTCGCCGGTCAGGAGCGAGCGGACGGCAGCAGACGGGGATCCGCCGACCCACGGGGACGTGACGACCGCCACGTCCGTTGCCTCGAGGGCCGTCCGCTGGTGTCGCGCCGCGGTGCCGATTCCGCTGCGCTCTAGGCGCGATTCCAGTTCGAGGTAGTTGAGGGCCCGCACGCTTCCAGCACGGTTCCTGCCGCCGATAATTGTACCGGAACGGTTTTGCAGCGGGGTCGCCGAGCCGGCATCGATGGGTATCGCCGCAGAGCGCATCGACCGGCTCGCCGACCTGGCCCGCGCGGCCGCCCACGACGGCGACGATGAGCGGGCCAGGGAGTACGTCCGACTGGCACGTCGGATCGCCGAACGCAACCGACTCGAGGTCCCGAAGGGCTTGCGGCGACGCACCTGCGACCGGTGCGACAGGTACCTCGTTCCGGGCCGAACCGCCAGGGTGAGGACCCGTGACGGCCACGTCGTCGTGACCTGCGAGTGCGGGGCGCACTCACGATATCCCTACGAGAACCGGTGATGCCGGAACGGAACAGCACTTTCAAAGGGCCCCGGGTGGAAGTGTCGCCCACATGACTGAAGAGCTGCGAGCGGAGGCCCAGGATCTCGACGTCACCGTCTGGGTGGGCAAGGCGGGTATCGACGCCGTCGTCGAGGAGTTGCGCGACCAGTTGTCCGACCGGGACCTCGTGAAAGTGAAGTTCCTGCGGTCGGCCAGGGCGCGACGCGAGACCGACGAGCTCGCCGACGCGCTCGCGGAGCGCGTCGGGGCCGAACTGATCGAGACGCGCGGAAACACCGCCGTCTACCACTGACGATGGTCGAACCCCTTCCCTTCGTCAAGGACGTCCTGCCGCCGCAGTACGCGCTGGGCGTCACCCAGGCCATCTACTTCGCCGTCGCGTTTCTCGTCGTGGCCCTGGTCGGGCGCACGGTGGTCCGGCCCCTCGTCATGCGGGTGCTCAAGCGACGCAACCTGGACGCGCACGCGCGACGGCCGATCGAGCGACTCACCGACGGCGTCGTCCTGTTCGTGGCCATCGCAACGGGGTTCGGCCTCGCGGGCTTCGGCAGTTTCCTGCAATCCCTCGCCACCATCGCGGCCGCCGCGACGCTGGTGATTGGACTGGCGCTCCAGGACGTGATCCAGAATTTCGTCGCCGGCGTCTTCATCTACACCGACCGGCCGTTCCGCATCGGCGACTGGATCCAGTGGGACTCCCACGAGGGGGTCGTCGAGGACATCAGCCTCCGCGTGACGAGAGTGCGCACCTTCGACAACGAGTTGCTGACCGTCCCCAACTCGACGCTGACGGACGACGTGATCAAGAACCCGGTCGATGGCGACCGCCTCCGGATCAAGGTGCCCTTCGGAATCGGTTACGACGACGACGTCGAACGGGCCTCGGAGATCGTCGTCGAGGAGGCAGAACGCAGGGATGACGTCCTCGACGATCCGGCACCGTCCGTGCGCCTCGTCGAACTGGGCGACTCCGCCGTGGGCCTTCAGGGGCGGATCTGGATCGACGATCCGGGCCGGTCGGACTTCGTGAAGACCCGTAGTGAGTACGTCCAGTCCGTCAAGCGGCGGTTCGACGAGGAGGGAATCGACATCCCCTATCCGCAGCGGGTGCTCCACGGGGATCTTGGAGTCACCGACGCGTCTGTCGAAGTCGGCACTGAAACGTGATTGACGAGATGATCGGTGATTGACGAGATGATCGGTGATTGACGAGATGA
>JBDGUD010000043.1:0-15054 GCA_042216165.1 Halanaeroarchaeum sp.
GGAGTACCGTCATCCCGCTGGTCGGGACGGTCGGGGCCATCGCGACGGTGCTCGCGTTGCTCTGGCACCTGTATTCGGCCGAACCGGACGTCTTCGGGACGGTCGTGATCATCGCGGTGGCCGTCCTCGGCGTCGAACTGCTGTACTTCGAGCGCGAGCACATCGAACGTGACCTGAAGGAACTCGAGGAGACGGTCTAGTCGGCCAGCAGGAGTTCGAACCCGTCGCCGACCGACACACCGAACGCGTCGTCACCGCGACCCCGATTCACGGCGAGTTCGACGTTCCCATGGCTCCCCACCGTGACGAGTCGATGTCCGGGAGCGACCGCGGCGTAGGTCCGCCGGACCGGCGCCGTCTCGCCGTCGATCCGAACCGTTCCGCCGAACCGTTCGTCGAGGACCGCTCCGGGGACGTTCGTGACGGCGTTCCCGAAGTCGTCGACGACGAGCACCTCCCCGGCGGCCCCGTCGGCCTCGAGGGTGGGTTCCGGGAAGGTCACCGTCTCGTAGGTCTCCGTCCGCGTGAATCGCTCCTCCCTGAGGACGTCCGCGCCCGCCTCGTGAACCTCCGCGGCCAGGGGAGCGAAGACGTCTCGGCCGTGGAACGTCGCGCTCTCGGGTACCTCGTGGTCGACCGCGTAGACGGCCACGTCCTCGGCGAGGTGGGTGGCTGGCGGGAGGAGGACCCCGTTGTCCGGGCCGACCAGCAGGTGGTCGCCCGCCCGGACGACGAGGACGTCGCGATCGGTCCCGACGCCGGGGTCCACGACGACGAGGTGGACAGCCGGCGGGAAGTGGGGAAGGACCTCGCGAAGCCAGAAGGCGGCCGCGCGGACGTCCTGACGGGGGAGATCGTGGGCGACGTCGACCAGTCGCGCGTCGGTCCGCTGGAGGACCACCCCCTTCATCGCCGCCGGATACGGGGAGCCGAAGTCGGAGGCGAGGGTCAGCATCTCACTCGTCGGAGGAGTCCGTCGAGCCCACGTGCTGGATGCGTCCGATGCCGTCGATCTCCTCGATGGTCTCGACCACGGGTTCGGGGAGGAGGTGACGCCAGGGCTCGTCCTCGACCATCTTCCGCCGGATCTTCGAACCCTTGAGGACGTCCCGTTCGAACATGGGCGACTGTCGGACCTCCGTTCCGGCCTCCTCGAACAGTTGGATGACCAGCGGGTTGTTCGAGTACGCCACGTCGAAGCGCGGACTCATGCTCTCCACGTGGCTCACCCAGACGGAGTTCCGGTTGATGTCCTCGATGGGGACCACGTAGGTGACGAGGTCGAGTTCGGTCAGCGCCTTCGTGATCATCATTATCCGTTCGCCCGCCGTGAACGGATTGCGCATTGTGTGGCTGCGGTCGGCGCTACCGATGCCGATGACGAGTTCGTCGACCTCGGAGACGATCTCGGCGATCACCTGCTGGTGTCCGTTGTGGTACGGCTGGAAGCGACCGATGTAGAACCCGCGGGTCATCCTGTTATCGGTGACCTATTTCGGGCGGGATACAAAAGGTTGCACCTCTCGGGGTCGACCGGTGAGGACCGCGAAATCGCCACGCATCGGCGGCCTGGCTAGCCTGGCAGGGAGAAAGTATATCAATCTACCCGCCCTGGTTTCGAACCGTCGAAACACTTCTATGAGCAACGATCCCACGACCGACACTCCCGGTCGCGACCCCGACGCCAGCGACCAGGTCGAAGAGAGTCGGGAGATCCCCGACGAGGACCTGGGGAGCTCCGTCGACGCGGCGGGAGACGTGGACATCGACGAGGATATCGCCGAGGACGACCTGCTCGGCGGCCTGCTCTTCGACAGCACGGCGGACATCGAGGTTCCCGACCGGCTGGTCGACCAGGTCATCGGGCAGGAGGAGGCACGGGAGGTCGTCAAACGGGCCGCCCAGCAGCACCGGCACGTGATGATGATCGGCTCCCCGGGAACGGGGAAGTCGATGTTGGCGAAGGCGATGGCGCATCTCCTGCCGCCCGAGAGTCTGCAGGACGTCCTCGTCTACCACAACCCCGAGGACTCGAACGAGCCGAAGGTGCGGACGGTCCCCACCGGGAAGGGCGAACAGATCGTCGAGGCCCACAAGGAGGAGGCCCGCAAGCGCAACCAGATGCGCTCGTTCCTGATGTGGATCATCATCGCCATCATCGTGGGCTACTCCCTCCTCATCGCCCGCCAGCCGCTCCTGGGGCTGCTGGCCGCCGGGGTCATCTTCTTCGCCTTCCGCTACAGCAACCGCGGGAGCGACGCGATGATCCCGAAGCTCCTCCTCAACAACGCGGACCGCAAGACCGCGCCGTTCGAGGACGCGACGGGTGCCCACGCGGGGGCCCTGCTGGGCGACGTCCGCCACGACCCGTTCCAGTCGGGTGGCATGGAGACGCCGAGCCACGACCGCGTCGAGGCCGGCGCCATCCACAAGGCGCACAAGGGCGTCCTGTTCATCGACGAGATCAACACCCTGGACATCCGCAGCCAGCAGAAGCTGATGACGGCCATCCAGGAGGGCGAGTTCGCCATCACGGGCCAGTCCGAGCGCTCCTCGGGCGCCATGGTCCAGACCGAGCCCGTGCCCTGCGACTTCATCATGGTCGCCGCCGGCAACATGGACGCGATGGAGAACATGCACCCGGCGCTGCGCGACCGCGTGAAGGGCTACGGCTACGAGGTCTACATGGAGGACACCATCGAGGACACGCCCGACATGCGGCGCAAGTACGCCCGCTTCGTCGCCCAGGAGGCCGAGAAGGACGGTCGCGTCCCCCACTTCCAACCCGACGCCGTCCGGGAGATCATCCTCGAAGCGAAGCGGCGCTCCGGTCGCAAGGACCACCTCACCCTGAAACTTCGCGACCTCGGTGGTCTCGTCCGCGTCGCTGGAGACATCGCCAAGTCCGAGGACGACGATTTCGTGGAACGGAATCACGTCCTCGAGGCGAAAAAGCGCTCCCGCTCCATCGAGCAGCAGTTCGCCGACGACTACATCGAACGCCGGAAGGATTACGAACTCAAGGTCACCGAGGGGAGCGCGGTCGGCCGCGTGAACGGGCTCGCCGTGATGGGTGGCGATTCCGGAATCGTCCTCCCCGTCATGGCAGAGGTCACGCCCCGCCAGGGCGAGGGCGGCGAGGTCATCGCCACCGGCCAACTCCAGGAGATGGCGAGAGAGGCCGTCGACAACGTCTCCGCGATCATCAAGAAGTTCTCCGACGAGGACATTTCGGAGAAGGACATCCACGTGCAGTTCGTCCAGACGCAGGGCGTCGAGGGCGACTCCGCGTCCATCACGGTCGCGACGGCCGTCATCTCGGCTCTCGAGAACATCCCGATCGCCCAGGACCTCGCCATGACGGGATCGCTCTCGGTCCGGGGCGACGTTTTGCCCGTCGGTGGGGTGACCCACAAGATCGAGGCGGCCGCCAAGGCCGGATACGACCGGGTCGTCATCCCGAAGGCGAACGAACAGGATGTCATGATCGAGGACGAGTACAAGGACCAGATCGAGATCATCCCGGTCGCGCACATCTCCGAGGTGCTCGACGTGGCGCTCGTGGGCGAACCCGAGAAGGACTCG
Organism: Halanaeroarchaeum sp.; assembly: GCA_042216165.1. Classification (GTDB taxonomy): domain Archaea; phylum Halobacteriota; class Halobacteria; order Halobacteriales; family Halobacteriaceae; genus Halanaeroarchaeum. Next base: position 3,586 of record JBDGUD010000043.1, read on the forward strand.
CTGGTCGATCGCCTCAAGTCGATCACCGGGAAGGCCCTAGACGCCGGCGAGGGAGTCGAGCCCGCGGGCAGTCCGAGTCCGCAGTAGACCGCCGCTTCCCGGACCTCTTTTTCGCGCCGAGCGGTCACCTCGACACATGGCGACGCACTGGGTCGGATTCGTCCTCGCGCTCACCGTCATCACGCTGGGCGTGCTCGTGATGGCCCGGTCCTCCGCCGACGTGCTCACGACCGACGAATACGTGGCCATCGACGGCGCCACGCTCCGGGCCAACGTCGTCGCCTCGCAGGCGCTCGTCGCCGTTCTGGTCCTCGGAACGGCGCGGGTCGCCGGCGTTCCGTGGTCCGCGTTCGGCTGGCGGGGGATCGGCGGTGCGGGCCTCGGCGTCGTCGCCGGGGTCGCTCTCGCGATCCCGAACCTGGCCCTTGGTCGGATGCTCGACGACCGAACCCTCCGACAGGCGGAGGCGATGCGCTCGCTGCTCGCCCCCGAGACGCGCCGCGGCTGGATCGTGCTCGTCGTGGTGGTCGTCCCGGTGATCGCTATCTCCGAGGAACTCCTCTTCCGCGGGGCACTGATCGGGGCCGCGGCGATCGGTCTCGGCGTCTCTCCGTGGGTGCTCGCGGTCCCCTCGAGTCTGGCGTTCGGCGTGGCCCACCAGGCCCAGGGGACGGTCGGCGTCGTCGCGACGGCCGCCTTCGGGTTCGCCCTCGCCGCGACATTCGTCGCGACCGGAGACCTGCTCGTGGTCGTCGTCGCTCACGCCGTCGTGGACGTGGCCGAGTTCCTGCTCCACGAGGCCAGGAGTTAGAGTCCCTCGAGTGACCGAAGCCGCTGCTCTATCTCGGGAGGCGCACCGCTCGGGCCGTCCCTGACCCGGTGGTCTGGGACGACGAGCGGCAGTGGGTTATCCGCGAGGGCGGACCGGACCGTCGCTTCGCCCTCGTCGCCCTCGACCTGGGGGGTCATGCGCACGACCGCTTCGACGGTCACCTGTTCGCCGTATGGGATCTCGCGGACCGTCTCGAGGACGGCGCGGTGTTCGGTCGAGACCGTCAGTCCGATCTCGACGTCGGCGAAGTCGTCGTTTACGCCCTCGAGGTAGGCGAAGATGCGATCCAGGAGACCGTGATCCGGCGTCGCTTCGGCGTCGGGTTCGTCCGGGAAGTCGACGCTGATGAGCCGCTCGCCGGCCATCCCGATCTGCACGTAACTCTCGAGGTACGACGACTCGCGCGCGTAGATGCCGGTCCCGGCCATGCTGGCGACGTCGGTTGGCACGGTCATCAAGGTTCGCCACGTGACGCAAGGTTTATGAACAGATGAGTACATCAATGTACAATGATGGACGAAACGACGACGCTCGCCCCGCCGGTGCGGTCCATCCTTCAGGCCGCCGATCGGCGGAAGACGCCCGGAAGTCGGATCTCGGTCGACGCCAGGCGGCTCGACGCCGCCATCGCGCGGACCCAGGAGGCGGGCCGCCTACCCGTTATCGCGGAGATCAAGCCGACCAGTCCCACGACCGATGGGACGCGCTCGGACGACCCGGTCGACCTCGCAGAGCGGATGGTCGCCGGCGGGGCCAGTGCGCTCTCGGTGGTGACCGAACCCGATCACTTCGGTGGATCGACCGAGGCGCTCGAACGCGTCAGGTCGGTGGTCGACGTGCCGGTGCTGCGCAAGGACTTCGTCCGACGCGAGGGTCACCTCGACGCGGTGCCGGCCGACGCCGTCCTGCTGATCGCCCGGTTCGTCGACGATCTCCCCGGCCTGGTGGACGGGGCCAGGAACCGCGGCATGCAGCCGCTCGTCGAGGTCCACTCGCAGGACGAACTCGCAGCGGCGGTCGATGCGGACGCCGACCTGATCGGGATCAACAACCGGGACCTCGCGCGCCTCTCCGTCGACCTCGGGACCTTCGAGTCGGTCGCACCGGCGGCGCCGACCGACGCGACGCTGGTGGCAGAGAGCGGGATCGGGGGGCCACGGGACGCCCGGCGGATGCGCGAGGCAGGCGCGGACGCGATGCTCGTCGGTTCGGCGATCATGGCCGGCGACGTCGAATCGCGGACGAGGGAGCTGGTGCGGGCGTGAGTTCCGGCACCTTCGGCCAGTACGGCGGCCAGTACGTTCCCGAGGTCCTCATGCCCGCGGTCGAGGAACTGACCGACGCCTACGAGCGCTACGTCCGGGAGAACGAGGCCGGCTTCGTGGACGAGTTCGAGGGCCACCTCGCTGACTTCGGCGGCAGACCGACGCCGCTCCAGCGCGCGGGCGCGCTCAGCGAGCGCAACGGCCACGACGTTTACCTCAAGCGCGAGGACCTGCTCCACGGGGGCGCGCACAAACTCAACAACGCGCTGGGCCAGGTGCTGCTCGCGACCTACATGGGAAAGGACCGGATCGTCGCGGAGACGGGGGCCGGCCAGCACGGCACCGCCACCGCGATGGCCTGTGCCTATCTGGACGTCGATTGCGAGATATACATGGGGCGGACCGACATCAACCGCCAGCGGCCCAACGTCTTCCGGATGCGTTCGCACGGCGCGACCGTGAACCCCGTCGACGAGGGGTCCGGAACGCTCAAGGAGGCGATCAACGCGACGCTCAGGGACTGGGCGACCAACGTCGAGGACACCCACTACGTCATCGGGTCGGTCGTCGGCCCCCACCCTTTCCCCAGCATGGTCAGGGACTTCCAGTCGGTCATCTCCGAGGAGGCCCGTGAGCAAGCCCGCGAACGGATCGGCGGGCTGCCAGACGCGGTCGTCGCCTGTGCCGGCGGCGGCTCCAACACGATGGGATCGTTCGCGGCCTTTCTCGACGACGGGGGCGTCGACCTCTACGCGGTCGAGGCCGGCGGTGACGGCATCCGGGTGGAGGAGGACGACGACTACGCACCCCACTCCGCCTCGCTGTCGGCCGGCGAAGAGGGGGTCCTCCACGGGGCACGGACGAAACTCCTCCAGACTGAGGCGGGCCAGGTCGTGGAGTCGCACAGCGTGAGTGCCGGTCTCGACTACGCCGGCGTGGGGCCGGAGCTCTCACACCTCGTCGACGAGGGGCGGGTCACGCCGGTCCACGTCGACGACGACGCCGCACTCGAGGCCTTCCATCGCCTCTCCCGGGCAGAGGGGATCATCCCGGCCCTCGAGAGCAGCCACGCCCTCGCGTACCTCGAGGAGGCGAACGTCGACGGGCCGGTGATCGTGACGGTCTCCGGTCGCGGGGACAAGGACCTGGACACGGTGGTCCAGGAGAGCGAGGAGCGAGCGATCGACGGGGCTCCGTCGATGGAGGTGTTTCGCGATGGGTGAACGCGCCGTCCGGGCGGCCTTCGCGGACGGGCCGGCGCTGATCCCCTACGTCGTGGCGGGCGATCCGTCTCCCGAGGCCACCCCGGGGTACGTCCGGGCGCTCGTCAGGGGCGGCGCCGACGTGATCGAACTCGGAATGCCGTTTTCCGAACCGATCGCCGACGGTCCGACAATCGAGAACGGGATCCGTCGGGCGCTCGACGCGGGGATGACGCCGTCGCGATACCTCGACGTGGTGGCCGGGCTCTCGGTGGACGTCCCGATCGTGACGATGACGTACTACAACCTCCTGTTCCGGTACGGCGACGGCGACGTCTCGCGGTTCGTCGCGGATGCCGCGGCAGCGGGGATCGACGGACTCGTCGTTCCCGACCTCCCCGTCGAGGAGAGCGACGCGCTCCGCCGCGCCTGCGACGATCACGGGATCGCCCTGGTGTTCATCGTCGCGCCGACGACGACCGAAGCGCGGATGGGTCGCATCCTCGAACGCGCCTCCGGGTTCGTCTACGTCCAGGCCCGGACGGGCACCACGGGTGCCCGCGACGACGTGAGCGACCAGACGTACGAGAGCCTGGACCGCCTGCCCCCAACGGACGTCCCGGCGGCCGTCGGTTTCGGCGTCAGTACCGGCGAGCAGGCCCGCGCGATCGTCGCGGGCGGGGCGGACGGAGTCGTGGCGGGCAGCGTCTTCGTGGAAATCGTCGCGTCTGGCGAGGACGTCGACCAGCGCCTGGAGGCGACCGCCGCCGACCTCGCCCGCGGGGCCAACGAGGCGCTGCCCGAACCGGAACGAACATAGCCACAGGCTTGCTACACGCTGACAATGACAGCCGGGAAACCCGCACGACTCGATCGCATCGGGCGTGACGGACGGTTCGTCACGATCCCCATGGACCACGGTATCACGATGGGGCCGGTCCGCGGCCTCAAGGACATCGAATCCACAATCGACGCCGTCACTCGCGGCGGCGCGGACGCCGTCCTGACCCAGAAGGGCATCGCGCCACGCGTCCACGCGAACAAGAACGGCAAGGGGTACATCGTCCACCTCAACGGATCGACGACCATCGGCCCGGACGAGGAGGACAAGCGGGTCACTGGCACCGTCGAGGACGCGGTCAGGGCGGGCGCGGACGCCGTCTCCTTCCACATCAACGTGGGCAGCGATCACGAACCCGACCAGATCGAGGATCTCGCGGACCTGACGCGGAACGCGGAGCGACTCGGGATGCCGGTCCTCGCGATGGCCTACGCCCGCGGGCCGGGGGTCGACGAACACGACGCCGAGAGTCTGGGCCACGCCGTCAGACTCGCGGAGGAACTCGGGGCAGACGTCGTGAAGACAGCCTACAGCGGGGACGCGGAGAGCTTCGAACACGTCGTGGACGCGACGCGCCTGCCGGTCGTCATCGCCGGGGGGACACCGGAGGGCGACCTGGCGACGCTACGGAACGTCCGGGGCGTCATGGACGCGGGCGGTGCCGGCGTCTCGATGGGCCGCACCGTGTTCCAGCACGACGATCCTCACGCGATCACGTCGGCGGTCGCGGCAGTCGTACACGAGGACGCCGACCCCGCAACCGCGCTGTCCGAGGCCGGCCTCGCGGTCGAGGCCTGATCAGAGGATCGTGGGCAACGTCTCGAGCGAGTCCAGGGTGTGCATCGGCTCGGCCGTGGCCGATTCCTCCCTGTCGGCGTCCGTGGGGACCCAGACCGATGTGACGCCGGCGCGGTTGGCGCCGGCGACGTCGTCGGCGAGCGAGTTCCCGACGTGGACCGCGTCCCCGGGCGCGACGCCGATTTCGTCGAGGACGACGTCGAAGGGTTCGGTCGCAGGCTTCGCCGGGACGGTGTCGCCCCCGTAGACGATGGCGTCGAACGTCCCCTCGATGCCGAGCGACTCGAGTTTCTGCCGTTGATGGGCCCGCTCGCCGTTCGTGACGAGACCGATCGGGCGGTCGCCGACGCTCTCGAGGGCCTCTCGGGCCCCGTCGCGGAAGTGAACGGCCGAGTGGTCGATCATCCCGACGTACGTCGCCGCGAGGTCGGTTGCGGGAACCGGGTCCGCGTCGGCGCGTTCGGCGGCGATCTTGAATGCGTTCGCCATGAAGGAGACGGAGTCTTCGGCGTCGGGGGCGGCGTTGGTGGCCTCGCGGAGGGCCAGCTGGTCCGCGAACCGGTCGACGCCGACGCGGTCGAAGGTGCGCTCGAGGAGGGCGTCTCCGTCCTGGTCGTGGAGGGCGAGCGTGCCGTCGAGGTCGAACAGGACGGCGTCGGTTCGGGGCATACTCCCGCGTGGGTGCCGGGGTGGCAAAACCGTTTCCCAGTCCCGAGACCGGGTCAGTACTCCGCGGTTCCGGCACGTTCAAGGAACGCGCCCCCGACAGTGCGGATATGACTCCCTCGGTCTGGTTGAAGGCAGACGACGAGGTCGGCGACTGGGAGACGCGCAAGCGGCGGATTACGGCGGGGCTCGAGGCCGGGGTCGACTGGATCCTGGTCGACGAGTGGGACGTCTCCAAGGTCCGGGAACTCGGCGACGTCAACGTCGCCGCCTTCGTCACCGACGACGTCGACGTGATCGGCGAACAGGCTGAAGAGCTGGCCGACGCGGACGCCTACGTCGTCGGCAAGGACGGCGAGGGCGACGGAACGATCGACCTGCCGACGGACTTCGCGGGATCGGCGGATCTCTCGACGCTCCGTCGCGACGGAGCAACGGGGGCGTTCGTGCGCATCTTCGACGAGGGATACGAGGCGTTCGCCGAGGAGGCCGCCGCGGACGCAGAGGTAACGCTCGTGGTCGGCGAGAACTGGCAGATCATTCCCCTGGAGAACCTGATCGCGCGCATCGGCGACGAGACCGAACTCGTCGCGGGCGTCCAGTCTGCGGCGGAGGCGGAGACGGCCTTCGATACCCTCGACATCGGGGCGGACGGCGTGTTGCTCGACACCGACGATCCCGACGAGATTCGGGAGGCGGTGCGTGTCCGCGACCGCACCACCCGCGAGTCCCTGGATCTGGAGTACGCGGAGGTCGTGACCGTCGAGCCCGCGGGGACGGCCGACCGGGTCTGCGTCGATACCGGCTCCATCCTGGACGACGACGAGGGGATGCTCGTCGGTAGCATGAGCCGGGGCCTGTTCTTCGTCCACGCGGAGACCGCGGACTCGCCGTACGTCGCCTCGCGCCCCTTTCGCGTGAACGCGGGAGCGGTTCACGCATACATCAGGACCCCGGACGGCGAGACGAAGTACCTCTCCGAACTCCAGAGCGGGGACGAGGTCCAGGTCGTGGACGTCGACGGCGACACGCGGGAAGCGGTGGTCGGTCGGGCGAAGATCGAACGCCGGCCCATGTTCCGGGTGCGGGTCGAGACGGACGACGGCGACAGTTTCGAAACGCTACTGCAGAACGCCGAGACGATCAAAGTCGAGACGCCCGACGGGCCCAGGGCGGTCACCGACCTGGCCGCGGGCGACGCAGTCGCGGTCTTCCGTCAGGAAGGGGGACGCCACTTCGGCGAGGCCATCGACGAGCGGATCATCGAACGGTGACCGAGTCCGTGCCGTCCTCGGGGTCATCGAACTCAGCGAGGCGCGTCGTACACCACGGACAGAAGTCGAGTTCGGGGTCGAGTTCGCCGCCGCAGTTGGGACAGGTTGCGCCCTCCTCGGCCTCCACCTGCCGGGTCGTTGCCCGCTCCTGGCGCAGACCGGTCAGGTAGGCGTCGACGACGTTGAGTCCCCGCACGACGAGCAAGCTGGCGGTGACTTCCAGCGGGAAGTTCCGGCTCGCGGTGAGCAGTCCGTCGAGGCCGTGTTGCTGGAACGCCGTGAACGCCGACTCCGGGACGACCATCGCGGCCGTCACCATCGCGAGCCCGAACCACGCGACGGCCCGGACCCAGGCTCGCAGGTAGGCGTGACCCAGCCCGGGATAGAGGACGCCGAGCAGACCGGCCAGGAGCGGTCGTCGGCGGAGCAGCGGCGTTTTCACACCCGGCTCTATCGGCCGGTGACAGGTTAACTTGTTGTTTCCCCGCAACCGTTCACAGCAGCGCGTCGACCAGCGTCCGCAAGAGCGCGAGGTCGTACTGGCCCGGTGCGGTCGCGTCGGCCGGGTCGACCGGGGCGTAGCCGATCGAGGAGCCGTATATCGGGGCCACGACCCGCGAATGTCGCCCCGGTTCGCCCATCGCCATGGTCGCGACGTGCTGGCCCGCGCTCGCGAACTCGTACGTGACCCGCAACAGGTCGAGGACCTGCCCGGTGTGGGTCGCCGTGACGGCGACCTTCCCGACGTCGCCGAGCGACGTCGTCTCGGCCGCCATCTCGGCCAGCCCGTCGAGTTCGGGGGTGGTCTCGAAGTCGTGCGTCGAGACGATGGCGTCCACGCCCGCCGCGTCGGCCGCGGCGAGGACCTCCGTCGCGTCCACCCGGTTCAGGTCACCCTCGAGCGCGTCGAGTTCCACGTCGACCGCCTCCACGGCGGGTGCCTCGACGGCCTCGAGGAGGGACTCGATCCTGTCCGACCCGTCCTCGGTCTCGCCGCCCTCCCACGTCGGTCGGTTCGTGGCAATCACGGGCAGGGTCCCCTCGTACTCGTCCAGGGCCGCGAGCGGTTCGTCCGCGAGGTCCATCCGGAACTCGACGGCGTCGGCGTGCTCGCGAGCGGCCGGCTCCTCGGCGAGATCGGACACGCTCGCCGCCAGGACGAAGCCGGCGAAGTCCATCAGACCGGGATGGCGTCTTCGGCCTCGAGGAGTTCGTGATACCGGTTCCGGATCGTGACCTCGGAGATGTCGGCGACCTCGCTGACCTTCGCCTGGGTCGTCTTCTCGTTGGTCAGGAGGGCGGCGGCGTAGACGGCGGCCGCGGCCAGGCCGACCGGGCTCTTGCCGCTGTGGACTCCCTTCTCCTTCGCGTTCTCGAGGAGTTCACGCGCCCGGTGCTGGGACTCGTCGCTGAGGCCGAGGTCGGAGGCGAAGCGGGGCACGTAACTGTTCGGGTCGGCCGGCTTGACCTCGAGGCCCAGTTCGCGGACGATGTAGCGGTAGGTGCGCGCGATTTCGTCTTTCTCGACGCGGCTCACGTCGGTGATCTCGTCGAGGCTCCGCGGAACGCCGGCCTGCCGGGCGGCGGCGTAGACACAGGACGTCGCGACGCCCTCGATGGATCGACCGGGGAGGAGGTCCTCCTCCAGTGCGCGCCGGTAGATGACCGAGGCGGTCTCCCGGACGGTGTCCGGGAGGCCGGTCGCGGAGGCCATCCGGTCGATCTCGCCGAGGGCCTGCTTGAGGTTTCGCTCCTTGGCGTCGCGGGTGCGGAAGCGCTCGTTCCACTTCCGCAGCCGTTGCATCTTCTGGCGCTGGCGCGAGCCCAGGGAGTTGCCGTAGGCGTCCTTGTCCCGCCAGTCGATGTTGGTGGACAGGCCCTTGTCGTGCATCGTGTTGGTCGTGGGCGCGCCCACGCGGGACTTCTTGTCCTTCTCCTGGGAGTCGAAGGCTCGCCACTCCGGTCCGTGGTCGATGCCGTCCTCCTCGACCACGAGGCCACAGTCGGCACAGACGCTCTCGCCGTGCTCTTCGTCGTTTACGACGAGGCCCCCACACTCCGGGCACTCGTCCGTCGCTTCGGTCTCGTGTTCGTCTCGCTCTTTGGTTCGTACTGCGTTGGACATGCGTACCTCCGGGGCGTCGCCCCCGGACAATCGTGCTCCTTCGGTTTGGACAAAAGTGACTTATACCTTGCGCTATATTCTGGAGGGACCGTCGGACGCCGTCGTCGGAGCATCGGCTCACTGGGAGGCGATTTCTGCGAGCGTTTCAGATGAATATCGTTTGCAACGAACACGTTTCAACGATAGTGAACGTTTTTCTTCGGAGCGCGCAGAGACGGGATGGTCCGCGTGCGCGGTCGCCGGTCTGTCGCCGGGCGTCCCCGTGGTAGATCAGTCCTCGACTGGTGCGCTCGGACGGTCGGCCTCCGCGTCGATGTCGCCCGCGCTCTCGACGGCCTCCGTGAGCGAGACGTTCAGCCAGAGCAGCGACGTGACCCCGCCGGTCAGGGTCACCAGGTGCTTCGTGAAGTGATCGACGAGGGCGATGGCGAGCGCCACTTCCGGTGATATCGGGGTGAGCGCGACGAGGAAGACGACGACGGCACCCTCGTAGAGACCGATACCCCCCGGCGAGAGCGGCAGGACCTTCGAGAGGTTGCCGATGCTTACCGCGAAGAACCCGACGACCACGACGGTCACGAACGGGAGACCGACGTCGAAGGCCTCGAAGACGATGACCGCGGTGAAGGCGTCGATCAACCAGACCAGGGCGCTCGTCACGACCAGCCACGCGAGAATGGCCGGATCCTTCGTCGTGGTCTGGAGGTCCCCGAAGAACCGCTCGAAGACGGAGGCGACGTATTCGACGTAGGAGTCGTCGCTCGCCCACTCCACGATCGGCCGGATACGGTTGGCGTCGCTCCGGGCGCTCGCGACGATCCCGATCACCGCGACGATCGCCGCCAGGCCGACGGCGGCGGCGACCGCCACCGCCACCTGTGCCGACTTCCGGCTACCGCCGGTGTCGCCGGCGGTCCCGAGAAGCGTCGTGGACAGCGCCGTCAGTTGCTCCGGTGCGAACACCGCGAACCCCGTGAGGATTGTGCCGGCCAGGATTGTCAGACTCAGGAGGTCGAAGATGCGTTCGATGGCCAGGCCAGCGAACCCCGAGGTGTAGGGAACGTTCCGTCTCGCCTTCACGACGTACGCCCGGATCCCGTCCCCCATGCGGGCCGGAAAGACCAGATTGCCCAGTTGGCTGATGAACACCGCACCGGTCAGGAACGACGTGGACTCGGTGAATCCCAGCGTATCGAGGATGCTCCGGTACCGGCTTCCCCTGATCGGCCACGAGAGTGCGAACACGGCGGCCGCCAGGGCGACGTACCGGTAGTCCGCCCCCGTCATCGCGTCGTATACGGCCGCGGGCTCCAGGTACGTCGTCATCAGGGCCACGGCCACCGCGATGAGCGCGAAGCCGGCGAGGAGACCGGTCCGGTTGTTCGCCCGGGGCTGGATCGAGAACTCCCAGAAGACTCGCACGATCTGGCTCCCCATCCCGAAGACGTCTCTGACCAGATCGACCTTCGAATCGCCCTTGGGCGTCCACCGCACCGGGAACTCCCTCACGCGGAACCCCTTCCGCTGGGCGCGTACGAGCATCTCCGTGTCCCAGAACCAGTGGTCGTCCTCGACGTCGGGTCGGAGCGTCTCGAACGCCTCCCGGTCGAACGCCTTGAACCCGGCCTGGTGATCTCGCAACTCCGATCCGAGCAGCGCCCGGACGAGGAAGTTGAACCCCCGCGAGGGGATCCCCCGTTTCGCGGGCCGGTCGGCCTCCTGTCCGGGCATCCACCGGGAACCGGTCGCGAGGTCCCACTCGTCCGAGCGGACGCTCTCGACGAGTTCCTCCAGGTGACCTATGTCCGTCGCCAGGTCCGTATCGAAGTAGACGAGGGTGTCCCCGTCGGCGGCCTGGAAGGCCCGATCGAGCGCCCCGCCTCGCCCGAGCCGCTCGTCGCTGTGGAAGTGACGGACCCGGTCGTCCGCCGCCGCCATCCGGTCGGCGATTTCCGGCGTCCGGTCTTCGCAGCCGTCCTCCGCGACGATCACCTCGTACGCGTCAGCGGGGAGGAACCCATCGAGTTCGGCCAGGGCGACCTCGACGGTCTCCTCGATGGTGTCCTCCTCGTTGTACGCCGGGAGGACGACGCTGACCTCGACGGGCCGATCCGACATTGCCAGGAAGTCGGCTACCGTCCGGTAAGAACCTTCTGTCTCGGCCGATCGGGGTCGTCACCCGGGGCACAGCAATCGGTATTTGTAAGCCAGGCCCTGTCCAACCCGCATTCATGACGGTTCTCGTAACCGGTGCGCCCGGATGGCTCGGCTCCGAGGTCGTCGCGCGCCTCGACGAGGACGACCGCGACGTCCGGGCCCTCGTCTACTACGGCGTCGACGCCGACGACCTGGCGTCGTACGACGTCGACGTCGTTCGGGGCGACATCACGAAGCCGGAGAGCCTCGACGCAGAGGTCTTCGAGGACGTGGACGAGGTGGTCCACTGCGCCGGCGTCAACCATCCCT
>JBDGUD010000014.1:0-14674 GCA_042216165.1 Halanaeroarchaeum sp.
GCGCTCGCTCTCTGGAGGCTATCTATCACCGCCGACGGATAGACGCGCGTCTGACGCCTCACAAACCTTTTTCTCGCGTGACCTACTTCTGTCGGATAATGGCCGGGGTACGCGATCTCATCGATGACATGGTGACGGACTTCGACGCGCTCTTCCTGTTCTCCCCGAGTGGCTCCTTCTACGAGGAGGCGGTGGAGGCAGACGACTACGACGTCGTGGTCGTCGCCCAGACGAACGACGTCGGTGCGGAGGACTACGTCGAACTCCCCCTCGTCTTCGACGACATACGCGAGCAGATCCGATTCGGCATCGAGGGGGCCCTCGACAACGGCCACGTCGAGGACGGCGACGACCTGGTCATCGGGGCTCCCCTCTTCGACGACGACATCGACATGGTGACCCGGGCCCGGGCGGACGAGTCCCGGCACACCGGCATCTACGATCTGTTCGTCAACTCGCGTGCCGAACCCGGCGTGATCCGGAACGTCTTCGAGGTCGCCATCGAACTCGGTCGGAAGGGCCAGAAGGGCGAACCGGTGGGTGCGCTGTTCGTCGTCGGCGACGCGGGGAAGGTGATGAACAAGTCGCGGCCGCTCTCCTACAACCCCTTCGAGAAGTCCCACGTCCACGTCGGCGATCCGATCGTGAACGTGATGCTCAAGGAGTTCTCCCGTCTCGACGGGGCGTTCGTCATCTCCGACTCCGGGAAGATCGTCAGTGCCTACCGGTACCTCGAACCCTCGGCGGAGGGGGTCGACATCCCGAAGGGTCTCGGTGCCCGCCACATGGCGGCCGGAGCGATCACCCGCGATACGAGTTCGGTGGCGATCGTGCTGAGCGAGAGCGACGGCATGGTCAGGGCGTTCAAGGGAGGCGAACTCGTCCTCGAACTCGATCCGGAGGAGTACTAGATGGTCGACTGGACCGTCGTCACGAATCCGGAGTTTCGGTTCATCGCCGCGGCAGCGGTCCTCCTCGTGGGGCTGATCGCCGGGTACGCTCTCGGCCGACTCAACGCACGCCTGCTCCGCTCATTCGGGGTGGCCGATGCGGTCGAGGGGACGACGGTCGAACGGACGGCACGGAAGTTCGGCACCTCGACCGTCGCGCTCATCGCCCGTGCGACGTCCTGGCTCATTTACGTCGTCGCCCTCCTCCTCGCCCTGGAAGTGGCCGGGTACTTCGGGACGGTCCTCCTGCTCGTCCAGGCGGGTGACGTCATCCCGAACCTCGTTCTCGCGATCGTCATCGTCTTCCTGGGGTTGCTCGTCGCCGACAAGGCCGAGGTCGTGGTGAGCGAGGCGCTCCGCGGGGTGAAGTTGCCCGACGTCGGCGTCATCCCCACCGTGGTCCGCTACTCCGTGTTGCTGGCGTCGTTCCTCCTCGCGTTGGCACAGGTCGGGGTCGCGGTCACGACCCTGATCGTCATCTTCGGGGCGTACGTCTTCGCGATCGTCGTCTTCGCCGCGGTGGCCTTCCACCAGTTGCTCGTCGCCGGGGCGGCAGGCATCTACCTGCTGTTGAACCAGCCCTACGGGATCGGGGACGAGGTAGCGGTCGGCGACAGGGAGGGGGTCGTCCAGGAGGTCGACATCTTCGTCACCCGGATCGAGTCGGACGGTCGGGAACACATCGTCCCGAACCACCTCGTGTTTCGCGAGGGGGCGGCGGTCATCCGCGATTAGCCGGACTCGACCGGTTCGGCCGGGACCCCCGCGACCGTCGCATCCGGCGGCACGTCCTCGGTGACGAGGGAGTTCGCCGCGACGCTCGCGTTCGCGCCGACCGTGACGCCCGGCAGGACGATTGCGCCAGCCCCGATCATGGCTCCCTCCTCGACGACGACGTCCCCCGTTCGATACTCGTCCTGCAGGAACTCGTGACAGAGGAGCGTCGCGTCGTAGCCGACGATGGCGTGGTCTTCGATCGTGATCAACTCCGGCCAGAACACGTCGGGCGTGGCCTCGAGGCCCCAGGAAACCCCCTCGCCGACCGACATCCCGATGCGGCGGTAGAGCCAATTTTTCACCCGGAGGCTCGGCGAGTGGCGCGCGAGCACGATCGCGGCGTAGTTCAGGGCGACGGCGAGGGGGCCTTTCGCGTCCGGCCACTGCCAGAGCGAGTTGTGCGGGCCCGCGGTCCGGTGGCGTGAGAGCCGCTCGTGGCGCCGTTCTGACACGGAACGTGGCTTCGACCCCCGGGAGCGTAAAGACGGTGGTTCGTCGTCCGTCGTCAGGTGGATTTATTATCGTCGAAATTGTTGGCACGATCGACGACATGGCCATCCGACAGACGCCGAAACCCGTGCCCAGCCAGGTCGAATCGCCCCGGGGAAAACTCGTGTATCTCTACCTGTCACAGGCGGAGACGGCCACGCTCGGGGAACTGCAGGATGGCCTCGACCTCGGGGCCCTCACGCTCTACAGCGTGTTGAAGACGCTCCGGAAGCGCGGACTCGTCGAGCGAGAACGGGACGGATTCACTGTTCGACCGGTGTGAACTCGCCGGTGATGTCCCAGGAGTGGATGCAGTAGACGTCGCCCACGTCGGCGGCGACTTGCCAGGCGCTCGCTTCGTCGTCGTAGTGCTCCTCGCGTCCGCATCGTACGCAGGTTCGCCGCGAGGGAGATCGGATCTGTGCACTCATCGTGCGTGTCAAAGGGGAACACTCTACTTAAAAGCACGCAACCATGTCAGAATTGTCGACTTCCGAGACATGGTACCATGTAACACGGACGGCCCGGCTGCCCGCGGGCGATTTCTCGGAATATCACGATCGTCAATGGGAGATTGGCTCCGATCCTACCTGCAATTCGAGCGGGACCGACCCTTTTGAATACCCCACCGTTCGGCCGTCGGGACGCACCCGGTAGACGACGGCCGGTCGGTGTCTGACCTCCGGCGTCTCGGCGAGAAGCGCCTGCCAATCGTCGTCCGGGAAGCCCGAACAGTCGACGAACAGCACGACGCCGCCGGCGTGTTCGTCGAGTTGCCCCGATGTCTTCGTCTCGGCCGTGTCGCGAACGGCGGCGACGGGAGTCGAGGCACGCCGACGGTTCGGTGGTGCGGGTCGCGTGACTTCGACGAGCACCGCGGAATCGTCGGTCTCGACCCTGTAGTCGATGGAGTGGCCGGTCGAGACGGCGGCCTCCGGTTCGACGTCGTATCCCCCGTCGAGGAGGAGTTTCGCCGCGTTGAACTCGGCCATGGCGCTCGCCATCCGCGTCCTGTCGAGGGTCTGGGACGTGCCGAGTTTGCCGGCCATCACGTACCGGTGATCGTCCAGGGCGCCGGTCCGTAGCACGTCCTCGTAGAACTCGAGAGCCTCCTCGCGAGACGCGTCGGGGAACCCGGCGGCGTGGTCCCTGAAGAACGAGCGCGAACTCTCGCGGCCGTCTTTCGAGAGGAATATCGGGAGGAAGAACCACGAGACGTGGGGGTAGGGCTCCAGCCACGGCGACTCGTCGTGCAACTGTGCGAGCAGTTCGCGCTGTGCCCACCGGGCCACCTGGTAGGGCACCTCCGAGAAGCCGTACTTGTCGGTACGCCAGAGTGCGCTCGGCGTCTCGGTGTTGCCCATCCAGTAGGCCTCCTCGTCCGAGTAGGCGAATAGCGCGACGTCGCCGTTGTCCATCTCGAAGCGCACCGCGTCGTATCCCGTCGGGGGGCGGTGCCACGGGGAGCGCCGGCGAGCGCCGATGTTCTCGTCGAGATCCCGATAGAGTTCGCGTTCGACCCGCTCCTCGGCCCATCCCTGGGGCGAACGGCGAAAGCGCAGCGGTTTTGCCACACCGTCATTTACGCGTACCGGGATTTACGCCTTCCGTCGCGGCGTCGTGTGTGGACCAGTACGTATTTAGTATGTTAAAGAATACCACACGGTATGGTCACGGCAGAACTGACGCCCGACGACCTGGCCACCCAAATCACGTCGGCGTGTCGGACGGCAGCCGGCGACGACGTTCGCAGCATCACCTACTTCACCCGGGACGATTACGAGCAGGTGTACCTCCGCGCGGACCTCCACCAGGACGCCGACCTCGGGACGTTCGTCCAGCACGAGACGCTGGGATTCAGTGCCGCCGACGAC
This sequence comes from Halanaeroarchaeum sp., assembly GCA_042216165.1. Lineage (GTDB taxonomy): Archaea > Halobacteriota > Halobacteria > Halobacteriales > Halobacteriaceae > Halanaeroarchaeum. Next base: position 4,091 of record JBDGUD010000014.1, read on the forward strand.
TACCGGGGGTCGGAACTCGGCGATTACAATTTCACGGTCCGCCGCTTCGAGAACGGCTTTCTCACCCGGGTCATCAGGGGGGACCACGGGGTGTTCGTGACGCTCGACAGTCTGACGATCAACCGCTCGGAAGAGATCGCTGCTGCCCTCGAAGACGTCCTCGACGCCAGGTAGCGGGAGGGACCGTCAGCGGCCGTCGATCCCCTCGGTCCTCGTTCGGACGTGGCCGCAGTCGACGCACTGACGGTATCCCTGGACGTTCGCGAGTGAACCGCCACAGCGTGGGCAGGTCATGACCTCCGATAGAATTCGACATATTATAAATCCTACGACGACAATCGTCGAACATCGTGGGCACTCGCGGGCAGGTCGCCGGCTCGCGACGCCACGCGTAGTTTCAAGGCGACGCTCCCCATCTACGAACACATGCTGGTCCGGGACCTCATGTCGGAGTCCGTCGTCGCCGTCGATGCCTCCGCCCAGCTCCGGGACGCCGTCCTGGCGATGCTTCGCGAGGGCGTGGGGAGCGTCATCGTGCGCCGTGACGGCGCACCGACGGGCATCATCACCGAGACAGACGCGTTGATGAGCGCGGCCGAGACGGGGCGACCCCTCGCCGACGTTGCGGTCGAGGACGCCATGACGTCGGACCTCGTGACTGGGAGTCCCGACATGACGGTGCGGAAGGCCGTCGGGAGGATGAACCGGCAGGGAGTGAAGAAACTCCCGATCGTCGAGGACTTCGACGTCGTCGGCATCGTGACGATGACCGACGTCGTCCGCCATCACGCGTCGCTCATCAGGGAGGCACACCGGGCCGAGGAGCGCTCGTCGTCGCGGTGGGACACCGACTGATCAGTCCCGCTCGAGATGGCGCTCCAGCTCCACGCGGTGGGGTTCGTACCCCCGTTCACGGTAGAAGTCGATCACGCGGTCGTTCGCCGCCATCGCCGAGAGTGCGACGACGTCGACCCCCCGGTCCGCCAGTTCGGCCTCCGCGAAGTCCATCAGCGCAGAGCCGACGCCACCGTCCCTCGCCCCCGGGTCGACGAAGACGTTCTCCACGAACCCACGCGTCACGTCCTGATCGTACATCCCTCGCTCGACGTAGTACATCACGAAACCCACGGGAGCGTCAGTCGACGGAACCCTGGCGACGGCCAGACCGTCCGCGTGGACGTACTGCTGGAGGGTCGAGGTCGCGAGATCCCGGTTCGCCTCCCCGAAAATGTGTGCGCCGTACTGCCGCTGGTCCTCTACCAGGGCGACCCACCGCTCGACGACGGCCTCCACGTCGTCGATGGTGGCCGCCTCGACGCGGACGTCCATCAGTGCAGGACCTCGACCGCGGGGAGCCGTTCGCCCGTGAGCATCCGGAGGGCAGCGCCGCCGCCGGTCGAGACGTGATCGAACCCCTCGACGCCGAACCGGCGAATCGCGGCGCTGGTGTCCCCGCCACCCACGATGCTGTACCCGGCATCGGCGACGACCGCGAACAGGTCGCGCGTTCCCACCTCGAAGGGCGCCTCCTCGAAGACGCCGGCTGGGCCGTTGAGAATCGACGTGCCGACCGATCGGAGGACGTCCCTATAGGCGGCGACCGTTCGGGATCCGATGTCCTTGATCGGTTCCCCGTCCTCCGGAGGGAGGTCGGCCAGAGGCAGTTCGACGCGCTCGCCGTCCCGTTCCACGGCGACGTCGCTCGGGAGGTGGATCGTCTCCGGGAACGACTCGAGGAGGTCGGCCGCTCGGTCGATTTCGTCCCAGTGGCCACGATCGAAGACGACGTCCGCGGTGGCGTCGCCGAGGTCGTAACCGTCGGCGAGCAAGAAGACGTTGGCGACGAGGCCGGTGGTGAGGACTTCGTCGGCGAGCCCTTCCTCCAGACTGTGGCGAATGACGGTGAGCGCATCGGGGACTTTCGCGCCCCCGACGACGTACGCTCTCGGTGTGGGCGTCGCATCGAGGTTGCCCAGCACTTCGATCTCTCGCTCCATGACCCTTCCAGCGTAGGCCGGAACGACCCTCGGGAAGCCGACGAGCGAGGGCTGCGATCGATGGGCGGCCGCGAACGCGTCGTTGACGAACGCGTCGAAGTGTGGTGCCAGCCGTTCGACAAGGTGGGTCTGGGCGGCCCGGTCCGGTTCGAACTCCATGTACTCCTCGCTGTAGAACCGGGTATTCTCGAGTACGACCGCCTCCCCGGACGAGAGTCCGTCGATCGCCTCGCGAGCGGACGCCGAGAACGTCGCGTCGGTGTACGTTACCGGACCGGCGAGGAGTTCGTCAAGTCGGGCGGCGTGGGCGGCGAGTCCCTCGAACTGGTCGCCCCCCGGTCGCCCCTGGTGGGCGAGAATCGCCACGCGCCCACCGCGCTCCAGGAGTTCAGACAGGGTGTCGACGTGGGCCCGTAGCCGGGCGTCGTCGGCGAGCTCGGCGTCTGCGGCCAGCGGACTGTTGATGTCGATCCGGACGCCGACGGCGTGGTCCGCGACCGTCAGATCGTCGAGGGTCCGAATTCCCATGTTGGATGGCACCTGACTTGGCGGTGGCAAAAGCGTTTCTTTCGGGACGGCGGCGGGCACATACCGACCCAAAAGAAAGGTTTAACCCCGCATGTGGACTCCCACCATGTACAGAGTTATCAATGAGCGACGCAGCACGCGTGTTCCAGCAGGGACGGGACTTCGCGACTCGGAAGCCGTTTGCCGTTCTCCTGTGGATCGTGGCGTTCCTCCTGGTTCTCGACCTCCTCGGGGACCTGGTTTCCGGTAGCCTCGCAGTGTCACAACTCGCCACCTACGTGATCAACGGTCTGACGGTGGGACTGGTCGTCGGTCTCGCGGGAGTGGGTCTCTCGATGACCTACAGCATCCTGAACTTCGCGAACTTCGCGCACGGCGATTACATCACGTTCGGGGCGTTCTCCGGATGGGCGGCGACGTTCCTGATCGCCGGTTTCGGCGAACACGCTCTGGACAAACTCGTCCTCGTGGGTGCGGGCGGATCGATCTACGCCTCGGAACTCGGGATCAACATCTCCTCCACCCCACTCGCGATCATCGTGGGTCTCCTCTTCGCCGGTCTCGGAACCATCGCGCTCGCGCTGGTCGTGGACCACTTCGTGTTCAAGCCACTCCGCGACGAGGAGGGGATCATCCTCCTGATCACGAGCGTCGGCGTGGCGCTGGCCCTTCGGTACGGGATCGTCTTCGTCTTCCAGCAGAACTCGCGGGGCCTGACCGTCGGCTCCTCGAAACTCGTCTTTCCGTTCGTCGACGGGACGGTGAACGTGAGCTATCACCAGGTGACGCTGATCGCGGTCGCGATCGTGCTCATACTCGCCGTCCACGTCCTCCTCCAACAGACGAAACTCGGCAAGGCGATGCGCGCGATGGCGGACAACAAGGACCTGGCGCTCATCACCGGTATCCCGACGGAACGGGTCGTCCGCTGGACCTGGATCATCGGTGGCGGTCTGACGGGTGCCGCCGGATACCTGATCATCCTGGAGCGGGGGACGCTGGCGTACAACTTCGGCTGGCTCCTGCTCCTGCTCATCTTCGCGGCGGTGATTCTCGGCGGCATCGGTTCGATCTACGGTGCCATCGGCGGTGGGATCATCATCGGGCTGGCGAGCAAGGTGTCCCTGGTCTGGCTTCCGGAGGCCACCTTCGCCCGGCCGGCCGCATTCCTGATCATGATTCTGATATTGATCTACAGGCCACAGGGACTCTTCGCCGGGAGGGCGACCGCATGAATCCGCTCGAACGTCTCCGGCAGATCATCGCCCAGGACGAAGCGGGCGGCTGGGACGACGCCGTGCTCGTCGGCGGGGTCATGCTCGTCCTGTACGTGGCCTACTCGATCGCCGCCCTTCTCCTCGGCTACGATATCAACGGTCTGGCGAATGCGTTGCGCAGGGTGACGTTCCTGACGGCCGTGTACAGTCTCGTCGTCCTCGCGTTGAACCTCCAGTGGGGGTACACGGGACTCTTCAACATCGGCGTGATCGGATACATGGGCGTCGGCGTCTACACGATGGCGATCCTCACGCGTCCAGTGAACCCGGAGACGGCCACGGCAATCCCGGGATTCGGGTTGCCACTCTCCATCGCCATCGTCCTCGGGATGCTCGTCACCGCGGTGGTTGGATTCCTGACCGCGCTTCCGGCGCTCCGGCTCCGGGCGGACTATCTCGCGATCGTGACCATCGGCATCTCGGAGATCATTCGGTTCACGCTCAAGTCTGTCACTTTCCAGCGGTTCACGGTCTTCGGCAAGACGATGGGTACCGGTGGTGGGTCGGGCCTCAACCTCTCGACGGACCCGGAGAAAGTCGTCGTGGACACGTTCCTCGCCGTCGACCGCGCCCTCGGGAGTCCGGTCATCGAACTGGGCCGGTCCTTCGGGATCCAGCCCACGGTCGTCGAGGGATGGGTGTACTCGCTGTTCCTGATCGTCGTGGTGCTGGGGTTCTTCTTGCTCCTGCGCCGGGTGGGGAACTCCCCGTTCGGTCGGGTACTCCGCGCGATCAAGGAGGACGAGGACGCGACCAACTCGCTTGGCAAGAACACCAACCGGTTCAAGATCAAGGTGTTCATGCTGGGGACCGCACTGATGGGACTCGCGGGCATGCTCTGGCAGGGGAGCCAGGGATTCCTGAACCCCAACGCGTTCCGGCCGGAGACGACGTTCTTCGTCTGGATCGCCCTCATCATCGGTGGCGCCGGCTCGAACACGGGGAGCATTCTCGGCAGCGCGTTCTTCGCGGCGCTCCTCTTCGAGGGTCCGCGATACGTCCAGAACCTCATCCAGACGACCTTCGAACTCGGGTCGGTCCCACCGAACGTCATCGACGCCGTCGCGGCCTTCGGATCGCTCGAGGTCACGCCGTTCCTCGCCTACGTGCTGGGACAGATGAGCGCGATCAGGTTGATCCTCATGGGCCTCGTGTTGATCTGGTTGATGCACAACCGCCCCGATGGCCTGCTCGGCCACCGGAAAGAGCCGGCGACGGCAATTCCGATCCTCGGCTCGCGACCAGGGGGGTCCGACGATGAGTGACGCGGCGTCGACGGGCAGGATCGAAGAGGGCGAAGACGAACCGAAGTCCTCGCAGGTCGTCCTCCGGGTCGAGCGCCTGGAGAAGCACTTCGGCGGCATCACGGCCGTCGATGGGGCCTCCTTCGAGGTGGAACGCGGAACTCTCACCGGGCTCATCGGTCCGAACGGGGCGGGAAAGTCGACGACGTTCAACTGTATCACGGGAACGCACGAACCCGACGGTGGGACGGTGGTCTTCGAGGACCGCGAGATCACGGGCATGGAACCGCACGAGGTGGCACACGAGGGGCTCGCGCGCACGTTCCAGATTCCCCGGGAACTGTCGGCCATGACGGTTCTCGAGAACCTGATGTTGGCGCCACTCGACCAACCGGGCGAGAAACTGTGGCGATCGGTCGCCCCCGGGGCCAGGTCGAGCGTGAAAGCCGACGAATCGGAGATCCTGGAGCGGTCCTGGGACATGCTCGAGTTCTTCGACATCGACCACCTGGCCACCGAGGAGGCGGGGAACCTCTCGGGCGGGCAGCGAAAACTGCTCGAGCTGGCTCGCGTCCTGATGACGGACCCCGACATGGTCCTCCTCGACGAACCGTTCGCCGGCGTGAATCCGACGCTGGAGAAGAAACTGCTCGGTCACATACACGACCTCCGGGACGACGGCTACACCTTTCTCATCGTCGAACACGACATGGATCTCATCATGAACAACTGCGAGCGCGTGCTGGTGATGCACCAGGGCAGCATCCTCGCGGACGGCACGCCCGAGGAGATCAAGGACAACGAACGGGTCGTCGAGGCCTACCTCGGTGGTGAGATCGAATGAGTCTCCTCGAAGTGACGAACCTCGACGCGGGTTACGGTGACCTCCAGGTCCTCGACGACGTCGACCTGTTCGTCGACGAGGGCGAGTTCGTCTCCATCGTGGGACCGAACGGTGCCGGAAAGTCGACTGCGATGAAGTCCATCTTCGGGTTGACGACCTACATGGGCGGGAGCGTCACGTTCGACGGCACCGACATCACCGGGGCGAACCCCGACGACATCATACATTACGGGCTTGGCTACGTCCCGCAGTCGGACAACGTATTCGGGAGTCTCACCGTGGAAGAGAACCTCGAGATGGGCGCGTACATCCTCGACGAGGTTCCTGAGGACGCGCTCCAGTCAGTCTTCGAACGGTTCCCGATCCTCCGAGAGCGACGCGACCAGACGGCCGAGACCATGAGCGGCGGTCAACGACAGATGCTGGCGATGGGACGGGCGCTCATGCTCGATCCCGACCTGCTCATGCTGGACGAACCGAGCGCCGGCCTCGCACCGGACCTCGTCGACGAGATGTTCGAGCGCATCGACGAGATCAACGCGGACGGCACGGCGATCCTCATGGTGGAACAGAACGCGAAGGAGGCCCTCAGACGGTGCGACCGTGGCTACGTCCTCGCACAGGGACGGAACCGGTACGTCGATACCGGCACGGCACTGCTCGAGGACGAGTCGGTACGACAGGAATTTCTCGGTGGGTGAGACGAAAGACCGCGGCGTCTACTGGCCGAACTGGATCGTCTTCACCCGCTCGATGTCGTCGTTCGCGGTGAATTTGAAGTACTCGTACGTCACGGCCTTCATGTCGCCAGCGTCGTCGAAGTTGACCGCACTTGACGCACCCGCGTAGTTGACGTCTTTTCCGCTCGCTGCCATTTCGATCCCCTCTACGATGTTCACGGGAGAGACCTGGGTGCCGCCCGGGTTCGCGACGTTCCGCATCTGATCACGGACCGCAGAGCCGGTGTTCTCCCCGGCCGCGGCGTTCGCGAGCATCGTGACGGCGGCCGCGTCGTAGGTATGGGCTGTGAAGACGCCGGGATCGGCGCCATATTCCTCCTTGTACGCGCTCTTGAACGCGTCGCTGGCGGGACCGGCGGCGAGTGGCGAGGAGCCCCCGACGTTGGTCATGTTGTGACCGACCTGTTCGGGAAGGCTGTTCTTCTTTAGACCGTCGGTGATGAGGATGTCCCTCTCGGCGGAGTAGTTCGCGTAGTAGTCGCGGAAGATCTGGACTCCTGAAACCGGGTACCCGATGACGACCATCACGTCCGGGTCGTTCCCGAGGGCCTGCTGGAGCCGGGACGTGTACGAGGACTGCTGCTTCTCGAAGGACACTTCCTTCTGGACGGTACCGCCACCCCCCTCGAACGCCTCGGTGAACGCCCTCGAGAGCTGTTGTCCGTACGTGTTGTTCACGTACATGGTGGACGCCGTCTTGTGACCCAACTCCTCGAGGGCGATCTGCCCCAGGACCTGACCCTGTAGCGCGTCGCTCGGCGCCGTGCGCCAGATGTAATCGTTGTCCTCGAGGTTCGTCACCGACAGCGCGGTGCTGGACGGCGAAATGCCGACGACATCGTTCGGAATGAACACCTGTTTGGAGACCGGTAGGTTGATGCCGGACGACGCCGGCCCCACGATGGCCGGGTACCCGGCGTTCACGAGGCTATTGGCGGCACTGATGGCTGCCGACTGTGAGGTCTGTGTGTCTTCGACCCGGTGATCGACGTCGATGGGTATATCTCCGGCGTTGACCGCGCTGACAGCGAGTTCCCCGGCATTGACCATCGGTTTCCCGAGCGGTCCCAGGTCGCCAGTCTGTGGCAGCAGAATGCCGAGTTTGACCGACCGCGATTCGATGCCCGGCGCGGTCGTCGTCGTGGTGCCTCCCCCGCCTCCGTTCGTCGTGGTCGTCGTGTCCTCTCCGCCACCTGTACATCCCGCGAGTCCCGCGATTCCAGCCACGCCAGCGCCTTTCAGGAATTTGCGCCTGTCAATACCAGACATACGTACGCCCCTAAACAGGTGCGGGGATATAAATGTGACCGCCGTGGCGCAAAAGTGACGTGGCCGACAAACGAGCTCAGACGGTCCGACAGTCGGGGCACAGTAACTGCCCGTTCACGTTTACGAGGTCCCGTGAGAGTGACCCACACGCCTCACAGATGCTCTGATCGGAGTAACTCTCCTCGGCGACGGTCTCTCGTTCTGTCGGCTCCGTTCCGACGAACTCCTCCTCGTCGACCTGGACCGTATCGGTCATCTCCCAGCTGTAGAGGGCGACGTCGCGCATCGTGACGACACCGATCAAGTCGTCGTTTTCGGTGACGAGGACCTGTTCGGTTCCCGACGCATTCATGGCCGCGGCCGCGTCCCCGAGGGCATCCTCCGGATCCAGTGACGGCGGGCCTCGTTTCATGATCTGTTCGACAGTCTGAGAGGCGACGTCGTCCGCAGAGAGGAGCAGGTCGAGGACGTCAGCGGCCGAGAGTACGCCGACCGGTTCCCGCCCCCGGAGCACCACTGCCGTCTGTGCGTCGTCCTCGCGCATCACCCTGACAGCGCCGATGACCGTATCCGACTCCGAGACGCCGACGTACTCCCGCGTCATCACGTCGCGCAGGGTCAACTCGGGCATGTCCCTAGATATCCCGCATCGGGGCTAAAAGGTATCCCCGGCACGCTTATGCCCCGAGAGAGGCTACACTCACAGTCGGTCGCGACTTCGACGATCGGTCGCGGATCGTCTCGGGGCGGGATCGCCCGGCAGACCCGTGGACGTCCTGTCATTCACCCCGGTCCGGGAAACGATCGACCCGTCGCGAGAAGATCGACGGCGAATCGCGAGCGATGCTCAGGCCGGTTCGCTCTCGGGGCGGTAGTCCCAGATGCCGGTCTCCCGGATCGCGTCGCCGACCGCCCGATGAAAGGCGACCTTGTCCTCGAAGGTCTCCTGCTCCACGGCCTCGAATATCTCCGCGACGCTGAGGACCTTCTTGTGGTTGATGCGCACCGGCCAGTCCCCGAACTCGTCGACGAACGCGTCCTTCTCGATCGGGAACTCGTCTTCGTCTACCATCTTCGAGAGAATCGCCATGTCGAAGTTCCGCATACCCTCGCTCCCCTTCTCGCCGTCGGGGTCGTGCGGCCACTCTCGGTCGTTCGTGGTTGCCATGTCTCGACCGTGTTCGGGAATCCCCTAAATCGTTTCTCTCCGACGCCGGATCCGTGCTTCCGCTTGGTTTGGACATTATTGTACGCGTTTCCCTGGATAATTCTTTCACGAACCTTCCTGCAAGTGGAATTACCAGGCCGTGGAAATAGCCGTTGGACTATTTAAGGTGGGATACCTATGCTCACCTGCGCGGTGACGTGCCATGACCCACGAATTAAACACAAACGTCCTCGGTAGCGACGTGTCGATGTCGTTTAGCGCACCGTGGGCGGCCTACTGGCTTGCCCTCATCCGAATCCTCTCCGGGTTCTGGTTGTTCCACGGTGGACTGACAAAACTGATGGAGTGGCCATTCAGTGCGAAAGGTTACCTGCTGTTCGCTAGCAAGGGGACCGTCCTTGGCCCACTCCTCCAGGCGTTCGGGAACAGTCCGGCGCTGCTCGCCTTCACCAACTTCATGATCCCGGTCGGTGAGTTCCTCATCGGTCTGGGCCTCATGTTCGGAGCCCTGACCCGGCTCGCGGCCTTCTTCGGGGCGTTCCTCCTGTCGTTCTTCTACTTCACGAACGCCGGGTGGGCCCACGGCATGGTCAACGGCGAGTTGGCCGGCGTGCTGCTCTACATGACGCTGGCTCTCTTCGGTGCCGGGAGCGTCTTCGGCGTCGACCAGTGGCTCCGCGAGATGGACTGGGCACAGAGTCGATGGGCGCGCTTGATACTCAGTTAACACGGAGGTGACACACAATGACAGAACTCAACACCATGGACCGGATCGCGATGTATCTCGGCGGCGGCCTCCTCGTGCTCGCACTTCCCGTGATGGGCACCATCGTCATCCTCGCCGGATCGATGAGTCCGCTGTACACCTACTCACAGGGCGACAGTTCGGGCCACGCCCTCGCCCCCGGGATGGCGCCCGAAGGCGCTCAGATCGTCTCGAGTCCGATCTTCGACCCCATCCTTCGGGGCTACATCGTCCTGATCGGACTGGTGATCTTCATGCTGCTGGCCGTCTACAAACTGTTCTCCCCGGCCCCCGGCTCGGGGACGACCACGCGATAGTCGACCGAGGACGTCACACCTACCCGGATCGTCCGAATTTTTCGAGGCTCTTCCGCCACGGATAGCGTCTGCACGCTCCGTCGTCGCATCGGGCCATCGGGATAGTTTGCTCTCGAACGACGCACCGGTTGCCGCTCGCAGGGCGTTCGAAGAAGCGGTGAGGAGGGAATATTGGCACTGTTCAGAGTAATACTAGCCAATAGAAAGGTAAGTTACTAAAAATATAAGGCAGGTAATTTCAAGTGACCCATGCCCGAAATCGCCAGCCTCAGCGGTGGTAACGATGCGATCGAGGTAGATTTGAGAAACGCGAAGGCACGGCAACCGAGATGATGGAGCTGGCGATACACCTTCATCCCGGCGGTTTATTGCTTTCCGATACAGCATATTTTTTGATAATTTGGCCTTGTTGAAATCCTCAGTCGGTGATAGGTTTTAGGGATCCTGCTGAATAC
>JBDGUD010000047.1:0-14513 GCA_042216165.1 Halanaeroarchaeum sp.
TCCAGAACGAGATCCAGCGGGTCCGGGAGATGGTCGAACTCCCGATGAAACACCCACAGATCTTCCAGAAACTGGGCATCGAACCGCCACAGGGTGTCCTCCTGCACGGCCCGCCGGGGACGGGCAAGACCCTGCTGGCGAAGGCCGTCGCCAACGAGACGTCCGCCAGCTTCTTCTCTATCGCGGGCCCGGAGATCATCTCGAAGTACTACGGCGAGTCCGAACAGCAACTCCGCGAGATCTTCGAGGACGCGAAGGACGAGTCGCCCGCGATCATCTTCATCGACGAACTCGACTCCATCGCACCCAAGCGCGAGGACGTGACCGGGGAAGTCGAACGGCGCGTCGTCGCCCAGTTGCTCACGATGATGGACGGCCTCGAGGGACGGGGTCAGGTCATCGTGATCGCGGCGACGAACCGAGTCGACGCCGTCGATCCGGCCCTCCGGCGGCCGGGCCGCTTCGACCGCGAGATCGAGATCGGCGTGCCCGACGAGGTGGGCCGCGAGGAGATCCTGAAGATCCACACGCGCGGGATGCCCCTGAGCGACGACGTCAACCTCTCGAAATTGGCAGACGACACCCACGGCTTCGTGGGGGCCGACATCGAGTCGCTCACGAAGGAGGCGGCGATGCGGGCACTGCGCCGGTACCTCCCCGAAATCGACCTGGACGAGGAGGACATCCCGCCGAGTCTGATCGACCGGATGATCGTCAAGCGGGACGACTTCCAGGACGCCCTCAACGAGGTCGAACCCAGCGCCATGCGGGAGGTGCTGGTCGAGCTCCCGAAGGTCACCTGGGAGGACGTGGGCGGCCTCGAGAACGCCAAGACGGAGGTCAAAGAGAGCGTCGAGTGGCCGCTGTCTGACCCCCAGAAGTTCGAGCGCATGGGGATCCGCCCGCCCTCGGGGGTCCTGCTCTACGGGCCGCCGGGAACGGGGAAGACGCTGATGGCGAAGGCCGTCGCCAACGAGACCGACGCCAACTTCATCAGCGTGCGGGGTCCCCAACTGCTCTCGAAGTGGGTGGGCGAATCCGAGAAGGCCATCCGGCAGACCTTCCGGAAGGCCCGGCAGGTCAGCCCGACCGTGATCTTCTTCGACGAACTCGACAGTCTCGCTCCCGGTCGCGGCCAGGAGACCGGGAACAACGTCTCCGAGCGCGTGGTCAACCAGTTGTTGACGGAACTCGACGGCCTGGAGGACATGGAGGACGTCATGGTCATCGGCGCGACGAACCGCCCTGACATCATCGACCCCGCGCTCATCCGCTCGGGCCGCTTCGACCGACTGGTCATGATCGGTCAGCCGACCGTCGAGGGACGGGAGGAGATCCTCAAGATTCACACCGAGGAGACACCTCTCGCGGCGGACGTCTCGCTGCGCGAACTGGCCGAGCGTACCGACGGTTACGTCGGCTCCGACCTGGCGAACATCGCGCGGGAGGCGGCAATCGAGGCGCTCCGCGAGGACGAGAGCGCCGAGGCCGTGGAGATGCGCCACTTCCGCGCGGCGATGGAGTCGGTCCGACCGACGATCACCGAGGATCTCCTCGAGTACTACGAGAGCGTCGAGGAGGACCTCACCGGCGGAACGCGCCGCGCCGGGGAGCGGCGCCGGGAAGGTCACATCGGCTTCCAGTAACGGCGCGGTCATCCAGAAACGGCCGTCTCTCACTTCCGGCGCGGCTCCGTTCTCACACCTACTCGGCGTTGGGTTCGACCCACGTGATCACCACGTCCCAGTCAGGTGACCCATCGTCGGTGTGCACCGCCCACCCCCCGGACACGTCGACGTCGTTCTCCGTGGCGGTCCGAACGACCGCCGCGAGTGCTCGTTCGAACGTCGGCTCGTCGTCGATGTGAGACGGTACGTGGGGTGGTGGCATTCGATCAGCGCGTGTACCCGTGCTAGCAGGAATCGGCCCAGCACGATAGTCCTGTGGGTGATCGACCGGGAGACTGGCGAGAACACGTCGTCCGACAGACACTTGGTCAATCAGGGCAATAGGCTATGTGATCGACGCAAACAATCGATGGATATCGCTCCATGAGTCTCATTGCGGAAATTCGACTCCCGGCAGCGGACTTCGAGGTGGGTCGGGTGCTCTCACTCGGGGAGGGGATGTCGGCGTCGTTCGAGCGCGTGGTGCCGAGCGGGAGTTCGACGATCCCGTACCTCTGGATCCGTGGCCGTGATCCACAGGCGGTCCTCGAGCGGGTCGAGGACCACCGGGACGTGGCCGACGTGGTCCCGGTCGACGACGGGGAGGGGACGCTGTTCGCCATGGACTGGCACGTGACCGACGACCCGTTTCTCACGGCCGTCGACGCGGTCGACGGCACGGTCTATCGGGCGGAGGGAGCCAGATCGGCGTGGGAGTTCGACGTGGAGTTCCCCACCCACGAGGCCCTGGAGGAGTTTCAGGGACGGTGTCGGGACCACGATGTGTCCCTGCGTCTCGAACGTCTGTTCGTGCCGACGGCCACGAGCGCCGGACCGTGGTTCGGGCTGACCGAGCGCCAGTATCGCGCCCTCACGCTGGCGGTGCGCGAGGGGTACTACGACATTCCCCGCGAGATCACGACGCTCGAGCTGGCCGATCACCTGGGCATCTCCGACCAGGCCGTGACCGAGCGCCTGCGCCGGGGAATCTCAACGCTGGTCGAGAACTCGCTGTTGCTCGCCCACGACTCCTGACGGGGAACGGGGAGGTCGACTGCGGCCCGGGGGAATCGCGGATGTGCCTCACGCGTCGATCGTCTGGATCTTCGCGCCGCGGTTGCGCCCGGCCACGACCCTCACCGTTCCCTCCAGGTCGGCCGCCTCGAGGGCCCGCTCGCCCGCTGCCGTCGCCTCCTCGGCGTGGTCGGCGTCCGTGACGCCGAAGGCAGTCGGTCCCCACGAGGACTGCCCGGCGCCCTCGATGGCCGGATGGGTGCGCAGGGCCGTCACGATTTCGCCGACCGGGGGTCGGTAGACGCCGCCCTGTTCGTCGGCGTACCAGCGCCCGTTGAGGCGCCCGAGGTCGGCGACGGCCGACCCGAAGGCCGAGACGTCACCCGCCGTCATCGCCGGCAGCACCCGGCGCAGTACGACGCCGGCGATGCGGTCGGCGAGGCCCGGATCCGCACGCTCGATGGCGGCCCGCATGCTCGCCTCCTCGACGTCGCCGTGCCGGCCCGCGTCCTCGGACGGGATCACCAGGAGGAATCGCCAGTCAGCCGGGACCGGGAGACGGGTCGCGACGTTGGGGACCGCCCACTCCCCTGTTTCGGGCGGTTCGGTCGTGAAGCGCTCCGTCGGGTGGCCGTCGTCCATGACGAACCCTCCCGCCTCGAACGTCGCGACGCCCACCCCGCTGCGACCGCCGCGACCCAGGACCGGTGCGTGCTCTCGGACAACGACGTCGCGGCCGTGTGCATGCGCGACCGCGGCCAGCACCGCGAGCGCCCGCTGGGTGCCACTGCCCAGGCCGACGTGACGCGGAAACCCGGCCTCCAGTGCCACCCGTGCGCCGGGGACGTCGAGTAGCGTGACCACCTCCTCGACCAGCGGGCGCAGTTCCTCCTCGGCGACCACCTCGCTGGCGGGATCGGCAGTCACCACGAGTCGGGGCTCGTCGAGGGCGACGCCGAGGCCACCGTAGAGGCGGTCGTGGGCCAGCGAGAGGTTGACGAACCCGAAGTGGAGACGGGCACCGGTCGCGACCCGAACGGTCATACGCACGGTCCGTTCGTGGGCGGATTGATCCTTTCGGCCGCGCCGCGCCCGTTCACCGGTCGGGATCGATGGCCCGGCAGACGGCGAGCCAGTCCGACATCGTCTCGACCACGAGGTCCACGAACTCGGCGTGGTTGTACGCGGAGAAGTCGTGGGACTCGAGGGCGTCGATCATGGCCTCGTACGCCCCGTAGTAGTCGTCGGCCGCGTCCGGTGCCTCCGCGAGCGCCTCCCAGAAGTGCTCGTTGAGTTCGAGGCCCGGGACCTCGTTGTTCAAATCGTCGAACGTGCTGCGTTCGGCCTTGTTGTGCTCGCAGAGCGGCGAACCGCTCATCACCGCCTTCCCGCGCATGTCCGCTGCCTTCTTGAGCGTGAGTCCCGACCAGATGTCGTCGAACCGCCCGATGTCCCAGCGGTTGTCGTCCATCGGCATCTGGTAGAATGCCGGGATGACCTCCCGCACGAACGAGACGTTCATCGAGGAGACGGTCAGGTAGTTGCCGGGCGCGGCGACGAAGTCCTCGCCGAAGTCGTCGAAGTCGGTGCGGGTCTGTGCCTGTCCGCGGAGGTCGCCGTCCATGAGGATGCGGACCGCGTCCAGGTCGGGGACGTTCGTCCAGAGGCCCTGGTTGGCGACCACCGGCGCCGACTCGCGGGTCTCGGTCTCGACGGTCTCGTCCATGGCGGCGTAGGGATAGCCCCGCGGATAGAGCCCGTGCTCGTCGACGTTCTGGTACAGGACGTTCACCCAGTACTCGTCGGAGGCGACGTGTTCGACCTCGTGGGTCTCGTCCAGGCGAGCCAGGTGTTCGCCGAAGAAGTCCACGGACTCGTGTGGGGCGGTGTCGTCGTCGATGAACATCCCGTACTCGAACTCCTCTCGTTCGTACATCCAGAGGAGGCCGAAACTCGTCTCGGCGTGGGAGGCCTCGGGGACGACGTCCGCGTACTCCGAGAGTCCACGCTCCGCGAACCACTCATCCCGGGCCTCGCCGCCGAAGACGTCCCCGGAGACGTCCAGTCGGTCGAGCATGTCCCGCATCGCGTCCAGATCGAGGAAGTCCTCGGTGACCAGCAGGAAGTGCAACCGGTCGGTGTCGAAGTCGTGACGCCGGGCGTTCTCGACGTAGGCCTCGACGGCCTCGGGGTTGCGGACGGTGGGCACCGTCACGCAGGTGTCGGGCATACTACCGTGTCCCGGGGTTCGGACATTGAACCTAACGCTTTACCGGGACGGCCGACTGGTGACGGTATGGACGCCGTATTCGCGTTGGCACACGCCCCCGAGGGCGCGGGCAACGCGACACGCACGCTCGCCGTCGCCGAGGCCCTCGAGGACCGCGGGGCGACCGTCGAACTCGCCGGCGGCGGACCGGGTGCGGAATTCCTGGCCATGAACGGGTACGACGAGTACGAACCCACCGACCTGGACTTCATCGACCGCCGCGAGGGCGACGGTGGGTCGGTCTTCGCGGGGCTGGCCCACGCCGCCCCACGGGTCGTCGCGCGCTTCCGGGACTTCTACGGGTGGCTCGACCGGACCGACCCGGACGTCCTCCTCACCGACGACCCCTTCGCGGCCCTCCCGGCGCTCGTTCAGGGCGTGCCCTTCTTCCGGATCGATCACTCCTCGGTCGCCTGCTACGACCAGCCGTTCGAGCGACTCGCGTACCGCGTCTTCAACCGGGTCTCCCTCGAACTCGGGGAGGGGTTCTTCTACACCTCTGTCCACGAGAACCCCTATCCGACCCGCGAGGGGCTGCGCCCGGTCGGCCCCATCGCCCACGAGCCGTCGGATCCGGAGACCGTCGAGGACTTCGACGCACTCGTCGTCCCGGGGACCTACTCGACCGGGTTCGAAGACGTCGCCGCCCGCCTCGAGGACGAGGGCCTCGACGTCACGCTGGTCGGGGGCGACGACTGGGAGGCGGTCCCGTCGATGACCCCCTACAGCGCCGCCGCCGACGTCGTCGTCTGCACCGGGTTCTCGTCGATCGCGGAGGCCGTCGTCTCGGGAACGCCCGCGGTCGTCTATCCCTTCATCGACTGCCAGGAGGGCATCGCGGCCGCCATCGAGGAGGCGGGCGTTCCGGGTGTCGAGGTCGTCGATTCGGTCGAGGAAGCGGTCGCGGCGGCGACCGATCCCCCGGATCCGCCGGACTTCGACAACGGCGCCGACGAGGTCGCGGACGCGCTGGTGTCGTTCGTGGCTGACTAGCCGCCGCTCCTGATCCGCCAGTAGCCGTAGAGCGCGCCGATCACCGCGCCAGCGACGAGGCCCCCGGGACCGAGGAGGACGAACCCCACGATCCAGCCCACGACGACGGCGAGGAACGCCTCCGAGTACCGTGGGTTCATCGTTCGCACTGGGCGGGCGGGACCCCAATATCCTTCGGATACTGTCACGAGGAGATACGTATACAACCCCCGGGGCCGAACGGGGACGACATGGTAGGCCTCGCCGTCGGATTCGACCAGGTCGAGCGGGCCCTGGAGGGGATCCGGTCAGCGGCGGTCGCCAACCCGACGCTCGTGGCCGGTGGGGCGGTCGCTGCGATCGTCATCCTCGCGATTCTCTGGGTGGCCGTTCGACGGTACCGTCGGCCGGCCGCTGCGACGTTCACGCGGGTCCTCGGCCGGGCCGATACGGTGAGCGTACTGATGCATCCCAATCCCGACCCGGACGCGATGGCGACGGCCATGGGCGTCGCCCACCTGGCCGACCGCGCCGACGCCGACGCGATTCTGCAGTACCCCGGCGAGATTCGCCACCAGGAGAACCGCGCGTTCCGCACCGTCCTCGGCCTCGAGATGGAGCGCATCGAGGACCGATCGGACGTCGCGGGCGACGCCGTCGTGCTCGTGGACCACAACGAACCGCGGGGATTCACCGGAAGCGATGGCGTCGATCCCGACGCCGTCGTCGACCATCACCCCGGCGACGGGACAGGCGAGGCGTTCACCGACGTCAGACCGAACTACGGCGCGGCGGCGACCGTACTGGCGGAGTACCTGGAGGACCTCGGTGTCGTCCCCGCGACGGCGGAGGACGGTGACGGGGAGGAGGCGTTGCCCGAGAGCGTCGCGACGGGCTTGCTCTACGGGATCCTATCGGACACGAACGACCTGACGAAGGGCGCCTCGCCGGCGGAGTTCGAGGCGGCAGCGTACCTCTCGGAGGGTATCGACGAGGACGCCCTCGACCGGATCGCGAACCCGCAGGTCGACGCGGAGGTCCTCGATACCCGGGCAACGGCGATCACCGACCGGCGCGTGGAGGGGCCGTTCGCCGTCAGTCACGTGGGCGAGGTCTCGAACGTGGACGCCATCCCGCAGGCCGCGGACGAACTCCTCCACCTGGAGGGCGTGACCGCCGTGGTGGTCACTGGACGGAACGGCGACGACCTCCACCTCTCCGGACGCTCCCGGGACGACAGGATTCACATGGGACGGGTCCTGGAGACCGCGACCGACGACATCCCCATGGCAAGCGCCGGTGGTCACGCCCGCATGGGCGGGGGGAAACTCTCGAGCGAACACATGGCGGGACTCGGCCCCTCTGACGGCGTCTCCCTCGAGGACCTGCACGACCGGCTCATCGCGACGATGAGCGGCGAACGGTGACCCCCGGTAGCACGTCCGCGAAACAGCGGCGGGCAGTGAAGAGTCGGGGAAACGTCGCAGGCCAGTGCGACCCCGACTGGTCCCACCCCGCGGAGTCGAACCGCGGCGGCGGGCCGAGAGCAGTTACGGCCAGAGTCCGCGGATCCGATGGGCGTCGGCGAGCCGGGAGAGGGCGACGGCGTAGGCGGCCATGCGCCAGGAGACGTCGCGACGCTCGTACTCGTCGCGGACCGCCTCCCAGGCCGAGAGCATGTCGGCCTCGAGTTCGTCGTGGACCCGATCGAGCGACCACTGTCGACGGTTGATGTCCTGGAGCCACTCGTAGTAACTGACGGTGACGCCGCCGGCGTTCGCCAGCACGTCGGGGATGACCGGAATCCCCCGCTCCTGGAGTATCTCGTCCCCGAGGTGGGAGGTCGGCCCGTTCGCTCCCTCGACGACGACGTCTGCGGCGACCGCGTCGGCCGTCCCCGAGTCGATCGCGTTGCCGACGGCGGCCGGAATCAGGACGTCGACGTCGAGGCCCAGCAGCTCCTCGTTGGTGAGAACGTCGTCCACGCCCCGCGTGACCGCCTCCGGGTCCTCGTCGTGGGACGGAATGGCGTGGGTGTCCAGGCCCGTCTCGTCGTAGACCGCGCCGTTCACGTCGCTGACGGCGACGACGGTCGCGCCCCAGTCGTCGAGCAACCGGGCCGCGGGTGCGCCGACGCTTCCGTACCCCTGGACGGCGACGGTGGTCCCGTCGATCGATCGGTCGTAGTACTCGAGGACCGCCCGGGTGATGATGGCGACGCTCCGGCCGGGGGCCCCTTCGCGTCCCTGGCTACCGCCGACGACCGGCGGTTTGCCCGTGACGACGCCCGGGATGGTCTCGCCCTCCTGCATGCTGTAGGCGTCCATCAGCCAGGCCATCGTCTGCGGGTCCGTGCCCATGTCGGGAGCCGGGATGTCCTTGTTCGGCCCGATCAGGTCCCGGATGTCGTGGGTGAAGCGGCGCGTCAGTCGCTCCTTCTCGGTCGCGCTGAGCGTCTTCGGGTCCACGACCACGCCCCCCTTCGCGCCGCCGAAGGGGATGTCCATGACGGCACACTTCCAGGTCATCCACATGGAGAGGCCGATGGACTCCTCCCTGGTGACCTCGGGATGGTAGCGGATGCCTCCCTTGTACGGTCCCCTCACCGCGTTGTGCTGGACGCGGTAGCCCGTCAGCATGTCGACGGAACCGTCGTCCCGCTCCAGAGGAATCCGCACCTCGTGGACGGTCTGTGGTTGTGCGAGCCGTTCGACGATGCCGTCGTCGACGTCGACCGTCCGGGCAGCCGCCTTCAACTGTTCCCGCGCGGTTACGAGCGGCGATTCGACGACCTCTTCGTCTGGTACCGTCGTCGTATCGGCGAGCTCCGATGCCATGGATCGGTCACTCGATCGGCATCTGGCGGTTTCGCAACTGACCGTGGCACTCGGGACACCGGCCCGCGTCCGGGTCGGTGACAATCTGTCCGCAGTTGAAACACTCGTACGGTCCGGTCGTCGAGGGCGAATTCGTGACGTCTCTCATTGTGAACTCCCGGCCGATTACCCAGCCCAGTCCGCCGGGGCTGGCCACTTAGGGATACTAGGAGAACATAGGAATATGGAGTCGTTCACCACCTAACCGTGTGTCGGCGTACAGGGTTGATTATCTAGCCCCGACGGCGACCGTCGGCGGTGACCCCGAACTCGTCGAAGATCGTCGGGAAGAGCTTCGCCTGGACGGTCCGGACGTGGCGGTAGAACGCGGGGGGAGAGATGCCGAGGACCTCGGCGATCTCCTCTCCGTTCGCCCGCCTTGGTGACTCGAAGTAGCCGCCGTAGTAGGCCGCCTGGATCACCTCCAGCTGGCGGTCGGTGAGTTTCTCGACGAAGCGCGCGTAGAAGTCCGTCGTCGCCGGTTCGTCGATGGTCTGTTTCGAGCGGAACTCCACGCTCTCGAACTGCGTGGCCACGAGCGCGGAGACCTGTGAGACGTCCGCGGTGTCCGGGACCGTGACCACGAGAGTCGTGGACTCGCCGTCCGTCTCGAGTTCGCGGAGCACCGCGCCGTGGTTCGCCAGGGGCTGAGCGACGAAGGACTCCGCGAGGTTCAATCGCACGAGACCCTCGTCGGTCCCCGGATCGAGGACCCGTGTGTCTGCGATGGAGACCATCGATTCGGCCGCGTCGGCCAGGGCCCCCGTCGAGCCGTCGATCACCGACGCGTAGACGAAGACCCCCTCCTCCGACTGCTGGACGTTCCCCTGGATCCGGACGGTGCAGTCGGCCGCACGCGCCAGTCCGATGATCGGGTCCGCCTCGTCCGCTACGTCGTACTCGAGGCGGGTGTTCGAGGGCGCCAGGAGGGCTGCCTTCCGCTCGGTCGCGCTGATGGCCGCGGCGATGGTCTGGCCGAGTTCCGCGAGGACGTCGGTCGCGCGATCGCCGAACGCGTCGGGTTCTGTCGAGTAGACGGTCAACACGCCGTAGGACACCTCGTCGTAGGAGAGTGGGACGGCGATGGCCGACTGAAAGTCCCTGGATATTGCCCGCCGTCGCCAGGGGATCTCGTGCATCCGCTCGGCGAGGTTTCCGGCGACGACGACGTCGTTCGAGCGGTGGGCCCGGACGGACACCTCGGGGTGTTCCGCCCCGACCGAGAGGGTGACCGCGTCGAGGTAGCCGTTGCCCGACCCGCTCCAGGCCGCGGGCACCAGCCTCGAGCCGTCGCGGTGTGGCCGTCCGATCCAGGCGAACCGGAACGGAGAGTCCCGCGTGAGCGTCGAACAGACCGCCGACTCGACGTCCTCGCGCGTCCCCGCCCGCACCACGGCACGATCGACGGCCCGGATGATCTCGTTGAGCTGGTTCAGTCGCTCGAGGTCGGCGTTTCGGCGCTGGAGCGCGCGGTCCTTCTCGCGGAGGGCCGTCTCGCGCTTGACCCGGTCGATCGCCGCCTCCGCCGTCGCCGCGAGGAGATCCACCAATTCCCGCCGAACCTCGTCGAAACGATCCGGTTCGGGCGATCCCGCGACGAACACTCCGTGTTCGCCGAGCGGGATGTACGCGGCACCCCTGAGTTCCGTGGCCGCGTTGGTGAGAGTCGGAGCCTCGTGGACGTCGTCGTAGATCCGTGGCTCGCCGTCCACGAAGACCTGGCTCGGAATGCTCTCGTCGCTCACGTCGATCGCTGAGACCGGTCCGTGGAGGTCCTCTGTCTGCGGGGTGTAGGCCACCGGACGGAGCGCGTTCGCGGTGTCGTCGAAGAGGTAGAGCACCCGGACCGGGACGTCCACGACCGCGCCGCCCTCCTCGACCACGCGGTGTGCGATCTCGGACTCCGTCTCGGCGAGCAAGAGGTCGCGCGTGGACTGCTGGAGGGCGGCCAGGGACTCCTCGCGGCGCTTGCGCTCGGTGATGTCCCGGCAACTGTAGAGGATCGTGCCGCCCTGGATGTCCACCTCCCGCACCGTGACCAGGAGCGTGTGCTCGGTCCCGGACTTGTCGGTCGCGGTGGTCTCGACGTTCCGTAGCGTGCCCGCCTCGGTGAGTCGCTCCCGGTCGAAGAGGTCCTCGCCGAGTAATCGATCGACCGTGCCCATCTCCTGGATCTCCTCGGCCGAGTAACCGAAGATGAAGTGGACGTTGGGACAGACGTAGGTGAACGCCCCCGTCTCGTCGGTGATGAAGATGGTGTCGGTCATGTTGTTCAACACGACCCGGTGCAACTCCTCGGACCGGCGCAATTCGGTCTCGAGCGTCACGAACTCCGTCACGTCCTCCGCCTCGACCACGTACGATCCCACGGCCTCGCCGTCCGCCGACGGCACCGCGTAGACCGACACGTCGAGGTGGCGATCGTCGCCGTCGACCGAAAGCGAGATCCGATCCCCGCTCGGTTGGCCGGGCGTCGCATCCTCGACGAGTGCCGCGACCGTCGTCGCCACCTCGGCGTCCACCCACCGGTCGACGTCGAAGAACGACTCCCCGCGCACGTCTCCCATCTCCACGACGCTCCCATCGCACTCGTTCTGGTCCTGAACGACCCCCCGGTCGTCGAGAACCCACATGCATCCCTCCCCGTCGGCGAAAAACGACTCGAAACGCTTCGCGGTGGACACCGCCGTGCGCCGCTCCCGGTAGTCCCGGACGCGGGCCTCCAGCCGGGCGGCGACCGCGGCCGCGTCGAGACGCTCCACGTCCGAGAGGACCTCGATCGAGCCGACGGTGTAGTACGTCTCGAGGGCCGCGGAATCGGCCTCGTCCCCGACCAGGACGGGGCAGTCGGCATCCAGCGACCGGACGTGCTCGACGACCGTCGCGGGGTCGCGATCCCCGTGTGCGACGAAGACGAGGTCGACCGCCTCGACGGGGCGCTCGGCGAGAGCGTCGAGTGAGACGCGCTCGACGGCCCCAGAGCGATCGACGATCGCCTCCTCGACGTCGCCGAGCCACTGCGAGCGTCCGGCGAGGAGCACCGTCGTACCGGCAGGAAATCCCATCGGGTAGAACGCGGGACCGCTCCCTGGTAACTGTTTGGAGGGTCCGCGGAAACCTGGCCCGAAATAAATGGTCAGCGGGGCGCACCCCCCGTCCTCCCCTCCCGGGTGTCGATCGACGTTCCGGAGTTGCCGACCCCTCCCCAGGGATGGTCGGCACCATCTATGGACATGTCGAGATGGCAAGTGTATTTGCCATGGTACACGAGGGGTGGTATCGTGACCGGACCGGAGTGGCCCACCACCCCGTGGAGCGTCGGTGTCGTCCGACTGCACGGGTGCCGGTGGCGTGAGCGAGACGGTGTCAGAGCCGCCGGTCTCGGGGTGCCGATCGTCGGCGCTGAGATGGGGACGTCGCGTCTCGGTCGAGTCCGTCGCAAACGGACTGGCACCGCACGGGTCCTCGACGTCCGCGCCACTGCTGGTCCGCAATGAAATGCAAAGCGGTCCCTCGGTCCCGCGGGGACCTCCGTCGATCAGTACCATTATCCCGACGCCCTCGAAAGTGGAGTGCCAACGATGCGCGACCGGTTGCAGCGGTTCACCGCGATCGAACGGCCGCGGGTCGTCGGCCCCGTGACCGTCGGTCACGGCGTCAACGAGTTCTTTGCGATAGTCATTCCCCCGGTGATTCCGTTGCTCGTCGCCGACCTCGGGATAACGTACGGCCAGGCGGGCTTCCTCCTCACCGTGTTTTTCGTCATGTACCTGCTCTTCCAGTTGCCCGCTGGAATTATCGCGGACAGGGTGGGCAAGCGTGTCCTCATGGTGTCGGGTCTCGTCGGGATGTCCGTGGGCGTTCTCATCGCGGGAATGGCACCTTCCTACGAGGTACTCGTCGTGGGTCAGGCCATCGCCGGTATCAGCGGCAGCACCTTCCATCCCGCCGGTATGTCTGTGATCAGCGACGTCGAGACGACGGATACGGAAGGAAAGGCGATGGGCGTCTTCGGATTCGGAGGCGTGCTCGGAACGATGGCCGCGCCGATCGTGGTCGGTGGTGTGGCGGCGCTTGCAGGATGGCGCTCTGCGGTCGTCGTCGCCGCCCTGCTCGGTGGCACCATGACGGTCGTCACCGCGTACGTGTTTCTCAGGTTCGCCCCGGCGACGGGTTCGTCAACGCGTTCCGACGGCGGCTTTCGCTCCAATCCCCACTGGCAGTCGGTGAGAGAAACCGCAGGCGAACTGGCCACGCCAGCAAACGTGACCCTCTTTTTCGTCACGATGGGCCTCTCGATGCAGTTTCGTGCCGTCCAGACGTTCACTACCTCGTACGTCTCTGCCCGGACGGGGGCCACCGTCGCGGTCAGCAACGTGGCGTTCTTCGGGCTGTTGATGGGAGGGAGCGTGGCCTCGTTGTGGGGCGGTGAGTTCGCCGATCGGGTGAACAGGTACCATCTCGGTATATCGACGGCAGTCGGAACGGCATTGCTCATCGGGACCGTGCTGTTCGTATCACGACTGATCGAACCACTGCCCGAACCCGTCCTCGTCGGTGTACTTGCGGTGTGGTTCGTTCTCATCGGGGGGGTCTCCTACGCGATGTACCCCGTGAAGAACGCCCTCATCTCCGAGCGAGCAAACGAGGAGCGAAGCGGGAGTCTCTTCGGCGTCTTTCAGACCAGCGCTGCGATTGGCGGGGCGAGCGGACCCGCTATCTTCGGTTTCCTCGCCACCGAGTGGGGGGTCGTCGTCGCCTTCCCGGCCATCGCGAGCGTGAGTGTGATCCTGGCAGCGCTGTTCGGCATTCTGCTGATGGTGGAGTGAGACGAGACGTGCGACCATCGGTGTCCGCTGGGGACGGATTCGGCAACATTTGTATCATGAAAGACCTATATATTTGATCGGCTATACGATCGTGTGCGGGGGGCTGGACACGTCTCCGTACGACCCAGCCGTCCCGCCGAGCGAGACGGACGGGACTCTCGAGGGCGAACCATGCCACACATCCCTTCGGGGAGCATCCCGTCGTCTCGGCGACGACGGGGCGCACACGGCTGGCGCCCCTTCTCACTGCCGCGAACACGGAGTCAACGATCCGGACCCAGTCCGCGAAACGTGGTTACACGGTATCGCGCGCCAGCGACGGGACCGACGGCGATGATGCACCGCCGAGATGGTGGAACGTCTCATCGTTGGACCCGGAGGTTTCCTCGCCTCGAGGTCAGAAGCGGGACGTCGGGCGCGGAGCGAATACCGCTGATATCTCTAATCCACCCACGCCCTTGTGTCAAACTCGAATTGTAATCCCGAAGCAATACGCGAGGTGACCGACGTCCGTATCGTGTCGCTAGCGAAGTTTCCGGCCTCGATCAGGGTCTTAGATTCGTGCTATACGTCGGATCGATTATTCGGAACCTCGTCGTGGTGGTCGGAGGGACCCTGGCCGGCGGGACTTCCGATTAGACAGCAGAGGCGACCGGTGGGATCAACGTCGAACTTCGGGGAAAAGGATGCGGGCTCTCAGATAGCGCGGTTGTCAATTCCTGGCACTCCGTGGGCATCATGTTTATATCCTGTCACGGGCGGCGTCATGGAGACCGCAGTGACCAGAATCACCCTTCGCGGGTACCGTACGTTTCCTCACCGGCACTGTTCAGATAAACAGACGACGGTACCATCGACAGGATAGCGATCTGAAAGCCCTCGGCGG
>JBDGUD010000057.1:0-14260 GCA_042216165.1 Halanaeroarchaeum sp.
GCGGACGCCGACGAAACGACCGAGGAATCCACCGGAGAAACGGAGGAATCCACCGACGAGGAGACCGTCTACGACTTCCAGTCCGACGAGGTCCTCTCCCCGGAGGGGGTGGAGACGGCGGACGGCGACAGCGACGAGGGGGGTTTCGTCGTCGAGTCGGACGTCGACATCCAGGAGGGCTGGGACGAGTACGACCGCGATCTCGCCGATCGCGCGGTCGGGAGCGAAACGTCCGAGGAGGCGGTGGAACTCCCGGCCGACGACGAGGTCGAGACGATCGCCGACGACGCCACCCCGATCGAGCGCAAGACGGGGCCGCCGTCGGACCGGGAGCAACCGCTCGCGGACCACATCGAGGAGATGATCAAGCGCCTCGGGATCGTCGTCGTCATCGCGGGCCTCGTGAGTCTCGCGGCGTTCCCCTTCGCCGAGGAGGCGATCACCTTCCTGTGGTACTCGGTGCTACCCCGCGGCGTCTCCCAGCCCCACGTCTACCACCCGCTCGAGTTGCTCCTCACGCAACTCAAGACCGCGAGCCTGCTCGGGCTGATCGTGGCCCTCCCGGCGTTCGTCTACGAGACGTACGCGTTCATGAAGCCCGGGCTGTACCCCCACGAACGTCGGTACTACCTGGCGGCGGTGCCGACGAGCCTGATCCTCGCGCTGGTCGGGGTCACGTTCGCGTACTTCATCGTCCTCCCCGCGGTGATGTCGTACTTCCTCTACTACTCGCAGGGCGTCGTTGACATCGCGTTCGCGCTGGGCCAGACGTTCAACCTGATGTTGATCCTGATGGCCTATCTCGCGCTGGTCTTCCAGATCCCGCTGTTCGTGATGCTCGCGATCATGATGGGCCTCACGACACGCGAGTGGCTCGAGGACCGCCGGCTCGTCATCTGGGGCGTCTTCGCCGGGGTCTCCTTCCTGTTCAGTCCGGATCCGACCGGCATGGCCCCGCTGATCGTCGCCGCGACGATGATCGCGCTGTTCGAGGGCACGCTGTTGCTCCTGCGCTGGACCCAGCGCAGTCGGGCGTCTCCCTGATCGATCGCCCCAACCGTTTTGCTCCCGGGGGCGAACCCACTACCCGATGGACCTGGAAGCGATCCCGGGCGTGGGCGAGAAGACGGCCGCCGCGCTCGAGGAACTCGACGACCCGGCGGACGCCATCGAGCGCGAGGACGTGGCCGCGCTCGCCGGCGCGCCCGGCATCAGCGAGGGTCGGGCGGCGCGCATCGTCCGGGCCTCGATCAGGGCCAGGCACGACGACCCCGGTGGATTCCTCGCGACGGATCGGGCGCGAGAAATCGACGCCGCAGTCCGCTCTCTCGTCCAGGAACGCGCGGTGACGACCTACGCCGAGAAGCGCCTGGAGACGGTCTACCCGAGCGCCGTCCAGTCCCGGATCGACGAGGTCCGGGCGCTCGCGGAGCGGGCGATGGACCGGACCGTCGTGGAGACGGCCCGCGATGCGCTCGCGGACGTGACGCCGCTCTCACGGCCGGACTCGGTCACGGTCCGGGACCGCTGTCTGGCGACGACCGACGGCGAGACGTACGCGACCGCTCGCGACCGCTTCCCCGAGATCAGCGTCGAGGTCGTCGACGACGCCCGGGGCCTCGCGGACCTCGCCCGGGGGTACTCGACCGTCGTCGCGCTGGACGAGGCCTTCGCGGGGGTCGACGTCGAGGGCGACGTCCGGGTCGAACCGTCGGCCCTGGACCGTCCGGCGGAGGTCGTCCCCGAGCGGACGCTCGCGTTCTACGCGACCAACCGGGCGGCGATCCGGGCGGCGATCGAGGTCCACCGGGCGGCGGACCTCGAGACGGACCTCGACCTCGAGGCTCTCGACGCGTCGCTCTCGCGTCTCGACGAGGACGGGACCGTGACGGGCGACGAGGAGTTGGCGCGTCTCTCGACGGCCATCGACGACCTCTCGGCCGCGACGGCGACCGCGGAGTCGGTGGCCAACGACGAGTTGAAAGCGGCCATCGAGGAGAAGGACGTGACCATCGAGGGCGCGGACCTGCTCTCGCTGGTCGAACGCGGCGCCGGCGTGGACTCCCTGCTCTCGCGCGAACTGGCCGACGAGTTCGACGAGGCGGTCGCGGCGGCCCGCTCGCACCTGACCGACGCCCTCTCGCTGACCGACGACGAGGCGGCCCTGGCGCGACGCGCCTTCCCAGACGATCCGACCTACCCGGTGACCCACGACGAGGAGACGATCGGTCGGCTGCGAGACCGCCTGACGGCGGCCCGCGACCGTCGGGCGGCGAAGCGAAAGCGCGAACTCGCGGCCGATCTCGCCGACCGCCGACCCGCGGTGGCCGACCTCGTCCGGCGGGCGTTGGAACTCGACGTCGAGTACGCCATCGCCACGTTCGCCGAGGACTTCGGGTGTACCATGCCCGAGCGCTCGGGCCGCGGGTTCGCCATCGAGGGCGGTCGGCTCCCGTTGCTCGACGAGCCGTTCGAGGCGGTCGAGCCGGTCGATTACGCGGTCGACGGGGTCGCGATCCTCTCCGGGGTGAACAGCGGCGGGAAGACCTCGACCCTCGATCTGATCGCGGCGGTGACCGTCCTCGCGCACATGGGCCTCCCGGTGCCGGCGGACCGCGCCCGGGTGCCGGCCATCGACGAACTGGCCTACCACGGCAAGACCCAGGGCACCCTCGACGCCGGGGCGTTCGAGAGCACCCTCCGGGACTTCGCCGCCATCGCCGACGGCGCGGACTCGAAACTCGTGCTCGTGGACGAACTGGAGAGCATCACCGAACCGGGAGCCTCCGCGCGGATCGTCGCCGGCATCCTCGAGGAGCTCCACGAGGCCGGGTCGAGTGCGGTCTTCGTCTCCCACCTGGCCGGCGAGATCAGCGAGGCCTGCGCGTTCGACGTGACCGTGGACGGCATTCGCGCGCTGGGGCTGGCGGACGGGCAACTCCAGGTCGATCGGTCGCCGAAGAAAGACCACCTGGCCAGATCGACCCCCGAGTTGATCGTCGAGAAGTTGGCCGGCGAGGACGACCGCGACTTCTACGACCGGCTCCTCGCGAAGTTCTGACTCACTCGAAGTCGATCAGCGGCTTGATGACGCCGTCCTCCTTGCTCTCCATGAGCCGGAAGGCCTCGTCCACCTCGTCGAAGGCGAACTCGTGGGTGGTCATCTTCGTGGGATCGACCCGGCCGGCCGCGAGCATCCGGAGCAGCCGACGCAACCGGAGCCGGCCGCCGGGGCAGAGGCCGGTCTCGATCGTCTTCTCGCCCATGCCGACGTTCCACTCCTCCCGCGGGAGGTTTACGTACTCCCCCTCGCCGTGGTAGCCCGCGTTCGAGATGGTGCCACCGGGCCTGGTCGCGGCGACGCACTGCTCGAAGCTCTCGCTCGCGCCGAGCGCCTCGATGGCCGCGTCGACGCCCTGACCGTCGGTCCGCTCCCGGATGACCTCGACGGGATCGACCTCCGCGAAGTCGATCACCTCGTCGGCGCCGTACTCCCGGGCCAACTCCTGTCGCTCCGGGACGGTCTCGACGGCGAAGATACGACCCGCGCCCTGGAGGGCCGCCCCCTTCGTCGCCATCAGGCCGACCGGTCCCTGCGCGAAGACGGCCACCGTGCCGCCCATGGGAATATTGGCGTTCTCGGCGGCCATGAACCCCGTGCTCATCATGTCCGTGACGTAGACTGCCGTCTCGTCGTCGACGCCGTCTGGGATGTGTGCCAGGTTGGCGTCGGCCTCGTTGACGTGCACCAGTTCGGCGAAGACGCCGTCCTTGACGTTGGCGAACTTCCAGCCGCCGAGGGCCTGTCCCGACTGGGAGGGGTGGCCGTCCTGGGCGGCGTCCGACCCCCAGTCCGGCGTGATCGCGCCCACCGCGACCCGGTCGCCCGGCTCGAAGCGTTCGACCTCGCTGCCGACCGACTCGACGACGCCGACGACCTCGTGGCCGAGGGTCAGGTTCTCCCGCTCGCCGATGGCGCCGTCGACGGTGTGTACGTCGGAGGTGCAGACGAGGCCCTTCGTCGGCCGGAGTATCGCGTCGTTCGGACCGGCCGTCGGCTCCGGCTTCTCGGCGAAGCCGACCGATCCCAGTTCTTCCATCACGAATGCTTTCATGGTGTGGGTCTCCGTGCGGAGACTATTACCCGGTTGATATTATAGGTTATCTATCAACTCAAGACGATACCGATTGTTTCGGTCGGCGGCGATCACACTGGACCGACGGAAACCGCCCGACTCCGCCGGGGTCGCACCGCCGCCGCGGTCCGCGAGCGAAGCGTTAAGTAGCTCGGCAAGCCTGGTGAAAGTGATGGCCGACGACCCGGACGGGGGGATGTTGTCCTGGGACGAATCGGTGTTCCGCGACGAGCACGTCTTCGAGATCGACTACGTCCCGGAACTGTTCCGCCACCGCGAGTCCCAGATGGAGACGCTGAAGTACGCGCTCCGACCGGCGGTCCGCGGGTCCCGTCCCCTCAACGTGATGGTCCGCGGCCCGCCGGGCACGGGCAAGACCACCGCGATCCAGAAGGTCTTCGCCGAACTCGACGCCCAGCCGGGGGTGCGCGCGGTCCGGGTCAACTGCCAGGTCGACTCCACTCGCTACTCGGTGTTCTCGCGGATCTTCGAGGAGCTGTTCGAGTACGAACCGCCGTCCTCCGGCATCTCGTTCAAGAAGCTCTTCGGCCAGATCGCGGACCGACTCGTCGACGACGAGGAGGTCCTCGTGGTCGCCCTCGACGACGTCAACTACCTCTTCTACGAGGGCGAGGCGTCCGACACGCTGTATTCGCTGTTGCGCGCGCACGAGGCCCACCCGGGCACCAAGATCGGCGTCCTGGTCGTCTCCTCGGACCTCGACCTCGACGTCATCGACGACCTCGACGGACGGGTGCAGAGCGTCTTCCGCCCGGAGGAGGCCTACTTCCAGGTCTACGACGTGACCGAGATCGTGGACATCCTCCAGGACCGCATCGACGCGGGCTTCCGCGAGGGCGCGGTCACCACCGACGTGACCGATCGGGTCGCCGAGCTGACCGCCGAGACCGGCGACCTCCGGGTCGGCATCGATCTGTTGCGGCGCGCGGGCCTCAACGCGGAGATGCGGGCGAGCCGGCAGGTCGCCGTGGAGGACGTCGAGGAGGCCTTCGACGAGGCCAAACACGTCCACCTGACCCGGAACCTCCGGGCGCTCTCGGACACCGAGCGAACGCTGGTCGAGGTCGTCGCCGATCACGGCGACGAGCGCGCCGGCGACGTCTACGACGTCTTCAACGACCGGACGGACCTCGGGTACACCCGCTACACGGAGATCGTCAACAAACTCGACAAACTGGGAATCATCGAGGCCGAGTACGAGAGCCTGGAGGGCCGCGGCCGGTCGCGCACCCTCCGCCTCGCGCACGACGAGGACGCGGTGCTCGAACACATCTAGCCTCCCGTTCGCGCGACACGTCGTCCGGGCCGACATCCGGACGCTCGCGATCGCCGCGGCGCACCGGCGATCGACCGCCCGCCGGCTCACCTGGCCGCCGAACGCTCCCAGCCGTCGGCCGGATTCCAGGCCCGAAAAAGGGATCGGGGACGGATCGACCGAGCGTTCAAATACCGGGACCGGGCCACACCCGACCATGCCGTAGTCGTCAACCCGGAGCGAACCAGGCGGGAGCGTAGTCGCCCGCTCCGGACTCCGCGAGACTACCTGTTCTCACGTCCCGTGCTGCCAGCTGTGCAGGTACTCCTCCTGCTCGTCGGTGAGGTCGTCGAACTCGACCCCCTCCGCTGCCAGCTTGATCTCGGCGACCTCCCGGTCCAGGTCGTCGGGGACCTCGTGGACGCCGGCGTCGTAGGCCTCGCCGTTCTCGACGAGGTCGCGCACGCTCACGGCCTGGACGCCGAAACTCTGGTCCATGACTTCGATGGGGTGGCCGAGGGAGACCGGGGTGGCGAGGTTGACGAGGCGCCCCTCCGCCAGCACGTTGATGCGCCGGCCGTCGGGGAGTTCGTACTCCCGAACGCCGTCGCGGGCGTCCCGCTCGGCGACCGCCAGGTCCGCGAGGGCCGCGAGGTCGATCTCCACGTCGAAGTGGCCCGCGTTCGCCAGCACGGCGCCGTCGTCCATCCGCTCGAAGTGCTCGCGAGTGATGACGTCGCGGTTGCCGGTGGTCGTGACGAAGACATCGCCCCTGGCGGCCGCCTCGTCCATCGTGGTGACCTCGTGGCCCTCCATGTGGGCCTCGAGGGCCCGGCGGGGATCGACCTCGGTGACGATCACGTGGGCGTTCTGGCCGGCGGCCTTCTTCGCGACGCCGCGGCCACAGTGGCCGTAGCCCGCGACCACGACGGTCGAGCCGGCCCACGCGAGGTTGGTCGTCATGGCGATGCTCGCGAGTGCCGACTCCCCGGTTCCGTGGACGTTGTCGAAGAGACGCTTCATCGGGGTGTCGTTCACGGCGACGACGGGGTACTCGAGGGCCCCGTCCTCGTCCATCGCGCGGAGACGGTGCACGCCGGTCGTGGTCTCCTCGGTGCCACCCAGGAGGTCGTCGACCAGGTCCGGGTGTTCCTCGTGGATCCGGAAGACGAGGTCGCCGCCGTCGTCCACCGTGACGTCCGGGCCGTGGTCGATGACCGCCTCGATGGCGGCGTAGTAGTCCGCGTCCTCGTCCCCGTGCTTGGCGTAGGAGGTGATGCTCTCGTGTGCGTCGAGGGCGGCGCTTACGTCGTCGTGCGTCGAGAGCGGGTTGCAGCCCGTGATCGCCACCTCGGCACCGCCGGCGGCCAGCGTCTCGACGAGCGCTGCGGTCTTGGCCTCGACGTGCAGGGCCATCCCGACTGTCAATCCCGCGAGTGGCTCCTCGGCCGCGAAGTCCTCGCGAAGGGACTGCAGGATGGGCATGTGCTGGAACGCCCAGTCGATCTTGGTCCGTCCGTCGGCCCGAGCGGCGGCAGCGTCCGCGAGCCGCTCGCCGATTGGGGGCGCGGTCTCCATGTCCGACCGGTCGGGAAGGCCGGTGAAAACCCTACCGGACTCCGTCACGCGGCCCGGTCGGCGAGCGTCGCGGCCCGCTCTGCGGCCCGCTCCCGGACCGCCTGGAGGTCGAGGGTCTGGAGCTCGCGATCGCGCATCAGCACCGCGCCGTCGACGACCGTGTGGCGAACGTCGCTCCCGGACGCCGCGTAGGCCAGGTGGGAGACGTGGTCGTGGACCGGGGTCATGCGCGGCGCGTCGAAACCCACCACCACCAGGTCGGCGGCGGCGCCCGGCTCGAGCCGACCACCGTCGAACCCGAGCGCCCGGTTCCCGCCCGCCGTCGCCATGCGAACCACCGCCTCCGCGGGGACTGCGCTCGCGTCGTCGGCGGCGAGTTTGCCGACCATCGCCGCGTCGCGCATCTCGTCGAAGAGGTCGAGGTCGTTGTTCGACGCGGCGCCGTCGGTGCCGAGCGCGACCCCGACGCCGGCGTCGAGCAGCCGCTCGACCGGGGCCATCCCGGAGGCCAGCTTCATGTTCGAGGCCGGGCAGTGAACGACGCTCGTCCCGCGCTCTGCCAGGAGGTCGATCTCGGACCCGTCCAGGTGGACGGCGTGGGCGAGGAAGTCCTCGCCGGTCAGCATGTCGAGCGAGTCGGCGTAGGTCAGGGGGCGCTCGCCGCGTTCGTCCACGATCGGGCGGACCTCCTCTTCGGTCTCGTTCGCGTGGAAGTGCAACGGGATCCCCGCGTCCCGGACCGCCGGCACGAACTCGGACAGGACGTCCTCGGAGACCGTCGTGAGCGAGTGGGGAGCGAAGGCGGCCCGCACCCGCCCGTCCGCCGCGCCGTCGAAGCTCGTCGCCGCGTCGAGTCCCTCCCGCGCGTCCGCGAGCGCGGCCTCCTCGTCCTTGCCGACGGTGACGACGCCGTGGGCGATCCTGGCCTTCAGCCCCGCACGCTCGACGGCGTCGACGACCTCCTCGACGTGGAAGTACATGTCGGCGAACGCGGTCGTCCCCGATCGGATCATCTCGGCCAGCGCCAGCTCGGTCCCGGCCCGGACGTCCGCCGGTTCGAGGGCCGCCTCGGCCGGCCAGATGTCCTCGCGGAGCCACCGGTCCAGTGGCTTGTCGTCGGCGTACCCCCGGAGCAGCGTCATCGCAGCGTGCGTGTGGGCGTTCACGAGGCCTGGCATGACGAGACCGCCGGTCGCGTCCAGGACCTCGTCGCCGGCCGGGACGTCGCCGACGGCCCGGACGACCCCCTCCTCCCGGTCGACCAGGACGTCGCCGCGTTCGACGGACAGGTCGGGACGCAGGACCCGGCCGCCAGCGATCTGGAGCGTGGTCATGTCTTCCGCGTCGGGCCCCGGGTGCCTCAATCCGTCGAAGCCGGGCGAAAGCTAATTCCTGCGTGCCGGCGAAGACGTCGCCAATGCGCATCGCCGTACCCAACAAGGGCCGGCTCCACGAGCCGACCCTCGACCTGCTCGACCGGGCGGGCCTGCACGTCGTGGACGGGGCGGACCGCCAGCTGTTCGCGGACACGGTCGACCCCGACGTCTCGTTGCTCTTCGCGCGGGCCGCCGACGTCCCGGAGTACGTGAGCGACGGCGCGGCCGACCTCGGCATCACCGGCTACGACCAGTACCGGGAGGCGCGGGTCGAGAACGTCGAGGAACTCCTCGACCTCGGCTTCGGCACCTGCCGACTCGTGGTCGCCGCGCCGGAGGAGGACGCCGTCGAGACCGTCGATGCGCTCGACGGCGCGACGGTCGCGACCGAGTTCCCGAACGTCACCGAGGCCTTCTTCGCGGAGCGCGGGGTCGCCGTCGACATCGTCGAGGTCACGGGGGCAACCGAACTCACCCCCCACGTCGAGATGGCCGACGCCATCGTCGACATCACGAGCACGGGGACGACGCTGGCGGTAAACGGGCTCGGCGTCGTGGCGGAGGTCCTCCAGAGTTCGGTCAGGCTGTTCGCGCGGGAGGACGTCGTCGGCGACCCGAAGGTCGAGGAGGTGCGGATGGCCCTCGCGTCGGTGCTCGCGGCCGACGGCAAGCGCTACCTGATGTTGAACGCGCCCGAGGACGACCTCGAGACGATCGAGGACGTGATCCCCGGCCTCGGTGGGCCCACGGTGATGGACATCGCCGGGACGGACCGGGTCGCCGTCCACGCGGTCGTGGACGAGCGCGACGTCTTCGCGACGATCAACGAACTCAAGCGCGAGGGGGCCAGCGGCATTCTCGTCACGGAGATCGAACGCCTCGTCGAGTGATCGGGTGCGTCCGGCGATCGATCAGCGGCTCGCGTCGGAGTCCACTATCGGTACCGGGGGCGTCCGACGCGGATCGGCCCGAGAAAAAACGCAATCCTCCGAGGAGGGAGAGGCACGTGGTCGCCCGGTCCCACGGGAGGGGGGATCCCGGTGTCGGCGTCACTCGAGGAGGCCGAGGTCCTCGAGGCGAGAGACGATCTTGTCGACGGCCTGTTCGGCGTCTTCGGGCTTCTTCCCGCCGGTGATGACGAGTTTACCGCTGCCGAACAGGAGGGCGACGACCTCCGGCTCGTCGAGCCGGTAGACGAGGCCGGGGAACTGCTCCGGTTCGTACTCGATGTTCTCGAGGCCCAGGCCGATCGCGATGGCGTTCAGGTTGAGTTGACGGCCGAGATCGGCGCTCGTGACGATGTTCTGGACGACGATCTCCGGCTCGTCCTCGACCTCGATGTTGAGTTCCCGCAACTTGTCGAAGACGATGCGGAGGCTCTCGTGGACGTCGTCGGTGCTCTTTGCCCCGGTGCAGACGATCTTGCCCGAACGGAAGATGAGCGCGGCCGACTTGGGGTCCTGGGTCCGGTAGACGAGGCCGGGGAACTGCTCCGGGTCGTAGTCGGCACCTTCGAGGTCCATCGCCACCGACTGCAGGTCGAGCTCCTGGCCGATCCCGGTCGAGGCGACCACGTTCTCGATGTTGATGGTTTCCTTGGGATCCGTCATGTACGACTTAAGTGTCGTATTTAAGGTTTATAAAGGTTGGCAGTCGCGGATGGCGACCGGGGACGGCCTGGACCGGACGGCTTACGTGCCGACCCCTCCCACGGTTTCCCGTGTACGTCCTGGAACTCGGCGGGGAGGACGACTCCTTCGCCGCGGCCGAGGCCGGCGTCGCCGCCAGCGACGTCTCGGTGATCGCGCCGGGACTCGCCCTCGCGCGCACGCTCGATCCAGCGCGCTTCCGGACGCTCGCGTTCGCGAGACGCGCCGCCCGGGTCATCGACCGGTGCGAGGCCTCGGTCGCGGCGGCGACGACCGCCGTGGCGGGCGCGTCACTCGACCGGCAGGGGACCGTGGCCGTCCGGGCCCGCGACGTCCGGGCCAGCGCGGGGATCGACACGCGGGCGGCGGAGCGGTCGATCGGCGACGTCCTGACCGACGCGGGATTCGCGGTGGACCTCGACGCACCGGATCACGTCCTCGTCGCCCTCTTCGCCGCCGACACCTGCGTCCTCGGCTGGCGGGTGGTCGAGAGCGTCCGGGACTTCGGCGACCGGCGGCCGACCGACCGCCCGTTCTTCCAGCCCGGGAGCATGGACCCCCTCCTGGCCCGGGCCGTCGTCAACCTCGCGGGGGTCGACCCGGGCGATCGACTGCTCGATCCGATGTGCGGGACCGGGGGCCTCCTCCTGGAGGCGGGGCTGGTCGGGGCCAGGCCCATCGGCTTCGACGCCCAGGCGAAGATGGTCGGCGGTGCCAGGGACAACCTCGCCGCCTTCCTCGAGGGCCCCTGGGACGTCGGCCGGGCAGACGCGACTCGCCTCCCACTGCGCGACGACGCGGTCGACGCGGTGGTATTCGACGCTCCCTACGGCCGCCAGTCGAAGATCGAGACCCACGCGCTCGGGGACCTCGTGGCCGGGGCGCTGGCCGAGTCGCGACGGGTGGCCGACCGGGCCGTCGTCGTCGCGGACCGCTCCTGGCGGGACGCGGCGGCGGCCGCGGACTGGTCGGTGACCGCGGTCCACGAGCGGCGGGTGCACCGCTCGCTCGATCGCGTGATCCACGTGCTCGCCTGATCCCCGTCCGCTGGACAGTCAGCTCTGGAGGAACCGGCCCGGGCGCAGGGGGGGATTCCACCGGCCAGGTCCGTCACGCGTCCAGCTCCGCGAGGAATCGTCCGACGTGGACGCGGTCGCTGGTCCCCCGTCCCATGTCGAATTCGATCTCGCCGGCGAGGTGGTGCAGTTCGGCCAGGCGCTCGCCGTCGTACCGGGACGCGGCCACGGACAGCACCTCCCGGAGCACCTCCTCGCCGGAGAGGCCCTCGTCGACGAGGAGGTCGTCGAGCACCGAGCGGGCGTCCGCGAACTCGCCCGCTTCGGCCGCGTCGAGCATCTCCTCGAACCGGTCCCCGAGGCCCACGTCCGCGAGGGCCTCGTAGGCCGCCTCCATCGTGATCTCGTCCGCGGCCTCGGCGGTGGTCTGGGCGGCCATGATCGCTCGACGGAGGTTGCCGTCGCCGTAGCTCGCGACGTACGCCAGCCCCTCGTCGTCGTACTGGACGCCCTCCGCCTCGACGATTGACCGCAACACGGCCACCGTCTCCGTCTCTGTCGGGGCCCGGACGGCGATCGGGAAACAGCGCGACCGGATCGGCGGGATGAGTTTGGTCGGCTGCCGGGTGGTGATCACGAACTGGGTCGCCTCGTAGTGTCGCTCCATCACGCGGCGCAGCGCCTGCTGGAAGTCCTCGCGAATGGCCTCGGCGTTGTCGAGCAGGATGGTGGTGTACTCGCCAGAGACCGGGGCGTACCCCGCGGACTCCTTGAGGACGTGGTTGATGAGGTCGGCCTTCGAGGACTCGCGGCGACGCTTCGCGGAGACGAACCGCGCGAATCGCGGGTCCTCGGCCAGTTCCGACTTGGTCATGCCGAAGAAGTCGGCGACGTTGATCTCGACGAGGTCGTTCTCGGGGTCCTCGTGGGCGGCCTCGGCGAGCGCTCTCACTGCGGCGGTCTTCCCGCTTCCGACCGGCCCGTAGAGGAGGAGATTCACCGGTTCGTCGGTGGCGTCCCGCAGCCGGTCCCGGAGGTCAGCCTGGGGTAGGTCCCCGATGGCGGGAGCGTACTCGTCGATCCACAGCGGCCGTTCCATCGTCCGCATCTCGGGGACCCGGCGTCAAGAATGGGTCGGTCCCGGGTCGCCGCGCCGGCCCGTGCGCCCACGACACTCCGAAGGCGGTTTATCCGCGACCCGAGAAGGGGCGGGCATGAGCCTCCAGGTGACGTTTCTCGGGACGAGCGGCGCGGTGCCCACCACGGACCGCAACCCGAGTGCCGTCTTCGTTCGCCGGGAGGGCGACGCGATGCTCTTCGACGCGGGCGAGGGGACCCAGCGCCAGATGATGCGCTTCGGGACCGGGTTCGACGTCCGCTGGATCTTCCTCACACACGTCCACGGGGACCACGTCCTGGGACTGCCGGGACTGATCGAGACCTGGGACTTCAACGACCGGACGGACGACCTCACCGTCTTCACGCCCACGGGCACGGGCCGGGAGATCCGGACGCTCGTTCACGCCATCGGGACGGATCCGTCCTACGGGGTCCGGGTCGTGGAGGTGGATCCGGACCGGACGGTCGTGGACGAGGACGAGTACGAGATCAGCACGTTCGCGACCGAGCACCGGACCCGCTCGGTCGGCTACGCGCTGGTCGAGGACGAGCGGAAGGGTCGGTTCCACCGGGAGCGCGCCGAGGAACTCGGGGTCCCGGTGGGTCCGAAGTTCGCCCGGTTGCACGAGGGTAACCCGGTCGAACTCGAAGACGGGACCGTCGTAACACCGGAGCAGGTCGTCGGCGAACCACGGCCCGGCCGGACGGTGGTCTACACGGGGGACACGCGCCCGACCGCGAGCGTCGTGCGGGCCGCGGACGGGGCCGACCTCCTCGTCCACGACGCGACCTTCGACGCGTCCGCCAGCAAGCGCGCCCGGGAGACGGGCCACTCCACCGCCGCCGAGGCGGGTCGCGTGGCCGCCCAGGCCGGCGTCGATCGACTGGTTCTCACCCACATTTCCTCGCGGTACGCGGGGGCGACCGGTCACCTCAAGAGCGACGCTGTCGACGAGTTCGACGGGCACGTCCGGGTGGCACGCGACGGGGACGAGGTCGAGGTCCCCTACCCGGACTGAGAAGGCTCAGTCGTCTCGGTCGCCGCGTCGCCAGACCGAGTTGGCGTCCTCTGTCGATTCGTGCGTGTGCGAGACGTCGCGCATGGAACTCATGGTACCGTATATCAGTCCCATCTCCCTACTTGAGTGTTCTGTATATGGACATTAATCGCATATAATGGCACGTTCCGCCGGAGTCGGGCGGCCGCCGGGGTGGTCAGAACAGGCCGCTGACCGTTCCGTCGGCGTCGACGTCCATGTCCTCGGCGGCCGGTTCGGCCGGAAGGCCGGGCATCGTCAGGACGTCGCCGGTGAGCGCCACCACGAACCCGGCCCCGGCGGAGGGGTAGAGCCGGCGTACGGTGAGCGTCCAGTCTCGCGGCGCGCCCTTCACGGCGCTATCGTCGGTGATCGAGTGCTGGGTCTTGGAGATGCAGACCGGGAGGCCGTCCATGCCGTCGGCTGCCAGGCGCTCGAGGTCGGCCGCCGCGTCGTCGGTGAACGTCACCTCGGCCGCACCGTACACCTCCCGACCGACCGTCTCGATCTTCTCCCGGAGTGACGCCTCGAGGTCGTACAGCGGGGCGAAGTCACTGGATTCCCGCTCGACGAGGTCGACGACGTGATCGGCGAGCCCCCGGCCGCCCTCGCTGCCCCGGGCGTGCATCTCCGAGACGGCGACCCGCACCCCGCGCGACTCGAGCGCGTCGACGACCGCCCCCACCTCCGCGTCGGTGTCGTCCGGGAAGCGGTTGACGGCCACGACGAAGGGCAGCCCGAACGACCGGATCACGTCCATGTGGTGCTCGAGATTCGCCAGCCCCTCCCGGACGGCCTCCACGTCCGGTTCGGCCAGGCGATCGTAGTCGGCGGGCCACATATCGAGTCCGTGATACTTCAGCGCCCGGACGGTCGCCACGAGCACCACCGCGTCCGGGACCAGGCCCCGGCGGGCGACGATGTCGGCGAACTTCTCGAGGCCGAGGTCGGCCGCGAATCCCGCCTCGGTGACCGTGTAGTCCGCGAGCGAGCGCCCCATCTCGTCCGCGATCACCGTGTTCGTCCCGTGGGCGATGTTCGCGAACGGGCCGCCGTGGACGAACGCGGGCGTC
>JBDGUD010000003.1:0-13821 GCA_042216165.1 Halanaeroarchaeum sp.
GAGTCGTCACTGGTCGACGTCTCGCACCTGTCGAGCGATCGGTTCGCCGAAGGAGACCTGATCGACGAGCGAAACGTCGCCTGACTGTGGGGTCCGGGCGAACGATACGTGGACGTTCTCCGTCGTGGCCAGCAGGGTCGGGGGGCGCTCGAACCTCGACAGCGGTTCTGGAGGGGCCTGGAGAGCGAAACGAGACGACCTCACAGCCCCCGCAGCGACCCGACGCCGTCAGCGATATCGATCGACGTCCCATACACCGCCGACCGGTCGGCCACCCGCTCGAAGGTCGACTCCCCGGCCCCCTCGGGTGCGAGAAAGCCGGTTCCGTTCGTCGAATGGGACCGATCGCCACCCAGTTCGACCGGGTGGATCTGCGCGTCCGTCACGCCATCCTCCGTCGCCGTACACACGGGTACGATCCCCTCGTTCCAGCGGTCGGTGGACACGATGTTTCCGATCTCGTCGTGAATCTCGCGTGGAGGGGCATCCATCGCGAGTCCGCGAGACTGGTAGTCCTCGGCCGGGAAGTGCGAAACGTCGTTGTACTGCAGGACGACGTTTCCGAGCCCGTAAAAGATTGGTGCGCCGTCGTACACCTCGATGCCGCGGACGTGGTGGGGTCCGTGGCAGAAGAACAGGTCCGCGCCGGCGTCCACGCATTCCCGGGCGAAGGTCTCGACAGCCTTCGGGACCGAGGGGGCGTTGTAGGCGCCGCCCGCCCCCTCGTGGGTGTGGAGACTGAACACGACCGTGTCGGCCTTGCCGACGGCGGTCCGGACGTGATCGAGGGCCGCCGCCCTGTCCTCGTCGGACATCGAGTAGACGATCCGGTTCTCTGGGCCCTCGGTGAACGTCACGGTTCGACCGGCGGTGCCCGATCCAACGTCGATGAACGGGATCGCATCGTCCCCCGTTCGGCGGACGTATGCGCCACGGGTTTCCCGCAGTTCCCCCATACCCAGATCCTCCGCGATGGCTTTCATCGCCCGGTAGTTCGACCGGGACAGTTCGTATCGGGCGTTCATTCGGATCGGGGCGACGCCCACCCGACCAGGGACGTCTTCACGCGGGTCGGCGGCCTCCGTGCCCGGGACGAAGGTCGTCGTGGCCCCGAGGAGTGCGACCCGACCTGGACCCGCGTCGTAGTAGGCCGGCGATCGGGCCCGCGTCAGCGTTCGTCCGATCCCGGCGAACGGGAGAGTGCGGTCGCGCAACTCCGCCATCGTGTTGCTCATTCCCCCCTGGCCGTAGTCACCGACGTGATTGGTCGCGGCCGAGAACAGGTCGAAGCCCATCCACTCGAGTTCGTCGAGGGCCCAGGCGGGCGACCGAAAGTGAGTGCGCCGTCGCTGGCTCGGTGCCACGTCGTAATCGTGGATCGGTCCCTCGAGGTTGACGATCGAGGCGTCGGCGTCGGTGACGACACTGCGGAGGCCGGCGAATCGATCGCGTTCGATGGTCGAGAGACGCTTCGTGACCATCGCGTCGCCGGCCACTGCGACGTCGTGTTGGTCTGGCGTGATCCCGGTCACGTCCGGGACTGCGCGTACGCCAGCAAAAGCGTTGTGGCGATCTCGTCGCTGGCGATCGATCGTGCCGTGACGACCGGGGCGTGCGAGCCCCGAGACCCTTCGTCAACCCCGACGCCCTGAGGAACCCTTTTGATCGTCCTCGCCCTACGATCCCGCATGGCAGAGGAGGAACCGTCGCGTGGCGGGTCAGACGGACCGATACTCGCGTACGCCACGGACCCGGAACCCTCGTCCGTCCCCATCGACGCCGAGTCCGATCGATCGCGCTGGTGGGTGATCGGCATCTATCTCGGGACCGGTCTGTTGGTCTACGGCGCCATCTGGGGCGGAACGGTGGCGTTCTTCGGGGGGTATCTGATGGTCCCAGTGGCGATGTACCTGGACGCCGCGTACGTCGAATCGGTGACTCCAGGGTGGAAACGCGACGATGGGCTGATCCTCCTCGGGTCCATTCTCGCGCTGTTCCTGATGGTCCCCTATTACCTCTACGTCCGCCACAAACTCCTGCGGTGAACGGTCTCAGACGTGGGGAACGACCTCGTCGCCGAGGAGCTCGATGCAGTCCAGTGCCGGCTTCGAGCCCATCCCCGGCCACTGGAGTCTGAAGAAAGTCTGATCGACGTCCAGCGTCTCCTCGTAGCGCTCCAGTTCGGCAGCGACCTCCGCGGGTGTCCCGATGAGGAACCGGTCCTCGGCCAGGTCGTCGAACGTCCGATGGAGGTCCGAACTCGACTCCATCGCCTCGTCCTGTCCCCACTCGATGTACTGATCGTACTTCGGTTCCAGGTATTCCCGTGCGGTCTCGTAGGCCTCGGCTTCCGTCTCTGCCACGAACGTCTCGCGGACGATGGGAACGGCCGTGTCCGCTCCGCGATCCTCGCGGACCGGGTCGTAGACGGACGTCTTTTGCGCCTCGATTTCGGACACGGTCGCGTGGGGATTGACGAACCAGGCGTCACCGATTTGCGCCGCCCGTCGCACGGCGCGGTCCGCGTTCGCCGCCACCCAGATCGGTGGTTTCTCCGCGGGCTGGACGGAGACGGTCGCGTCCCGGATCGAGTAGAACTCCCCCTCGTGGGTCACGTTCTCCTCGGACCAGAGCCGGTCGAGGAGTTCGATTCCCTCGGTCAGTCGGGGAGCGCGCTCGGACTTCGGGATGCCGAATGCCTCGAACTCGACGTCGCGGTAGCCCGCCCCGACGCCAGCGACGAGGTCGTCGACGAAGACGGACAGCGTCGCGATCTGCTCCGCGACCTCGACGGGGTGATGCAGCGGAAGCAGCGTCACCCCGGTTCCGAGCGTCATCGAGCCCGCCTCGGCGGCCAACCGCGAGAGGAGCGGAACGTTCTGCAGCTGGATGTAATCGGAGAGGTAGTGCTGGCCGCTGACGACGGCGTCGAATCCCGCCTCGCGGGCCGTTCGCGTCTGTGCGATCAGGTCCTCGGCGAGTGCGGTGGCTGAATCGTCCCGTGGCCGTTGGGCGTTCAGGAACAGGCCGGTCTTCATACCCCCTCCTGCGTCCCCAACAGTGTCAAGGTTACTCATCCCACGAGTCGGTGGGCCCGTCCAAACCGTTTTGTCACCGTGCCGTGAGACCTGCCACGATGGAAGCCACCACCAGGTTCAGGCGGTACGTGGAATCGGACACCATTCTAAAGGCGATGGGGGGCTACGACGCCCTCTCGGCGAGTCTCGTCGAACGAGCGGGCGGGGACGTCGTGTACATGAGCGGTTCGTCTGTGTCTACCGCCGTCCACGGCGGTCCGGACGTGGGTCTCACGACGCTGACGGAGATGGTCGACCGCGCCCGGCAGATGGTCAACGCCGTCGACGTCCCCGT
This sequence comes from Halanaeroarchaeum sp., assembly GCA_042216165.1. GTDB lineage: Archaea > Halobacteriota > Halobacteria > Halobacteriales > Halobacteriaceae > Halanaeroarchaeum. The sequence goes on from JBDGUD010000003.1 coordinate 3,373, forward strand.
CTTCGCCGACGCGGACACCGGGTACGGGAACCCCCTCAACGTCCGTCGGACCGTCGGGGAATTCGAGAGCGCGGGAGTCGCCGGCATCCACATCGAGGATCAGGAGTACCCGAAACAATGTGGCCACTTCGCCGACAAAGCGGTCGTCCCGACCGAAGAGATGGTCCAGAAGATTCGGGCGGCGACTGACGCCCGCGAGGACGACGACTTCGTCATCATCGCACGGACCGACGCCCGCGCGGTCCACGGCTTCCAAGAGGCGGTCGAGCGCTCCCGGCGGTACGTGGACGCCGGTGCCGACGTCCTCTTCTTCGAGGCACCGACGAGCGAAGACGAACTCCGTCGGGTCGGACGGGAGTTCGATGCGGTTCCGCTCCTCGCGAACATGACGGAGGGCGGAAAGACTCCGCTGTTCACTGCGTCCGAGTTCGAGTCGTTCGGATTCGACGTCGTCCTCTATCCCGCGACGGGGTTCAAGGCCGCGGCCCGGGCGATGCGGGACGTCTACCAGGAAATCGCCGAGACGGGAACGCAGGCAGGCGTCATGGACGAACTCGTCACCTGGGAGGGCCGCAACGAAATCACCGGTCTGGAACGAGTTCAGGAGCTCGAAGCCAGGTACGCGGCGGACGAGGAGTGACTCGCCGACCGGTTCGCGTGGAGGCGACCGACGCCCCATCCAATCCGGGTGGAACGGCGAACGACCGTCCGCGTCGTCGACGGGACGGCAGCGCCGATACCACCGATGATCGTGCAGGTCACTTCAGGGGGCCCTTCCAGGTCATCTCCAGGGGCCCTGCAGGAACATTCGGCGATCAAGGGGTCGAATCCGGGAAAGACGACGGGGCCCGGGGTCGAATCCGTGAACCATCACCGGCCGTCGGGGCGTCGCTTCGAGGGCCGATTCGAACCGTCCTCCGTCACGATCGATCTCCCGCCCCCAACGTCTAAATAATCCCCCAATGATACGGCGTACCATGTCAACAGAAGGCATGACGTACGACGTGGTCGTCGTGGGACACGGGATATCGGGGCTGTCGACGGCCATTGCCGCACACGAGGCCGGGGCGGAGGTCGTGGTTCTTGAGAAGAGTCCGCGGGAGACCCGGGGCGGCCACACGCGACACGCCGGTGGCCTCTTCCGATTCACAATCGACGACCCGGCGTCCGTCGAACGGGACCTCGACCTCGACGCGACGCCCGAGCGATACACCGCGGGGGACTTCTGGCAGGACTTCGTGGACGTCTCGGGCGGACGCGCGGACAGGGATCTCGTCGACGTGTTACTCGAACGATCGACGGACGCCATCCGGTGGCTCGACGGACACGGGGTGGATTTCCACGTCGTGGATCGATCCGAAGAACCCGGGTTCGGGACGACGGTCGGCACCGTCCAGGCCGACGGCGAAGGGGAGGGCGTCGTCGAAGCCCTCAGCGATCGCGTCGAGGACCTCGGCATCGACGTCCGCTACCGAACCGAGATGCGCGAAATCCGAACGGACGACGACCGTGCCGTAACCGGTGTCGAGGCCGTCGGCGACGAGGGAAAGGTCGTCTTCGAGGCCGACAGCGTGGTCATCTGTGCCGGTTCCTACGTCGCGAACTCCGAGAAACGCACGCGGTATTTCGGTCGGGAGGGCGAGGCCTACGTGGTGAGGGGGAGTCGGTACAATACTGGCGAGGCCATCGATGCGGCGATCGATGCGGGTGCACGTCCGTCGGGCGAGTGGGGCGGTGCCCATCAGGTCATGAACGACGCCGCCGCACCGCGTGTCGAAGGCGGCCGTGCCCGCATCAACGGATACCAGTACGGAGTCATTCTGAACCGGCGAGGCGAACGGTTCGTCGACGAGGGAGAGGACTTCCTGCTGAAGACGTACGCGAAGTTCGGCCAGGCCGTATACGACCAGCCCGATCAGGAGGCGTACGTCGTCTTCGACGCCTCGATCGACGACTACGTCGTCAGTCAGATCGACAGTGAACCGGTCGAGGCATCGACCCTGGAGAGGCTCCTCGATGAACTCGACGTCGATACGTCCGCGGCGCTCGAGACCCTCGAGGCGTTCAACGGTGCCGCCGACTCCGAGACGGAGTTCGATCCCCACGAACTGGACGGCAAGTCCGCCGACCTCCCGCTACCGAAATCCAACTGGGCCGTCCCGCTCGACGATCCGCCGTATAAGTGTTTCCCGGTGAAGAGCGCGATCACCTTCGCCTTCGGCGGTCTGGACATCACGACGGACGCGGAGGTACTCGACACGCGTGGGGAGCGGATCCCCGGACTGTGGGCGGTCGGCAATTCCACCGCGGCGTTCTTCTACGGGAACTACCCCGGCGGCTCGGCGTTGACCCGAGGTGCAACGTACGGGCGGCGGGCGGGAGAGAACGCCGCAGCCCATGCGCTCGCCGGACGCGAGTGAGACGCCGGTCAGGAGTTCGGGGTGATGCTCCCCTCGTCCGCGAGCGATTCGAGGTCGCCGACGTACCGGTACATCACTGACATGTCAGCGATCGGGCGGGCCGTGCGACGGACGGTGACCGACTCCACGTGGGATTCGGACGGGCTGGCGTCGACGGCGGTATCGACGGTGATCGTTCCCTTCGGGTGACCGATGACGACCGTCCCGTCGTCGCTCGGCTCCGCGACGCTGCTCGGAACCGTTCCCGGGACGTTTGCGGCCGCGCCGAGACACATCGCACCAGTCATGGCGTAGGCGTGGTGGGGGCGCTGGTTGCTGATGATGCGCGCCGTGACGTGCTGGTCCTCCGCCCCGACGTCCCGATCGACCGAGGAGGGGTACGACTGTGGTTTCGCGACGATCGCGGGAAACGGTACGGCCGGCCGCTCCTCGGTCGCGTCGGCGGCGTCGTCGACGAGGCCGATTCGTTCGCACGCGACGCTTCGAATGTCCTCCAGGCGATCGAGGACGCCGTCGGTCGATTCGAGTTCGGTCGGCAGTTCGGTACCGTCGAGTCCCAGGTCCGTGGCCCGGACGAAGACGTTCGGATTCGCCACGTCGACGATCGAGACCTCGTAATCGGTACCATCGACGGTGACGGTCTCTGTCGCCTGGCCCGTGGGAAACAGCGAGTCGGTTACGCCCCCGGCGGGATCGACGAACGTCGAGTCGATCCGCGCCCCGGTTCCCGGAATGCCATCGATCGAGTACTCGCCGTACACCGCCGGCTCGCCCTCGACGACTGGAATCGTCTGTTCCACCCTCGTGTCGGTGTTCGTGTTGTAGAGGGTGACGGAGGTCCTCGGTTCGCTCGCCTCGACGATTCCCTCGAGCATGCCGAAGAGGCCAATAGCGCTGGTGAGATTTCCACAGTTGCCGCTGCGGTCGACGGTCCGTTTCTCGATGCCCACCTGGACGAACGTGTAGTCCACGTCGACGCCGGGTCGCTCCGACGGGGAGACGATCATCATCTTGCTCGTGTGTGAGTGCGATCCACCGATCCCGTCGACCTGGATCGGATCCCCGGACCCGAACAGTTCGTTCGCGAGGTCGTTCTGGATCGCCACGCTCTCGGGGAGGTTCCGCTCCCGAACGAAGAAGCCCCGACTGGTTCCGCCTCGGACGAACGTGCCGTCGATGGATCCCTGCTGTGACGTCTCGAATGTCATGGCACACCTTGACGGACCCGACCAATAAAGTGTGGGGCGGTCGCACCCCGGTCGAGGGAACGACGTGGGAAGCATTTTTTTGGGGTCCCCGAGTCGGGTTGGTAATGGGTAACACAGAACGGCTCGCGCAGTTCCTCGCCGGGTCCGAGGGCGTGGCCAGCGTCGACGAAGACACGCGACGAGTCCTCTCGGACGCGGTCGTCGATACCGTCGGCGTCAGCCTGGCCGCTGTGGAGAGCGAGGCCGTCGAACGGGCGGCCGCGACGATCGACCCGGCCGAGAACGACCGGAACGCCTCCCGCGTCGTCGGTCGCGGAAATCGGTACGCCGCCCCGGAGGCCGCCTGGCTCACTGGCATCATGGCCCACGCGCTCGACTTCGACGACGTCCATCACGGCATGCGGGGGCACCCGACTGCACCGGTCCTCGCCACGATCCTTCCGCTCGCCGACGGACTCGACCTCGACGGCGAATCGCTGCTCTCCGCACTCCTCCTCGGAACCGAAGCGGAGATTGCCCTCGCAGAGGCGCTCAATCCGGGACACTACGAGAGCGGATGGCATCCCACGGCCATACTCGGCCACGTCGGGGCGACGGCCGCCGCGGGGAGCCTCCACGACCTCGACGTGGCGGAATTTCGACACGCTATCGGGATCGTGGCCTCGAGCGCCGGCGGAATGAAGGCAAACTTCGGTTCGATGACGAAGCCCCTCCACGTGGGGAACGCGGCGAGAAACGGGATCGTCGCGACGCGGCTCGCCCGGGAGGGATTCACGGCGAACCCGAACGTCCTCGACGAGGAGTTCGGCGGATTCGCGGACCTCTTCTCGGCCGGCGACCCCTCCGACCTCGAGTCGGCGTTCGACCGCCTGGGCACGCCCTGGAGCATCACGGACCCGCGAATCGCCGTCAAGCCGTATCCGTGCTGTGGAAGCGTTCACTCCGCCATCGATGCCGCTCGCTCGATCCGTGACGAGCAGGACGTCGACCCTGGATCGATCGACCGAATCGACGTCGTGGAACATCCCCGTCGTTTGCCCCATACGGATCGGCCGGACCCAGAAACCGCCCTCGAGGGCAAGTTCAGCGTTCAGTACTGCGTCGCTGTCGCCCTCGAACGCGGCGACGTGACGCTCGCAGATTTCACCCGTGAGGCGATTCGCGACCCGGACACCCGCCAGATCGCCTCGACCGTCCACGTCCACGAGGACGCCTCGATGCCGGCCTACGGGGCCCGTCTCGAAATCCGGACCCGGGAGCGGACCCTCTCCCACGAGATCGACGCGCCCCGCGGATCGAGCGAGAACCCGATGAGTCGGGCCGAAATCGACGCGAAGTACGAACGAAACGCCGCTCGGGCCCTCCCGGAGGACCGGGTGACGGCTTCGTTGACGCGGCTCCGTTCGCCACTCGACCTCGACGATGGCTCGACGATCCTCGACGACCTCGTTCCGCCCTGACGCGGCCCTGGGCGGTGGAATCGGCGTCTTTCGGACCGACGAGCCGAATTCGGGACGCCGACGGCCCACACCTGGCGCGTTGACGGAGTCCCGACCGCTCGTGCGAAGACATCGACCGTCGTTTGATCGTACGCTACGGCTATTACGGTCACCGCCGTATCTACGGACGTCATGTCCCGTCCGACAACCGCCCTGCTCGTGGGCGTCCTGGTCACCGTAGCGGCCGTGGGGAGCGCCGGGATCGTCCTGGCATTCTCAAACGACGCCCCGTCGTCCGCCCTCCAGCCCGGCGACTCGTCCCGATCGATAACCGTTACCGCGAGCGGTCACGCCGAGGCACAACCCGACACGGCAGTCCTCCGAATCGCAGTCGAAGCGGCCGACCCCGAGGCGACGACCGCCCGATCGCAGGTCGCCGAGAACGTCTCGAGCGTGAAGGCCGCGCTGGCCGAACTCGGCATCGACGACTCGCACGTCACCACGACCGGATACCGGATCTACTACGACGAGAACCGCGAGCCGCGTCCCGGCGAGGAGTCTCAGCCCGCCGTATACCGGGTTCGGCACACGCTCTCCATCGAGGTGAACCAGACGGAGAACGTCGGTAGCGTGATCGACACCGTCGTCGACGCCGGCGCGACCAACATCTACGACGTCGGATTCACCATCTCGACCGAGACGCGCAACCGTCTCCAGAACGAGGCGCTCTCGAGTGCGATGAGTAACGCGCGCAGTCAGGCCGAGACCCTCGCAGATAGCGCCTCGGTCTCCCTCGTCGACGTCCGGACCGTCCAGACCGGCGTCGGTGGCGACGTTCGACCGGTCGCGTACGAGACGGCCGTGGCCGGTTCCGCAGGTACCGACGTGAACGCCGGTCCCGTGACCGTGCGGGCGACCGTCACCGTCACCTACGACGTGACCGGGTGATCGACCGAGTCGCGCTCACTCGACGCCGCTGCCCGTGGCAGCGTCCGGGAGGTCGTGTCGCTCGACCGGCAGTCCCAGTTCCTCGAGCGCCGCCTCCAGGTGTTCGTCCGAGGCGTACTCGGCGCCCGCCTCCTCGCGAATGCGCTGTGCGGTCGCGAGCACCTCGCCGCGGCGTTCGTCCGGGATCTCGAAGACGTCCGTGGTCAACTCGATCACGAGTCCGTCGTGATCGCGGGTGTAGAGCGAGTGGAAGATGCCTCGGTCGAACTCGTTGTACCGCTTGCCGGCGGACGAGAGCGCGGACTTGACCTCCTCGAAGCGATCGGGGGCGAAACGGAACGCGAGGTGGTGGACGCCGCCCGTCTGGGTGCGCTGCGGTCCGGGGTTCGACTCCCGGTCCTCGTTCACGAAGAAGGTGAGGATGCGGCCGTCGCCCGTGTCGAAGAAGAGGTGGGTCTGTGATGGGTCGTCGAGGTTCGGCTGGCGCAACACCAGGGGCATTCCCAGGACGTCCCGGTAGAAGGCGATCGTCTCCTCGGCGTTGCTCCCCCAGATCGTCACGTGGTCCAGCCCGGTCGTGTGCATCGGGCTCTCCGGCAGGTCGGCGGTCACTGGTTCGTCATCGCTCATGCAGGCGTGTACGCCGGCGACCCGGAAATACGCACACCTCGCGGCGGGACCGTGGGTTACCTGTCGCGCTGTGCCGCGACGAACGCGCGCCGGAGGACCGTCAGTTCGATGAAGGTCTGGTACTTCTGCTCGCGGCAGTGCTCGCAGGGAGACATCTCGCCGGCGATGGCGTCCAGGTCCTCGCCGAACGTCGCCTCGAAGTCGTCGATGACGGGCGCGAGTCGGTCGGCCATCCACGCGGCCATCTCGTCCACCTCAGCTGTGGCGTCCTCGGGCACGGAATACGAGAGGACGATGGTGGTCGCCCGATAGTGCTTCAGCGTCCCGCCACGGCGCTCTTCCATGCGTTCGACGGCGACGAGATCGGCGTCCCGTAGTTCGTTGACGTGGTGACGAACGGTGTTCTCTCGCAACTCGATGCCTCGCGATTCGAGGTCGGAGGCGATGTCGGCCACCGTCATTGCCTCGTCGGCGAGCATGTCGAGGATCATCGCCCGCACGGGTTCGTCGACCGCGCTGGAGACGTTCGTGTCCCGGACGGCGATGTCGGTGAGGGACACCGACGATTCGAAGGCGGTCATAGGAGGACCCTTCGTGCGGGGCCGTTAAGCCAGTCCCGCTTGCCGACCGTCTAGACGGTGGGTCACACCGGTCGCAGCGCGTCGCGGACCGTCCCAACCTATCATTTAAATAATACTTTAGGTGGTGGGGTCCCTTCGTTCACGTGGATGAGCACGACAACCCAGTTCCGCGTGATGGACTTCGACTGTCCGTCCTGTGCGAGTACCGTCGAGCGAGCGCTCGCGAACACCACCGGCGTCGACGAGGTCGAGGTACACTACACGACCGGTCGGGTCGCCGTCACGTACGACCCCGACGCGGTCGACGCCGACGACCTCCAGACGACCATCGAGAACCAGGGGTACACGCCCCAGCCCGCGTGATGATCGGCGTCCCGAGCGACTGGCGGCGAACGTATCGGAAACACCGCACGGCCCTCGTCACCGGCACCAGCGGCCTGCTCTACGCCGGCGGCTGGAGCCTCGGCTACCTCACCGGCCTCGACCGCGCGAGCGCGGCCATTCTCGTCCTCGCGGCGGTGGTCGGCGGTTACGACATCGCGAAGACGGCCTACCACGAGGTGGCAAGTCGGACCCTCGGCATCAAGACGCTGGTCACGCTCGCGGCCATCGGGGCCATCGCCATCGGCGAGTACTGGGAGGCAGCGGCGGTGGTCTTCCTGTTCAGCCTCGGGAGTTACCTCGAGGGACGGACCATGCGCAAGACCCGGACCGCCCTCGAGGAGCTGCTCGAGATGACCCCCGATACCGCCACGGTCAGACGGGACGGTGAACTCGTTGAGGTCCCCGCCCGCGAGGTCGAGACCGGCGAGACCGTGGTCGTCAGACCGGGCGAGAAGATTCCCGTCGACGGCGAGGTCGTCGACGGCGAGAGCGCGGTCAACCAGGCGCCCGTCACCGGCGAGAGCGCACCCGTTCACAAGGCCGACGGCGACGAGGTGTACGCCGGGACCGTCAACCAGGAGGGCGCACTGGAGGTACACACCACCGGCGCCGGCAGCGATACCACCCTCCAGCGCATCATCCGCCGGGTCGAGGAGGCCCAGGAGGCGAAAGCGCCGACCGAGAGTTTGATCGACCGGTTCGCGACCTACTACACGCCGGCGATAGTCGTCCTCGCGGTCGGTGCCTACGCCGTCACGGGCAACGCGATGCTGGCGTTGACGCTGCTGGTGATCGGCTGTCCCGGCGCACTGGTCATCGGACCGCCGGTCAGCATCGTCTCGGCCATCGGCAACGCCGCCCGCAACGGCGTCCTCATGAAGGGCGGCGAGCACCTCGAGACCGCCGGTACCATCGACCTCGTCGCCTTCGACAAGACCGGCACCCTCACGCGCGGCGAGACGACCGTCGCCGACGTGCACGGCCCCGACCGGTCCGACGCCTCGGTCCTCCGCCTCGCTGCCATCGCCGAGAAGAAGAGCGAGCACCATCTCGCCGACGCCATCCTCGCGGCCGTCGACGACAGGGACGGCCTCGCCGCCGACGACGGCGGCGTCGCCCCCGACGGCGGGGCCGTGGCATCGGTTCGCGGGGTCCCCGACCCGGACGACTTCGACGTCGTCGCCGGAAAGGGCGTCGTTGCCCACCACGACGGCCGCGAGATCGTGGTCGGCAACCGATCGCTGTTCGACGAGCGCGGTCTGGATATCCCCGACGCGGTCGCCGACTACGTCCACGAGCGCGAATCGATGGGCGAGACCCCCGTCCACGTGGCTATCGACGGAGAGACCGTCGGCGCCATCGCCCTCAAAGACGAGGTCCGCGAGACGGCTCCCGGCGTCGTCGCCGACCTCGAGGCGTCGGGCGTTCGCACGGTGATGCTCACCGGGGACAACGAGCGCACCGCGCGAGCGGTCGGCGAGAGCGTTGGCATCGACGACGTTCGCGCCGAACTCCTCCCCGAGGACAAACAGCGCGTCGTCGAGGACCTCCGGGAGGACGGAACCGTCGTCGCCATGGTCGGCGACGGCATCAACGACGCGCCCTCGCTGGCCACCGCAGACGTCGGCATCGCCATGGGTGCGGCCGGCACCGACACGGCCATCGAGACGGCCGACATGGCGCTGATGGCGGACGACCTGGAGCGCATCCCCTACGCCGTCTCGTTGAGTAAGGCCACCCGGTGGAACGTCTACGAGAACGTCGGCATCGCCGTACTCACGGTGTCGTTGCTGCTCGCGGGCGTCCTCACCGATCTCGTCCACCTCGCCGGTGGCATGCTCGTCCACGAGGGGAGCGTGCTCGTCGTCATCCTGAACGGCATGCGACTGCTCCGCTACTGACCACGTCCGACGGCCGAACCGCATCGCAGACGACCACCCACCCCATCTCCACCACCGACCCATGTCCGAATCCACCCACACCGACACCGCATCGAACTGGACCGTCTCGTACGACGTCGATCCGATCCGCATCCGCGATCCCGTCGCGGAGGCGCTCGCGGTCCTCGAACCGGGCGAACCGTTCGTCGTCACTTACGAGGACGTCGTGCGGGCCGCCGGTCACTCCTGTCCGACCGCCTCCGGGGCCTATCGCATCACCCAACGGGGCCTCGCGGCGCTCTATCCGGACGCGCACCCCGTCCGCGGCGACGTCGAGGTTCTCGCAGGCGGGCCCCGCGACGACCCGTCCTACGGGGTCATGTCGCGACTCGTCTCCTACGTCACCGGCGCGGCCGGCCCCGACGGCTTCGCCGGTCTCGCCGACGGGTACGGCGGCCGCCGGGACCACCTCCACTTCGGCGACCTCGACGCAGACGGCCCCACCTTCGTCTTCGAGCGCAGCGACACCGGGGAAGCCGTCCAGGTCGTCTATCACGTGAGCGAGGTGCCCAGCGCCGGTGCCGCCGTCGAGTACCTCCCGAGGATGATCGACGGAAGCGCCACACCGGAGGAACGCGCCGCCTTCCGCGACGCCTGGCACGACCGCGTCCGAACCGTGCTCACCGACGACGACCTCTTCACCGTCGAGGCTACGGACGCCGCCCTGACCGACTGAGCGAGGAGTTTTGTCGGTCGGGCGACGAGTTCGTGCCATGGCCCGCATGCCCGGCGTCAAGAGCGTCTCCCTCGAGGGCGAGTACTACCACGTCCGGTTTCGCGATCCCGGCGACTTCTCCGAGATACGGACGCCCGCGTGGGCGACGAACGCCGCCCGAGACGTCTCGACGGGCGCGAAGGTCAGGATGGGCAAGCGTACCGGCTCCGACACCTGGGTCGAT
>JBDGUD010000018.1:0-13807 GCA_042216165.1 Halanaeroarchaeum sp.
CCGCGATCGAGAGAGGCTCCTGGTCTCGTTTTCCAGCATCGAGATGTGGGCCTGCATGATGTCGTCGACGCGCCGCTCCACCCCGGGGACCGGTCTCGTCGAACGACAGGATTTAGCGTCGGCGCGTCCGAGACGGATCCATGCCCGGCCTCGAGGACGCGATGCCCGACGCCTGGGCGGTCTGGTCGCAGTCGGAGGGCGGCCGGGTCGTGTTGGTCTACCGGCCTGACGTCTTCGACGCCCACGAGTATCCGGCCGCCTGCCTCCCCACGATATACGTCCGCCCGCGGCCACCGGACCGTCGCCGGCGACGCGCCGGCGAACGCCACGAGGACTGGTTCGTGGCGGTCCACCTCGAACCGGAAGTCCGCGTTCGCTCGGTCGAATCTCGCCACGAGACGCGTGAGGCCGCAATTGAGGCCGCCGTCGACGTCGCCGAGCAGTTCGACGCCGGCGACGTGGACTATCGCGACGCGTACCAGCTTCCACGGGACGCGTACCTCGACGCGCTGGACGACCTGACCGGGCGAGAGGCTTAACCCGGCGGCACCCGAACTCCCCCCGATGGCGTTGACGCTCCTCGGGACCCGCCTCGCCGACGAGGGGACGGACTTCGTCTACCGCGGTGAATCGGACGCCTGTGAGGGGTGTCCCTACCGAAAACAGTGCCTGAACCTGCAGGAGGGGGTCCGCTACGAGGTGACGGCGGTCCGCGACGGCGGGCAGGTGCTCGACTGCGCGGTCCACGACCAGGGGGTCATCGCGGTCGAGGTCGAACCGGCGGCCTTCGAGGCCAACGTGCCCGCGAAGGGAGCCTACTCGGGGAGCAAGGTCTCGCTCGCCGGTCCCTGCCCACACACCGACTGTCCCAGTCACTCCCTGTGCGAGCCGATGGGCGTCGACTTCGACCGGGAGTACCGCATCGAGCGGACGGTCGGCGAACCCCCTCACGACTACTGCGCCCTCGACCGCGACCTGGAGACCGTGGAACTGGCACCACCGGACGACGGCTAGTCCGACCGATCACCCGGGGGTGAGCGTCCCCGTTTTCTCGCCGACGTACCCGAAGATGTCCTTGTACCCGTACGCCGAGAGCAGGACGGGGTAGAACGGTTCCTCCGCGCGGATTTCGGTCCCGTCGGCCGCGGCGAATGACTCGCCTGTGTCGACCCGGTGGAAGTTCTCCGCGAAGACCTCGTAGGCGGATCCGGCGGGCTTCTCGATGGACTCGCCCATCTCGAAGACGGGGAGTTCGCTGGCCGTCGTCTCCCCCGGGAGGACGCCTGTCGCCGTCAAGAACTCCCGTGCGATCCGGTAGGCGTTCTCCGCCGCGGCCTCGGTGCCCTGCAGACCCGCCTCGACCTCGAGGATGTCGGCTTCGGCCTCGAAGATGCGCCCGGAGACCGACCCCTCGGCGTCGACGACGGCCCTGACCGACAGTTTCGGCGCGACGTCCCGGACGTGTTCGCCGGTTCCCGACGAGATGGCGAACGGGTGGGGGTAGGACTGCGTCGAGTGAATGGAGAGGACGGTCGTCCCCTTTAGTTCGTGGGCCAGTCGATCGGCGAGTTCCACCTCGTGTGCGTCCGGCGGCGTCTCGTCGCTGAACGCCCGGTTGAGGTCCGCGTCCACGTACCGGACGCCGCGCTCCAGGGCCGCCTCGTTGGCGATCACGAACTTCACGGGTTCGCGCACAGCCGGATCGTCCTCGAGGAGGCGTTCGATGGCACGGACTCCACAGGGCTCGTCGCCGTGGATCGCTCCCACGACGGCCACGGACGGCCTGCCAGCGCCCAACTGTGCCACGCGCATGGTTCCACGTCTGGGGTGAGGCCAACTAAGCACTTGGGGTACAGCGACGACTCCCGGGGTCGTGATTCACGGGAGTCCGTCGGCGTAGGCGACGTCCTCCTCCCTGGCCGCCGGCCGGCCCCCGTCGAAGCGGATCTTCCAGCCGTCGATCGTCGCAGGATCCTCCATCGCCGCCTCGATTCGGGCCTTGACGTCGCGGACGTCGACGCCGTAGAAGTCGACGGGGACGCCGGCGAGGTACTGGAGCGCGGTCCCGAACAGCGAGCGCATCCCCTCGTCGTTCTCGAAGTCCGCTCGCTTGTACGCGCCGGCGGCGACCTGGACCATCCCGTGGAGGAACGCGCTCTCGGTCGTTCCGGACCCGTAGTTGAACCACTCGTCCTCGAAGCAGTCGTGGGCGTCGTGGTAGCGGCCGGCGTTGAACAGACGGACACCGTGCTCAGTCGCCCTGCGCAGGGTCGCGTGTTCCCAGCGCTCCGCCGCCGGATCCCATCCCGTCGGCCGTCGGTCCCCTGGCGGGGGCGCGACCGAGGGGTCGCGCGTGTGCTCGTCCACAATACCGACACGACGCCGACGACGGATATGTGGGTTGTCCCCGTCACGGGTCTTGCCCGTACCGGCGAACTCCGCAACGCTAAAGCGCCCCAGGCACCCACCCTGGAACGCGTGCGAGGGTAGCAAAGCCAGGAAACCGCGGCGGACTCAAGATCCGCTCCCGTAGGGGTCCAGGGGTTCGAATCCCCTCCCTCGCATCGTGCAAACAGACGATGCGGAAGACTCGGAGTGGTCTTCCCTCGCAAAACGTTTCTGAAACCGGTCGCGTAGTGACGTGAACGTTTATCACGGATACCGGGACGAGTGTCACTCGAGGTGAGACATCGACGGTCCTATCAGCGGTCGGCGCCACCCGACAGTCGATGAACGAACGCGCGAACCGGGCGGTCGTCGCGGAGCGGGCGGCCCGGGCCGGCGCGACGGTGGCCGCCGACTCGTTTCGCGGACGGGTCGACGTCGAGACCAAGTCGGGGAAGAACGACGTGGTCACGCAGGCCGACCGGGACGCCCAGGCGCGGGTGATCGAGGAAATCCGCGAGGCTCACCCCGACGACGTCGTGGTCGGTGAGGAGGGCGATGGCCCGAAATCGATCCCCCGGGAGGGTGCGGCCTGGATCGTCGATCCCATCGACGGGACGGCCAACTTCGTCCGGGGCAATCCGACCTGGGGGACGTCCGTCGCGGCGACGATCGACGGCGAGACGGTGGCAGCGGCGAACGTCTTCCCGGTCCTCGACGACGTCTACGTGGCGACCGGGCGGACCACGACGCTGAACGGCGAACGGGTCTCGGTGAGCGAGCGAACCGACCCCGATACGTTCGCCGTCGAGCCGTCGGCGTGGTGGCCGCGGGAGCGGCGCGGAGAGTACGCGGCGGCGTTTCGCGCCATCGTCGAGCGGTTCGGCGACGCCCGACGGCACGGATGTTCGCAGGCCAGCCTGTCGATGGTCGCCAGCGGCCAGCTCGAGGGCGTGCTCTCGAACCGGCCCTTTCATCCGTGGGACGCGGTCGCCGGCGTCCACATGATCAGACGTGCCGGGGGGACCGTGACCGACCTGGACGGCGAGCCCTGGCGCCCCGACTCGGCGGGAATGGTCGCGTCGAACGGCACCAGACACGACGCGGTGCTGGAGGTCGCGCGCGAAATCGATTCCGACGGCCGCTAGCGTCGCCTCCTCGCCGTATGGCCCCTCCGGGGCGACACAACAGTATTATGCCAGGGGGTCGGTGGACGAGGTATGGAACTCGATGACACGGATCGCGCCATCCTCCGCGAGTTACAGCGCAACGCCCGGACGCCGTTCAGCGAGATCGCTCGACGGATCGACATGTCGAGTGCGACCGTGCACGACCGGGTCAAACGGATGGAGGAGGAGGGCGTCATCCGCGGCTATCACGCGGAGGTCGAACCGACCGCGGTCGGGCTCGGCGTCGAGGCGGTCGTGGGAATGCAGATCGAACAGGGCAAGGCGGACGAGACGCTCGAGCGACTCACGGAGGTGGAGGAGATTCAGGAGGTCCTTCTCACCACGGGCGACTGGGACGCCGTTGTCCAGCTCGTGAGCGGGGACACCGAGGGACTGCGACAACTCATGTTCGACCGGATTCCGGGCATCAACGGCATCGTGCGGTCCCAGACGATGGTCGTCCTGGGCCACGAGTACGACGCCAACGAACTCCCGCTGTAATCCGGAACGCTCAAACCCTCCCTCACCCGCACTCAACACGAGCATGGCGTTCCCAGAGACGGACGCGGAGCGGGCCTGGACTGCGGTGGTCGTCGGCATCGTGACCGTACTGGTCGTCGGATCGCTCCTCTTCCGCGACGTGGTGTACGGCGGGTTCATCTGGCAGTACTTCTGGGGCCCGGTCTTCACGGACGCCCACAGCGCCGCGTGTGCCGCCTGGAACGGCGGTGCACCGCAGACCTTCGCCTCCACGTCGGCCTGCCAGGGGCTGAGCGGGCCGGTCGCCTATCCCGGATACACGCTGGTCTCGGAGGTGGGTTACGCGATCACGCTGATCGTCGCCCTGACGGGACTCGTCTTCCTGTTGCGTCGCCTCGACGTCGGCGACGACGTCTCCTTCATCTATCCGCTCCTCCCGTTCGTCTTCTTCGGCGGGGCCCTCCGCGTCGTCGAGGACGCGATGGACAACATCCCAACCGGCTTCGAGGCGGCGATCCAGTACCCCTGGAACGCCCTCATCATCAGCCCCTTCATCTACTTTACCGTCTTCTTCATCACGCTGGCCGCCCTGATCGGGTCGGTCTCTCTCTCCCGGTCCGGCAGGACGGAGACATACGAGTGGCCGCTCGCGGGCATCGGGTCGGCGGTCCTCGCGATCACGGTCGGCTACCTGCTCTACCTCGCCGCGACCACCGAGTTCGTCGCGTTCCACCCCGTTTTCACGGTGTTGACCCTGGGCTTCGCCACCGCCATCGCGGTCGGGCTCTGGTACGCGATCCGGTCCCGGTTCGAGTGGATCGCCTCTGGGACGCCCAGGTTCGGGGCCGTCGTGCTCTTCGCGCACTCCGTCGACGGCGTCTCGAACGTCCTGGGCATCGACTGGGGGGCCGAACTCGGCCTCCCCTGGGATCTGGTGCCGAAGCATCCGGTCAACCGCCTGATCATCGACGTCGGACAGGCCGTCATTCCCGAGTCCGTCGGGCAGGTGATCGGCACCGCCTGGCCCTTCCTCCTGGTGAAGCTGGCTGCGGCGCTGTTCGTCCTCTCGCTGTTCGACCGGGAGATGATCGAGGAGAGCCCACGCTTCTCCGTCCTGCTCCTCCTCGCCGTCGTGGCGGTGGGTCTCGGCCCGGGCACCCGCGACATGCTCCGCGCGACGTTCGGGATCTAGGGATAGGGGTGGAACGGCCGATCGAGGCGCGGTTCGAACCCGAGGTCCCGGGGGACCGTCCGGGCACGCTCTCCGAAGAACGGCTCCGAGACGAACAGGGGCTGGGCCGACGGAACCAGAACCCTGGCCGCCTCGAACCCGATCCGCTCGACGTCACGTGGCGTCACCCTGGCGGCGTACGGCGTGAGTCCCGCGGCCCTCGCCCGCTCCACGAGGGCGTCCAGTTCCGCCGACCGATCGAGGTCCTCGTCCACGCCGACGGAGTCGGCCGGGACCGAGTCGGCCACGTCGACCAGCGATCTGACCTCGCGGGGGAAATCGGCGTACCGGGCGATCGCGCCCTCGGCCTCGGCGGCCCCGTCGGGCCCCATCTCCCTGAGTTCCATCCAGTTCTGGATCGCCTCCGCGAGCGCGGCCCGGGCCGCCGCGGCTGCGTCCAGGTCGGCGGCCGACCCCATCGCGAACGCCGGCCACTCCTCCCGGTGGACAGCGACCGCGACGACCGGGACGTCGACGTCCTGGGAGAGCAGGAGCGGCGTGACCGAGAGGGACTCCGACCCCGCCCGGGCCGCGAGCGTCCGGAACGTCTCGTCCTCGACCGCGAGTTCGAGCGGCTCGTACGTGGAGTACCACCCGATCATCGTGGCGTCCCGCTCGAGGACCTCGTAGAGGCCCGATAGCAGGGCCTCGACCGCGTCGTTTCCGAGACCCAGACCGGTCGTGATCGGGGGCGCGTACCGTTCTTCCGGGGGCGGGAAGTGGACGAACTCGGCCGGCAGGTGGACCGCCTCGCCGCTCCCGATCGACTCGCCCTCGACCCAGGCCAGTTCCTCGTCGGGGGCCGGTGACGGCACGTCGTCGGGGCGGACGAATTCGTCCGGCGGGACGCCGTCGATCGTCTCGACCGTTCCCCGGACGAACGATTCTCTCCTGTAGATCGCCGCGCTGTACCGCTCCAGGCTCTCGCCGAGTGCCTTCATGAAGGCACCGTTCCAGTCCGCGTCGACCCCGGCCGCCCGCCGTGGGGCATCGCCGTCGGAGAACGGGGAGGCGTCCGCGATGGTCGCCAGATAGTACGGTGCGGGGAAGGAGTCGTGTTCCCCGACGGTCGGGACGATCCCGAGCCGCTCGTCGACGGCACGTTCCGCCGCGTCGATCGAGTCGTCGAGCGACCGCGTCCGCACGGTCGGATCGAGGTCACGGGTTCGCTCCGTCGAACAGGCGCAGTTCGGTGCCGGGAGGAGTTCCCGTCTCGCGTAGGGAACCTCCACGACCGTCCCCGTCACGTCTCGTCCCGAGACGGCCTGGATGGCGAGGTCTCCAGCGTACGCGCCGGCGATCCGGACCGCGCTCCGGTCGGCGCTCGGGGCGTCGGCGGCCGAAACACCGGTCGAGGCGACCCGCGATCGGAGACACTCGAAGCAGACGATCGACGGATCGAGAACGGTGACGCTCGCGTCCACGTCCTCGACCGGCCGGCCGCCGATTCCGCCGACTTCGAGGGCGATCCACGTGAGATCCCCCGCTGAGGCCAGCTCGTTCGCCCGTTCGAATCCCTCGCTTCCGGCCAGTCCCGACACGACCGCCAGGTCCGCGCCCTCCATCGTCTCGAGCCCGCCGGTCTCGACCGATACGTCGACGTCGCCGAGCGCTGCCAGGACGGCCTCGGCGCCCGGACCGTCGCCGACCACCGCGACCGTCACGGGGCTGTCCCGCGTCTCTCGCATATCCTCCACACGGGGCAGCGAGTGGATAAGTGGTCTGGGTTCCCGCTCAGAGTGCCTCGACCGCCGCCCGGACGACCTCGTCGGGAGACGCCCCGGCCACGTCCTCGGCCAGGCGGAGCCTGAGTCGGGGCCGGCCGACGTCGATGGGCACCTTCTCGGTCTCGATCAATCCGACGTCCTCCAGTCTCGTCTTGGTGCGAGAGAACGTCGCCTTGCTGGCGATTCCCACGTCCTCGCCCCACTTGCTGATGTCGTAGAGCAATACGCTGTTGCGCGCCGCCACGAGCAGGCTGATCGTCACCTCGTCGAGACCGCGCCCGTCGCCGCGCGCGGCGTCGAGTTCGTCGAGCATGGCCCGGAAGTCCGACCGGACCTCCTCGCCGATGTCCGTCTCGAGCGTGTCCATCACCCTGGAGATGGCCGGGGTCCGCAGCGAGAAGTCCTCGGCGGCGGACCAGTCCGCCTCGGCCGCCTCGAACGCCGTCTCGGTGAAGGACGTCTCCGTCGTCGACAGTCCCCCGACCGCGTCGCCGGCCTCGACCATCGCCACGACGCGGCCGTCGGTGAGACAGGTCGAGCACTGGGTCGTGTCGTCGCTGATACGCAACTCCAGCGTGTCGTCCTCGACGAGGTCGGCGGTCGTACTGGCCACGAGGAAATCGTCCATGAGGGACTTGAGCATCGCGGCCTCGCCGAGCACGCGCATGGCTGGCAGGTCGCGGTCGACCGCGACGGCCGCGTTCACCAGGTGCTCGAGGATCCGCGCCGATGGATTGACGACGTAGAGCACCGCCGGGCCGTCGTCGAGCACCGCGTCGAGGACCTCCTCGACGGAGGTGCCCAGCAGGTTGGCGGTCATGAGCATGTGGATGTTGCGTCAGACTCAACTTAATTTTATCGGCGATTTTCAGCGTAAAACCCCGATTGCAGACGGATTGCGGCGTCTACTCCACGTCTCGGATGACTACCATTTCACAGTCAGCCTGGTGATGTGTCCCCCATTCGGGGGACGTGCCGCTGTAGGTAGCCTTATCATCGATGGCCCTCCCACTGGCGAGCATGGACTACGACTCCGTACGCGCCGTCGACGAGGCGGTCGCGGACGCCCTGGAGGCGGAAGAGACGCGCCAGCGGGAGACGCTCTCGATGATCGCGAGCGAGAACCACGCGAGCGAGGCCGTCCTCGAGGCCCAGGGATCGACGCTGACGAACAAGTACGCGGAGGGCTATCCCGGCAAGCGCTACTACGCGGGCTGCGAGCACGTCGACGAAGTCGAACGCCTCGCGATCGAACGGGCGAAGGAACTCTGGGGAGCGGAGCACGTGAACGTCCAGCCCCACAGCGGATCGCAGGCCAACATGGCCGTCTACTTCGCCGTCCTCGAGCCGGGCGATACGATTCTCTCACTGGACCTCACCCACGGCGGTCACCTCAGCCACGGCCACCCTGCCAACTTCGCGGGCCAGTTCTACGACGTCGAGCAGTACGAGGTCGACACCGACACGGGGCGCATCGACTACGACGCGGTCAGGGAGACGGCCGAGGAGGTGGACCCCGACATCGTCGTCTCCGGCTTCTCCGCGTACCCGCGCACCGTCGACTGGGAGGCGATGCAGGCGGCAGCCGACGCAGCCGGCGCCTACCACATGGCCGACATCGCGCACATCACCGGACTCGTCGCCGCCGGCGTCCACCCCTCGCCAGTGGGAGTCGCCGACTTCGTCACCGGCTCGACGCACAAGACGATTCGCGCCGGCCGGGGCGGCATCGTCATGACCTCCGAGGAGTTCGCCGACGACGTGGACAGCGCCGTCTTCCCCGGGGCACAGGGCGGCCCGATGATGCACAACATCGCAGGCAAGGCGGTCGGATTCGGGGAGGCCCTCCGCCCGGAGTTCCAGGACTACGCCGAACGGGTCGTGTCGAACGCGGAGGTCCTCGGCGAGCGACTGCAGGAGGAGGGGTTCGCCCTGGTGTCCGGCGGAACGGACACCCACCTCGTGCTGGTCGATCTGCGCGAGAGCCATCCCGACGTCTCGGGGGGCGACGCCGAGGCGGCCCTCGAGGACGTGGGCATCGTCCTGAACGCCAACACCGTGCCGGGCGAGACCCGCTCCGCGTTCGATCCGAGTGGCATCCGCATCGGGACGCCCGCGCTCACGACCCGCGGCTTCGACGAGGAGGCCATGCGGACGGTCGCGGACCTGATCGCCGAGGTCGTCGACGACGTCGGTGACGAGTCGGTCAAGGCCGACGTCGCCGCGGAAGTCGACCGCCTGACGGACGAGTATCCGCTCTACGAGTGACGCCCACGCGATGGCACCGATGGAGTATCCACGTTCGTGGACTACTGTCGCAATCGAGCGGCACGATATGGGCACGAATCCGTAGGTTGATTAGTCGCCGGGACGACCACTCAGGTAATGACGACCGTCATCGACGGCAACGAGGTCGCCGCGGAGATTCGCGAGGGCCTCGCCGCCAACATCTCGACCCTCCAGGACGAGGGCGTGACCCCCACGCTCGCGACCGTCCTCGTGGGAGAAGACCCGGCCAGCGAGACGTACGTGAACATGAAACAGCGGGACTGCGAGGAGGTCGGCATCGCGACGCGGGACGTCCGCCTCGACGACGACGTTCCAGCCGAGGAACTCTACGACCTGCTCGACGAACTGAACGCGGACGACGACGTGAACGGGATCCTCGTCCAGATGCCGGTCCCCGATCACGTGGACGAACGCCGGGTCCTCGAGAGCATCGACCCCGAGAAGGACGTCGACGGGTTCCACCCGGAGAACGTCGGCCGACTCGTGGCCGGCAATCCGCGGTACAAGCCGTGTACCCCCCACGGCATTCAGAAACTCTTCGAGTCGATCGACCTCGATCCGGAGGGCAAAGACGCAGTCGTCGTCGGTCGATCGGACATCGTCGGCAAGCCGATGGCGAACCTCCTCCTCCAGAAACGGCGGGGCGGGAACGCCACGGTGACCGTCTGTCACTCGCGCACGGAGAACCTCGCGGAGAAGACCCGACAGGCCGACGTCGTGATCGCGGCCGCCGGCGTGCCGGAACTCGTCGACGGCTCGATGCTGTCCGAGGGGGTCGTGGTGGTCGACGTCGGCGTGAACCGCGTCGACGCGGACACCGAGAAGGGCTACGAACTCGTCGGCGACGTGGACTTCGAGAGCGCGAAGGGGAAGGCCAGCGCCATCACGCCGGTCCCCGGTGGCGTCGGTCCGATGACCCGGGCGATGCTGCTCTACAACACGGTCAAGGCGACGAGCCGACAGGCTGACGTGCCAGTCGACCTACCGTAGGGTCATGCGCGCGGACGAGCCAGATCCGCAGGTACGGGACGTACTCGACAGACTCGAGGCGCTGGACGTGCCCGATTTCGACGGTCTCGAGCCCGCTCGGGCGCGCGACCTCTTCGAGACGCTCCGGGCACAGACGACCCGTCCTGGCGACGTCGCCACGGAAGACGTGGCTATCGACGGGCCGGACGGGGACCTGCCGGCCCGCGTCTACCGACCGGACGACCCCGAGCGCACCCTCGTCTTCTACCACGGTGGTGGCTTCGTGGTGGGGAGCGTCGAGTCCCACGACAGCCTCGCGCGGGCGCTGGCCGACCGGACCACCTCGACCGTCGTCTCGGTCGAGTACCGCCTCGCCCCTGAGCACCCGTTCCCGGCCGCGGTCCACGACGCGTACGTCGCGACGACGTGGGCAGCCGAGAACGCCGCCGACCTCGGCGGGGACGATCTCGTCGTCGCGGGCGACAGCGCCGGCGGGACGCTCGCCGCGGTCGTCTCCCTCCTGGCCAGGGATCGGGACGGGCCGTCGATCGACTACCAGGTCCTCGTCTACCCCGCCACGAGCCAGTCGGACGACTGGCCGTCGGTGTCGGCCCCCGAGACCGGGCAATTCCTCACGAGCGACGAGATGGCGTGGTTCGGCGAACGATACCTCGCGGATCCCATCGACGCCGCCAACCCGTACGCGTTCCCCCTGAACGCCTGCGAGTTCGCGGACCTCCCGCCGGCGACCGTGGTGACCGCCGGATTCGACGTCCTGCACGACGAGGGGGTCGCGTACGCGACGGCCCTGGAGGAGGCAGGCGTCCCGGTCATCCGTCGCAACTACCCCGCCATGATTCACGGGTTCGTCGGCATGCTCGGCGAGGTCGATGCCGCCCTCGACGCCGTCGATGCCATCGCCGACGACCTCGCGGAGCCGCTACCGTAAGTCCTCGAGCGTCGACGTCGCCGTCTCGAGTGGCTCTTCCTCGCCGGTCCGCACCGCCTCTCCGATTGCCCGAACCGCCTCGATCAGCCCGTCCCCGTCCTCCGGAGGGACGTCGCCGTCGATCGCGCGGATACGGGTGACGTGCTCCCCCACCGTCTCGAGCAGTGACGCAACCTCCGATCGCTTCGGTCCGAGGTACGTTCTGATCTCGTCGCGGTAGTCCCGAACGGCAGTCGCGGCCCCCAGACCACGGGCGGCGCGCATTCCGCGCGGGACCGCGTCCGGATCGGGACGTTCGCCGGACTCCGCTCCCTCGAGCAGTTCGAGGACGTAGGTCTCCTCGACCTCGTCCACGGTCATGCGGGTCCGCACGAGGGAGGCGGCGTGAACGAGTTCCTGGGCGGCCAGGTAGACGTCGTCGAGGGGTCGCAACTCGCCGGCGTCGACGAACCCCCGGGTGCGGACGTAGTCGCGGCAGGCGTCCGCCGCTGTATCGGCGGCGGCCTCGAGGGACTCCCTCGTGGCGGCGCTGCGAGCGTCGGCGAGGTCCAGTTCCGCGACCCCGTCGGTGTGGCGCTCGCGGTCCCCGACCCCGGTACTCCGGACGCTCCCGCAGTCGGGGCAGGCCACCGACCCGGTCTCGAAGTAGGACCATCGGCTGCCACAGTCCCGGCACTCGCGCTCGCCCCGGATCTTCATGCTCCGGGGTAGCGGGCCCGCGAGGATAACGCCCACGGTCGGGCCTGTTCGACCAGAAGGGTTATCAGGCAGGTCCGACAATCGGAGACTGTCATGTCGTCACACGCCGACCTCCAGACGACGGAGGATAGAGGAAGTCGCTCCGACGCGGCTGATCGAGAAATTCTCCCGCTCGCCTGATTCCACGAGCGAACCCGAGTCGTCCGTCGATTCGTCGAATAGCCGTCCGTCAGTCGAACGCCGGGGAGACGCCGTCGCCCTCGACCTCGCCGAGACGACGGTCTCCGTGCCGGTCGAAGACGTCGACGATCTGGTCACGGCCCTCGAGGACGCCCTCACGACGCGCCACGAGTTCGTTCACACGGCCGGTGAGCACCGTCGCGACGGTGCCTACGTCGTCGAACGACGCGGCGCCGACTCCGCGGGGAACGCCAAGGTCTTCGACTCCTTCGAGGTCCTCGACCGACTGGTGGAACGACTGCCGGCGACGATCACCGCGGAGGACCTCTCGCGGGTGGGTCTCACCGCAGGCCGGCGTCACATGGTCCTCTGGCACCTCGTCGAGCATCCCGGGTTCCCGTACGAGTTGCAGCGCCGCCAGCCACTCACCGCCGAGCGGGCCCGGGACACGTAGGCTTTTGCCGACGGCACCGGTTGCCCCGCACATGCACCCGAGACCGTCTACGTTCTCGATCGTCGCCAGGGATCCGGAGACCGACGCGGTGGGGATCGCCGTTCAGTCCAAGTTCGTCGCGGTCGGTTCGGTCGTCCCCTTCGCGGCCGCCGACGCGGGAGCGATCGCCACCCAGAGCTTCGCGAACGTCGCGTACGGTCCGGAGGGTCTCGACCTCCTCCGCGAGGGCCACGACGCGGAGACGGTGATCGACCGACTCATCGAATCCGACGAGGAGGCCCCGTCCCGGCAGGTCGGCGTCGTGGGACAGGACGGCTCGGTCGGCGCGTTCACCGGGGAGGAGTGCTTCGACCACGCGAGCGATCGCCAGGGCGAACACTACACGGTCCAGGGCAACATCCTCGAGAATCGCGAGACGATCGACGCGATGGCCGAGGCGTACGAGCGCGCCGACGCCCTTCCCGAGGGGCTCCTCGCCGCCCTCCACGCTGGCAACGAGGCGGGCGGCGACAGGCGCGGCGAACAGAGCGCGGCGATGTACGTCGCGAAGCCCGAGGGCGGGTACGACGGGAAGAACGATCGCTGGATAGACGTCCGCGTCGACGACCACGAGGCCCCCATCGACGAACTCGAACGGGTGTTCCGGCTCTACGACGTGACGCTCCTGGAGCGCGAGGAACCGGAGGAGGTCGTCGAACTCTCGGGCGAGACCGCCGAGGCGGTCCTCGAGACGCTGGCAGCACTCGACCTCTACGAGGGGACTCCCTCCGAGACGATGGGCGACGCCGGGCGCGAGGCCCTCGAGGCCTTCCGGGGGATGAACAATTTCGAGAACCACTCGCTCGAGGTGGTCGAGGACGCGATCGCGAGGGGGTGGGAGGACGCGGAGGGCGAGGGCGAAGAGCGTCTGGTCGATGCGGTCTGGCACGGACTGAGACGTCTCGACCGTGTGTGAACGACCGACTGCGGCGCGCGACCGGTTGCTGGTCGGGCCAGATCGAGCGTCGGCCGGGTCGGTCGCGTCTGTGGCCGGGCCGACCGAGGCCGGAGCGTTTTCATTCCTGCAGACGAACGGCCGGTATGCGATCCGAGGAGGAGATACGGGAGCAGTACGAGTTCCTGGCCGAACAGCTGGACGACGAAGACATGCGCCACGAGGGGATACGCGAGATGTTCACCTACTACAAACGGGCTCTCGGGTGGGTCCTCGAAGAAGAGTACATCTGATGACAGGATAGTCGCTGTGCGGTACTTTTATGTTCTGGCGGGTCTTGG
>JBDGUD010000056.1:0-13467 GCA_042216165.1 Halanaeroarchaeum sp.
TCCACTCGATGGCGTAGATGCCGTGCTCGTCCCGCAGCCTGCGCCCGACCTCCCGGAGGTGCTGGACGTTGCCGCCGTGGGCGTTCACGAAGACGACCCGGTCGATGCCGTGGTAGCCGAGGTTCCGCGTGAACGACTCGACGTAGTCGCGGAAGGCCGGCGGGTCGACCCACATCGTGCCGTGGAACTGGCGGTGGTGGGGGCTGACGCCGACGCTGACCGTGGGCGTGCAGAGGTAGCCCGTCCGGTCGGCGGCCTCGCGGGCGAAGGCCTCCGCGATGAGATGGTCGGTGCTCTCCGGCAGATGGGGCCCGTGTTGCTCCGTCGAGCCCAGCGGGACCAGTGCCAGCGATTCGGTCTCGAAGTACGACGCCAGATCCGGCCAGGCCTCGTCTGCGAGGTACATACGAGAACACCCGGCCGCCGCGCCCTTGAACGCTTGCCAGCCGGCGGCGGGGAGGACTTTTGGTGTCGCGGGCGGTGCCTGCGCCCATGGACGACTTCGCGAACCGACTCCGCGCCGGCGATCCGCTGGTCGGTGCCTGGTCGATGGTCGGCGACCCGGTGGCCGTCGAGGTGCTGGCGGGAACCGACGTCGACTTCGTGGTGGTGGACGGCGAACACTCCGAGAACACGGTCGGCGACCTCGCGGACCTCGTGCGCGCGGTGGACGCGACGGACGACGACGTCGCGACGGTGGCCCGTGTGAGCGGCCCCGACCGGGCCGAGATCCGCCGGGTGCTCGACTTCGGCCCGGACGCGGTGCTCGTGCCCCAGATCGAGTCCGCGGAGATGGCCCGCGAGGCGGTCGCCGCCGCGAGCTATCCCCCGGAGGGCGTCCGCGGCGTCGCGGGCGGCCGGGCCTCGGACTACGGGACGCGACTCTCGGGGTACGTGGACGAGGCCAACCGGACGGTGGCGACCGTCCTCCAGGTGGAGACGACCGGCGCGGTCGACGACCTCGAGGAGATCGTGGACATCGACGGCCTGGACGCCCTGTTCGTGGGCCCGGCCGACCTCTCGGCCCGGCTCGGGGCCTTCGGCGACTTCGAGAGCGAGCGGTTCCGGGCGACGATCGAGCGCATCGTGGCCGTCGCCGAACCGGCGGGCGTCCCCGTGGGCACCCTCGCGACGGGCCTCGAGACGGTCGGCCCGCGCTGGACCGACTGGGAGATGGACTTCCTCGTCGCCGGGACCGACGTCGGCTACCTGCGGGAGGGCGCGGGACGGTACCTGGACGCGCTGGCGGCCGCCCGCGAGGACTGACTCAGGGAGCGCCGGCGAGGACGAACGTGCTCTCGGTCTCGCCGTTCCGGATCTGCCTGGTGGCCTCGGGGGCAACCCGGATCGCGTCGCCGGCCGCCATCGGCACGTCCTCGCCCTCGACCGTCACCGTCGCCTCGCCCTCGACCAGGAGGTAGACCTCCTCGTGGTCCTCCTCGGCGTGGTCGTGTGGCTTGCCCGCCCACCCGGGGTCGCAGTCGACGACCGTCACGCCCAGGGTCTCGCACTCGAGCGGGTCGCGCAGGAAGTGCATCGACTCGCCGACCGGTTCGACGTCCTCGTAGTTGGTCTTCGTGTATGCCATGGTCCCACGTGACACGCCCGGCACAAAAAGCGGTCCGGCGGCGGCGAGGACGTGGACGTCCGTCGATGGTCGACCGGGCCTGGCCGACCGGGTCCGGCGAACCGGGCCTGGCCGAGCGGGCCTCTCCAGGGCGCGTTCGGGCCGTCCAGGGAACGGTCCGGACCACGTCCAGTGCCTCTCCAGGGCAGAACAGGGCCACTTCCGGGGCTGATCGGGTCCACCGCCATTGCACGTCCGAGGCGCTTCCAGGGTACGTCCCGGGTACGTCCAGGCTACATCCAGGGCACTTCCAGGGTACGTCCAGTGTACGTCCAGGCTACATCCAGGGTACTTCCAGGCTACGTCCAGGGCACTTCCAGGCTACATCCAGGGCACTTCCAGGGCACCTGGGGGTGCCCTGCGCGATCATCCGTGGAGCGCCGGGCGGTCCGACCGGGCTAACCCATAACTCGCTGGCGGTCGAAATCCGAACCATGCCCGCGATTCGGGCGCTCGCGACCGACGCCGTGATCATCGTCGACGGGGCGGTCGTGCTCATCGAGCGCGATCGTCCGCCCTTCGAGGGGGAGTGGGTGCTCCCGGGAGGCCTGGTCGAACCGGACGAGACGGCCAGCGAGGCGTGCGTGCGCGAGGTCCGCGAGGAGGTCGGCATGGACGTCGCGGTCGAGTCGTTCGTGGGCCTCTACGACGACCCCGACCGGGACGAGCGGGGGAACGTCAGCGCGGCGTATCGCTGCCGGCCGACCGACGCCACGGACCGCCCGGTCGCCCGCCAGGAGGCGGCCGCGGTGAGCCTGTTCGGTCCGGACGACCTCCCGGCGATGGGCTTCGACCACGCCCGCATCGTCGCCGACGCAGTCCGGGGGAGGAGCGAGTAGGCGCTCCCCGGCGCCCGGGGCCGTGCAATCGGCGCGGCGGCGACATCGTTATGGGCGGACGCCGAGATTGCGACGGTATGACACAGACGACCGGGGCGGAGCTGTTCGTCGAGGCGCTCTCGACGTACGGCGTCTCCCACGTCTTCGGGAATCCGGGCACGACCGAGTTGCCGGTGGTCCGCGCGCTGGCGGAGAGCGACCTCGAGTACGTCCTGGGCCTGCACGAGGACGTCGCCGTCGGGATGGCCGCCGGTTACGCCTCGACCCGACGGTACCACGCGGACGGCGACGACGGGGTCCTCCCGCTCGGGGTGGCCAACCTGCACGTGACGCCGGGCGTCGCCCACGGGCTCGGGAACCTCTACAACGCGTCGGTGACCGGGGCACCGCTGCTCGTCACGGCGGGGAACCACGGCCGCGGGTTCCGTCACGAGGAGCCCATCCTCTCGGGCGACCTCGAGGCCATGACCGACCAGTTCACGAAGGACAGCGCCGAGGTGCTCGACGTCGAGGCCATCCCGACGATGGTCCGGCGGGCGGTCCGCGTCGCGCTCACCCCGCCGACCGGCCCGGTCTTCCTGGCCCTGCCACTCGACGTTGCGATGGCGACGACCGACGCCTCCGTCGAGCCGCTGGGAGAGATACCGCGACCCGGGCGGGCGGACCCGGACGCGACCGTCCGGGCCGCCGACCGAATCGCCACGGCCGAGGAGCCGGTGCTGGTCCTGGGCGACGGCGTCGCGCGCTCGGGACGCGACGCGGTCGCGGCGGCCGTCGACTTCGCCGAGGCGGCGGGCGCCCGGGTGCACGGCGAGATCCTCTCGAGCGAGGTGGACTTCCCCGGCGACCACGAGCAGTGGGTCTCGCACCTGCCGCCCCGGGAGGACATCGTGCGGACGCTCCTCGACGCCGACCTGATCGTCCACGCGGGCACCTCGACGCACACCACGCTCACGGCCCACGAGGACGCGCTGCAGAATCCCGCGGCCGACGTGATCGCGATCAACGACGACGCCTGGCAACTCGGCAAGAACGTCCCGACCGACGTCTCGCTGCTGGGCGACCCCGGGGCGGTGCTCGCAGACCTCGCCGACCTGGTGGCCGAGCGCGTGAGCGACGAGCAGCGGGCTGAGCGCTTCGACCGCGTCGCGACGGTCAGAGAGCAGGTGGCGGCGGTCATGGCCCCCGGGGGCGAGACGGACGACCCGCGTGCCTCGAAGCACCGCCTCGTCGAGGCCATCGAGGCGGCCGCCCCCGACGCGTTCGTCGTCGACGAGGGGATCACCTCGAAGTACGTCCTCCTCTCGCAGTGGGACCTCGCGCCGGAGCAGTACGTCTCGAACAAGGGCGGCGGCCTGGGCTACGGCCTCCCGGCGGCCCTCGGGGCGGCCCTCGCGGAGGGGCAGCGCGAGGACCCCCGCGACGTGATCGGGTTCGTCGGCGACGGCTCGTACCTCTACTACCCCAACGCGATGTACACGGCGGCGCGCTACGACCTGGACGTGACCGTGGTCGTCCCGGACAACCGGAACTACCGCATCCTCAAGGACAACGCCGCCTCGCTGTTCGACGAACCGGCCGACGACGTCGACCTGGCGGGCGTGGACTTCGAGCCACCGGTCGACATCCCCGCGAACGCGGAGAGCCACGGCGCCACCGGCGAACTGATCGACGACCCCGACGCCATCGAGGACGCCGTCGGGTCGGCCGTGGAGCGGGACGGTCCGGCGGTGCTCGACGTGCTCGTCCACGACTGACCGGCCGAGCCTTTATGCCGACCGGCCCGGGAGTGCGAGTCAATGACACGCGACATCGCGTTCCTCGCGGACCTCCCGCTCGACGACGGACAGGTGGCCACCGGGGATTCGGCCAGGGACGGTCACGCGGGCGACTGGGGGACCCCCGCGGACGAGACCGTCAGGCCCGACGCGGTCGTCTACCCGGAATCCACCGCCGACGTGAGCGCGGTCCTCGCGGCGGCGAACGACCGCGGCGTCCCGGTGACGCCGTACGCGGCGGGGACGGGCCTCGAGGGGAACGCGACCCCGGTCCGGGGCGGCATCAGCCTGGACACCACCCGCATGGACGAGATCACCGCCTTCCGTCCCGGCGACTTCCAGGTAGCGGTGCAGGCGGGGGTGATGGGCGACGCGATCCAGGAACGCGCCGCTGACGCGGGCCTGTTCTTCCCCCCGCTGCCCTCCTCGGGCGACATCTCGACCGTCGGCGGCATGATCGCGACCGACGCCAGCGGGATGCAGACGGTCAAGTACGGCGAGGTCGGCGACTGGGTGCTCGCCCTCGAGGCCGTCCTCGCCGACGGGACCGTGATCGAGGCGGGATCGCGGGCGGTGAAGACCTCGAGCGGGTACAACCTCGCGCCGCTCCTCGTCGGCAACGAGGGAACGCTCGCCGTGATCACGCGCGCGACGCTGCGTCTCGCCGGCCGGCCCGCCCAGATTCGCGGCGGCCGGGTCGTCTTCGACTCCCTGGCGGACGCCGCGGGGGCGGTGCGGGACGCGGTCCAGTCGGGCGTCGACGTGGCCAAGATCGAACTCGTGGACGCCGACGCGGCCGCCATGGCGAACGCCTACTCCGGGACCGACCTGCCCGACCGGCCGCTCGTCTTCTTCGAGTTCCACGCCAACCACGGGGTCGAATCGGAGATCGAGTTCTTCCGGTCGATCGTCGAGGACCACGACGCATCGCGCTTCGCGGTCGCCGCCGACGAGGAGATGGCCGACCTCTGGGCGGCCCGCGAGGACCTGGCGTTCGCCATCCAGGACTACGACCCCGACCTGACGCCCCTCCACCCAGGCGACGTGACGGTCCCGATCAGCGCCTATCCGGACGTCGTCCGCTACGCGAAGGACCGGGGCGCCGAAGACGACGTCCTCGTCCCCTGTTTCGGCCACGGTGGCGACGGCAACGTCCACTACTCGGTGCTCGTGGACGAGAGCGACCCCGAACGCGTCGCGGCCGGCGAGGCGGTCTACAGCGACGTCCTCCACCGGGCGATCGAACTCGGCGGGACGGTCACCGGCGAGCACGGGATCGGTCGGGGGAAACGGGAGTATCTCGTGCCGGAACACGGCGAGGACGCCGTCGCGGTGATGCGCGGGATCAAGGCGGCCCTCGATCCGAACGGGATCCTCAACCCGGGGAAGATCTTCCCGGGGGACTGACCGTTCAGACGTCCATCGCGTCGAGGGGAATCTCGCCCGGGTCGACCGTCTCGGAGAGCACGACCGCCGGAACGAGGTCGGCGGGGACGGTCAGGACGACCGTCCCGTCGCTGAGGTCGCGGCGGTCGATCCGGTCGTCGTCGCGGACCCCGCGGTCGAGCACGACGAAGTTACCCTCCGCGTCGGCCGCGTAGAAGTCGCCGTCGTCGGTCGTGTACTCCGGGTGGATCTGGAAGTGCGTCTCGGCCATCGGCGGGGATAGGTCGGGGGGTCCGGAAAAGCGATCGGTTCGCCGCCGTCGCGATCCCGTAGATATTTGGTTTGGCAGTCGGTACCGCAATCGAATGGTTGCCCCTGGGGCGTCGGTCACCGTCCTGCACGTGGACGACGACGAGGCGTTCGCGACGCTGACGAAGGACTCCCTCGAGCGGATCCGTGAGGACTTCGAGGTGAGGACCGCCACCTCGACCGCCGAGGGGCTCTCGGTGCTCGCCGACGCCGAGGTCGACTGCGTCGTCAGCGACTACGAGATGGCGCCGACCGACGGCCTCGCGTTCCTCCGAGAGGTCAGGGAGGACCACCCGGACCTCCCCTTCGTCCTGTTCACCGGCAAGGGGAGCGAGGAGGTCGCGAGCGAGGCCATCTCGGCGGGCGTGACCGACTACATCCACAAGGAGGCGGGCCTCGACCAGTACACCGTCCTCGCGAACCGGATCGAGAACGCGGTCTCGCGCTACCGGGCCGAGCGGACGGCCGACACCGAGCGCGACCGGGTCGAGGCGCTGTTCGACAACATGGAGGAGGCGATCGCCTACACCGAGTTCGACGGCGAGACGCCGATCGTCCAGGCGGTGAACCCGGCCTTCGAGGACGTCTTCGGCTACGACGAGGCGGCGGTCGTCGGCGAGCCCATCGACGACGTGATCGTCCCCGAGACGGCCGCCGACGAGGCGGCCGAGATCAACGAGCGCGTCCACCGGGGGGAGCGCGTCGAGTACCGGGTCACCCGGGAGACGGCCGACGGCCCGGCGGAGTTCGTGCATCGATCGGTCCCGATACAGCCGGAAGAGGACGTGGATCGGGCGTTCGGCATCTACCGGCCGATCGACGAGGGCGAGGACCGCGAGCGCGCCCGCGCGCTGGCCGAAGAGCGCGAGAAGTACCAGACGCTCGTCGAGAACAGCAACGACGGCATCGTCGTCGTCCAGGGGAGCGAGCTGGTCACGGTGAACCGGGAGTTCGCGACCCTCGTTCACGCCGAGTCCCCTGCCGACGTCGAGGGCGAGGACTACATCGACTTCGTCGCCCCGGAGTACCGACCGACGATCCAGGAGCGCTACGAGGCCCGACTGGCCGGCGAGGAACCGCCGCCGCGCTACGACATCGAGATCCTGACCCTGGGGGGCGAGCGGGTCCCCGTCGAGTTGAACATGTCCGTCATCAACTACGACGGCGATCCCGCTGACATGGCGGTCGTCCGCGACATCCGCGACCGGAAGCAACGCGAACGCGCGCTCTCGGAACTCCACCAGGCGGCGACGAGTCTCGAGGCGGCCGAGGACCGGGAGGGGGTCTACCAGACCCTGGTGGACGCCGCCGAGGAGATCCTCGACTTCGCGCTGGTGGCCGTGGACGTCGTCGAGGACGGCGCGCTCGTCCAGCGCGCGTGGACGCTCGACCGGTCGGGCGAGGGCTACTACACGGAGACGCCCCTCGAGGAGGACACCCTCGCGACCCGCGCCTACCGGCGGAACGAGACCATCGTCGCCGACGACCTCGGCGCGCTGGACATCACGCCCGCCGACCCCGAGTACCGGTCGGCGCTGACGGTCCCCATCGGCGACGTCGGGACGTTCCAGACCGTCTCGCGTGACGTCGGTGGGTTCGACGAGACGGACCGCGAACTCGCCGAACTCCTCGTCGGCCACGCCCACGCCGCACTCCAGCGACTCGAGAACGCCGAGTCGCTGCGCGAACAGCGCGCACGGCTGCAGCGGGAGAACGAGCGACTCGACGCCTTCGCGAGCATCGTCTCCCACGACCTGCGCAATCCGCTCAACGTCGCGACGGGGCGGGTCGACCTCGCCAGCGACGACTGCGAGAGCGAGCACCTCGAGACCGCCGCCGCTGCGCTCGAGCGCATGGACGACATCGTCG
The DNA here is from genome assembly GCA_042216165.1 of Halanaeroarchaeum sp. Taxonomy (GTDB): domain Archaea; phylum Halobacteriota; class Halobacteria; order Halobacteriales; family Halobacteriaceae; genus Halanaeroarchaeum. Next base: position 7,809 of record JBDGUD010000056.1, read on the forward strand.
ACGGCGTCCTCACCTGGGCCCGCGAGGGTCAGCACGTGGACGAGGACGAGCGGGAACCGGTCGCGCTGGACCGCGTCGCGAACGCCTGCTGGCGCACCGTCGAGACGGAGGCAGCGTCCATCGAAGTCGACACCGATCGCACGGTCAGCGCCGACGAGAGCCGCCTCCAGCACGTCTTCGAGAACCTGTTCCGAAACGCGATCGAATACGGGTCGCAGGGAAGCGAGTCGAACGGGAGCGTGACGATCGAGGTCGGCGACCGGCCGGACGGGTTCTACGTGGCGGACGACGGTCCCGGTATCCCCGACGACGTCCGCGAGCGCGTCTTCGATTACGGCTACTCGACGCCGGAGTCGAGCACCGGCTTCGGACTGGCGATCGTCAAGGACGTCGTGGAGGCCCACGGCTGGACGATCCGCGCGACCGAGGGGGCGGCCGGGGGAGCGCGCTTCGAGATCGGCGACGTCGATTCCGTGGACTGATCAGTCCGGTCCCGGGCGACGCACCCGGCGGGCGGCCGGGCGCAGCACCCAGAACCAGAGGGGTGCGAGGACCATCAGCGCCCAGCCGACCGTCGCGAGCGCGTGAAGCGACACGAGCGGCTCGCCGTCGAGGAGGACCGCGGCCGGGACGCCGCCACGCGCGGCCCACGCGGCGTGGGCGGTGAAGAGGTATCCCGTCGCGGCACCGGCGAGGAGGCCAAGCAGACCGCGGAGCGGAGCCAGCCCCGGATTGCGGTCGGTCATCGACTCGGTTTCCGGTCGGGGCCGCGTTCGCAGGTGTCTTTCGATGCGAACCCACGCGGAACCCGGGTGCACCCGTCCACCGGGACCGCCGTCCTACGGTTCCATTCCGGGGGGACGGGTCGGTTCGCGCCCCGTGATCGCCCGGTAGAAGGCGACCGAGTACGTCGCGAAGAACGCGCCGAAGACCGTCCCGACGACGAACAGGACGACCGCCAGGATCGCGACGGCCGTCGCCGACGGCGTCGCCATCCCCACGGACGTCCGTGGATCGGGCGCGAGGAGGACCGAACCGATCCCGAACAGCACCCCGGCCGTCCCCATCACGACGCCGACGAGCACGGTGTACCCGAGGACGCTCGCGAGACTGTGGCGCACCACCGAGGCGCTCCGCTTGAGGCCGTCGATCGCGCCGACTCCCTCGAGGACGATCGCCTGCCCGTAGAACTGGACGAAGAAGGCGAACAGCAGGTAGGCCAGCGCGACGACGAGTCCGACGATCGCGAGGGCACCGAGTGCCGCGACGGGCGAGCCCGCCCCACCGTTCGCGAAGACGAGGGCCCCCGCCCCCACGAACAGGACGGCCGTGATCACGCCGAGCACGAGGTTCACCGCGAGCACGGCGACGTACGCGCCGAACAGCGAGACGTAGTTCGACCGGCCGGCGTCCACGAACCTGCCCAGCGAGGTCCGGCCGTCGAGTGCCTCGTCGGCCATGCCGATCACGCCGCCCTGGAAGAAGGGAACGACGAACACGAACACGCCCATCATGAGGAGCGAGACCACGGCCGCCAGAAACGGATCGACCGCCTGGGCGGCGAGTTGCGGGACCTGGATCAGGGTCAGCACGAGCACGGGGACGAAGAGCACCGGGTTCCGGAGGAGGGCACCGGGGGTTCGACGGAGGGCGGAGACGACTGCCATGTCCTCCGCTTCACCCACGTGCCACATAACCGTTGGCACCGCTCCGCGTTCTCGGTCGCCGGGGGGTGCCAGCCGCTCGGTCCGGTCGCGAATCCGGGTGGTCCTTCGCGGGTGAGTCGCGGCTTGGCTCGGCCAGCGACGGACCCGGCGTGGTTTGCCCGCGAGGAGGGGGGCAGAGACCACGACGAGCGGTAAAGCCATCCAAACGTTTAGCCCGTCGCTCGCCCAATCGTCGGGGCATGGTCCTCGATCGCCGCTGGTTCCTCCGCACCGTGGCCGCGACCGCCGCCGTGGGCGGTCTCGCCGGACTCGCCGGCTGTTCCTCCTCGTGTCCCGACGACGAACCGCCGACGCCAGCGGAGACGATCGGCGTCGACGACGAACCGGGCGGGGGATTCGACCAGGCCCCCGGGGGGTCGTGGCCGCGGGAGCACGGCTCGCCGGGCAACACCGGATACGCCACCGGGTCGCTCCCGGCCGGGGACCTCGCGGTCCGGTGGCGGACGGCGCTCGACCTGCCCGCGACCGACGTCGGTGGCCTCTCGGCGAGCTCGCCCACGGTCGGCGGCGGGCGGGTCTTCGTCGCAGACAGCAGACGCGTGCACGCGCTGTCAGTGGAGACCGGCGAGGTGCTGTGGGCGAGCGAGCGGATCGCACCGACCGTGATCGACGCGCTCGCGGCCACCGAGGCGAACACCGTGGCGCCGACGGTCGGGCCGAACGGACGAACGTTCGTCGGGACGGGGGCCGGACTCGTCGCGCTCGACGTCGGTGACGGGGCGACCCTGTGGGAGGTGGACGGAATCGGGAACGTCGCGGCGCCGGTGGTCGCCGACGGCACGGTCTACGCGCTGGGGGAGACGGCGCTGGCCGCGGTCTCACTGGACGGCGTGGAGCGCTGGCGGCGGTCGGTCGAGAGGGGACGGGCACCGCGGTCGCCCGCCGTCGCGGGGGACGTCGTGGCGGCGAGGACGACCGACGGAGTCCGCGCGTTCGGGGCCGACACGGGTGACGAGCGGTGGCAGTTCGGTGAACACGTGGAGACCTACCCGGTGATCGCGGAGGGAGCCTGCCTCGTCGGGAATTACCGGGGGCTCCACGCGATCGACGTCGCGTCCGGCGAGCGGCTGTGGCGCTACAGCCGGGGGGAGCACCGGGCCCTCCGGTCGCCGGTCGTCACGCCGGAGACGATCTACGCCGTCGAGCAACCGGGCGAGGCGGGGGCCGCGTCGTTCGCGCTCGACCGGACCGACGGGGAGCCGCGCCCGCGCTGGTGCTCGTACGTGGGCGAAGGCGCCGTGACGGCCGCGACGGACGGCCTCGCGCTGGGGCTCACGGACGTGGGCGAGGGACCGGACGCCGCGAAGTCGATCGTGGCCTTCGGCGCGGACCTCGGGGACGCCAGGTGGGCGATCGAGGGGGGTTCGCGGCCGCGTTCGTGGGTGACGCCGCCGGCCGTCCTCGACGGGGCGGTGGTCGTGACGACGAGGGGCGGAACGACCGCGGCGATCGGCGGGGGTGGCTAGCGATGTCCCGGCGGGCGGCGATCGGCTTCGGCGTCGTGGCGATTCTCGGCGGTCTCCTCGCCGTGCTCGCGAACGTCCCGGCGCGGTGGTACGGCGTCCCGCAGACCGGCGCCTACCTCTTCGATCCGGCGCCGCTGTCGCCGCTGTGGATCAGCCGGACGGTCGTCCCCGTCCTCTCCGTGCTCGCGGTGCTGGGCCTGCTCGCCGGACTGACCGGTCTGGTGGGCCGGGACTGGTCGGACTACGGTCGCGCCGGTCGGTGGGGCGGCGGTGGCGCCCTCCTCGGGCTGGCCGGGCTGGCCCTGAGCGTGGGCCTGATCGGTGGCGGTCCGGGCGCCCAGACGGCGGAGGCGGCGCTCCAGGCGCTGGTCGGCCTGGCGGTCGGCGCCGGCGGGGTCCTGCTCCTCGTCCCCGGCCTGCTCCTGCTCGGATACGACTACCTGAGGAGGGGCAGGCACTGGCTCGGCGTCGCCCTCGTCGGGGTCCCGGTCGGGGTGCCGGTCGTGGGCGGACTCGTCCCGGCCCCGGCGTCGTCTGTCGGGGCGATGCTCCCGGTCGGTCTCGCGTGGACCGCGATCGGGTACGACCTGTTGCGCGCCGCGGTTTCGCTCGATCGGACGGACGAAAGGTGATCGACCGCGCCGAACGGTGCCCGCCCGCGACAGATTCCCGATCGCGAGACGCATCGCGAGGGCGTGATTCCGCCGGGTAAACTGCGGATTTCGTCGGCCGGCGACCGACGGGAAATGGCCGGGGGTCGAGCGGGGGCGGCGAGCATCGCTCATCCCGTCGTGGGGGCTCTCCGTCGCGGAGGGCGTTCGTCTCCCGACCGCCCACCTGCATGAAACGTCTGGGGGTGTTATGGTGCCGGCGATCGGAGGTTCGTCCCCGATGAAATCACTTCGTGGTCTGTCCCTCCTGTCGGAGGTCCTCGGGGCGGGGGAGGGGGAGGAACCGCCCTACGTCTGCCGGGAGTGCGGGGCGGCGCTCTCGGTGCAGTACCACTCGTGTCCGAAGTGCGGGAGTTACAACGTGGACCGGCGGACCTGGGACGACGAGTAGACGGATCAGAGGCGCTTCTCGACGCTCCGGAGACCGGCCCGGACCTCCTCGCGCTCGAAGTAGAGCCCCTCGACGAGGAGGAGTGCGACCGCGATGGCGAGGACGAGGACGAACACCGCGAACTGCGCGCGGTAGAGGTGCCAGACGAACAGCGGCAGGAAGGCCGCCGTCCCGGCCAGACCGAACAGCGGGACGGCCCGGAGGTCCCCCGGCCCGCGGGCGTACGCCAGCCAGTTGACGATCCCGAACACGACGACGAACGAGAGGGACGCGAACTCGGTGATCGCGGCGAGGCTCCCGTAGGCGGCGAACAGGACGGTGAACCCGCCGACGACCAGGAGGGTCTTCGTCGGCACGCCCGCCGCGCGGGTGGGTGCGATCTGATCGGGGAGCAGGTCGTCGCTGCTCAGCCCCCTGGCGAACAGCGCGGTGCTGAACAGCGTGGCGTTGATCGCGCTGGCCGTCGAGGCGACCGCCGCGACCCCGATGGCGACGTAGCCGACCTCGCCCGCGAACTGCCGCGCCGCGATCGCGAGCGCCAGGTCCGGGTGGGCCGCCACCGCCTCCCTGCTGACCAGACTGAGCGTGACGAACGCCACCAGGACGTACGCGAGCGTCGAGACCGGGATCGAGACGCCGACCGCCGTCCGGAGCGTCTCGTACGGGGTCGCCATGCGCTCCTGGTCGTAGAACAGCAGTTGCCACCCCTCGAAGGAGACGAAGGCCACCCCGGCCGCGACGATCGGCCCCACGGGGTTCGCGAGCGTCTCCGCGACCCCGAACGCGAGGCGGCCGTGGGCGGCGCCGTACCAGACGCCCACCACCCCGAAGGCCGCGACGACCAGCAGTTTGACCGCCACGAGGACGTCCTCGACGAGGCCCGACTCCCGCACCCCGAGGACGTTGATCCCGACGAACGTGACGATCACGAGCACCGAGAGGACCGGCCGCGCGGGCAGGCCCACGACCGGGAGGGTCGTCAGGCCGAACAGCGCGCCGAAGTACGCCCCGAAGGCGTAGGCGTACATCGCGATGGTGCCCACGTACCCCACGAGCAGCGTCCAGCCGACCATCCCCGCCACGGTCGGCCGGTCGGTGAACTCCTCGAGGAAGGTCACCGCCCCGCCGGCCCCCGTCGTCCGGTCGCCGTACTCGTTCAGTCGCAGGTAGGAGTACCCCGTCGCCGCCACGACGAGGCCAGCCACCAGGTAGGCGATCCACGCGGTCGGCCCGGCGACCTCCGCTACGACCCCCAGGACCGCGAAGATGCCCCCGCCGATGATGCCCCCGAGCGCGAACGAGACCGCCTCGCGCGTCCCGATTCCGTCCTCGGCCATGTATCGAACCGGTACCGGTGGCCCCCACTAAGGCGTTCGCCCCGGCTCCCGGGAGCCATCACGATTC
>JBDGUD010000052.1:0-12511 GCA_042216165.1 Halanaeroarchaeum sp.
TATGAGTGCCGAGGCCTCCCGACGTCTGACGCGAACAGACGCCTCAGCCGTCCGCCGTCTGGAACACCCGTCGCGTGTCTCGGTCCTGTTCCTCCGTCGCCACCTCGTCCATCCCCAGGTCGGCGAACAGCGCGCTCCAGTCGCGGTAGTAGATGGGAAACTCGTCGTGGACGTAGTTCACGCCGGGGTCGTCCGTTCCGCGCTCGCCGGGCGATCCCTCGTTCTCGACGGTGATCAGCACGTCCCCCGTGATCCGGGCAACGTCCTCGAAAACCCCTGCTGCGTCCGGATGGACGTGCTGGAGCGTCTCCACGGAGAAGATCGCGTCGAACTGGCCGTCGTCGAACCGGGGGAGGACGTCCTCGATGGCACCGTCGAAAAACGTCCCCGCCTCCGCGAGGTCCGGGTAGTGCTCTTCCATAACGGCGAAAGCGTCGGGGTTGACCTCGACACCCGCCAGGTCGTCGAAGCCGTCGTCTCGGAGCGCCGCCAGGTGCCGTCCCGAACTGCAACCAAGTTCGAGGACGGACGCCGACCGGCCGACGCGGTCCGCGAGGATCGAGCGGATCGCCTCGCTCGTCTCGTCCGGGCCGTAGTAGGCGTAGTACTCCGGGGAGTACTCGCCGGTGCGTTCGGCCCACTGCCGACGGACGTCCTGTGAATCCACGTCTCGACACAGTCGCGGGGACGGAAAGGGGCGTCGACTGGCCACGGTGGGGTCCGGGAGCGAGGGGAATGGAGAGCGAGGGGAATGGAGAGCGAAGGGAATGGGGGGGAAAGATTGTCCGGTTCGCCGTGCCCGCCGGCCCGGAATGTCCAATGTGGCACCGATCGACCGAATCGTCGCGCGTCCGTGGTCGAATACGAAAATTTTCAGAAAATACTGAACGTTCGTTTTCAATCTCGTCGATTTTGCGAACAGATGCGGAACCCTTAACCGTGGCCCCGGCGTTCGGACAGTTGCAAATGGTAAACGGTACGGTGGATTTCTTCCACGACACAGGCGGTTACGGTTTCATCGACACTGAGGACTCCGAGGAGGACGTGTTCTTCCACATGGAGGACGTCGGCGGTGAGGACCTGACTGAAGGTACAGACATCGAATTCGACATCGAAGACGCCCCCAAGGGCCCGCGCGCGACCAACGTCGTTCGCGTCTGAGCAAGGTCCCACCGTCGCCCGACGGCGACTGGATCTTGGTTTTTCCACGAGACTCGTACTGGAGAGCGGGGGGAGCGACCGCCGTTCCCGGCGAGAGAGAAGCGTGCGCGACAGTGATGGTGAGCCACGCCGTCGGTTCGGGCATGTTCGTGCCCCTCCAGGTGCCCGGCGGCGTGGAACTGATCGTCATCCTCCTCGTCGTCCTGTTGCTGCTGGCCGTTCCACTGGGTCTCGTGGCCGTGGTGGTGTGGGCGCTCCGCCGCCGGCGCGGCCAGGTCGAGGGCATCGACTCGCGGGTCGAGGCGCTCGACGAGCGGATCGAGGACGTCGAATCGCGTCTCGAGGAATAGGCGTCGCTCGGCGGCGGTCAGGTCGGTCAGAAACGAGGTGTCGTCAGTCGATGTGCCCTTCGCGGCGGAGCTGGTCCGCGTCCTGGCTGTCGTACCGCCACTCGATGTTGGCCTTCTCGTCCTGCCAGTCCCAGGGCTCGACGAGGACCACGTCGCCCTCGTTGATCCAGGTGCGGTACTTCATCCGGCCGGGAATCCGGCCCATGCGGTTCTCTCCGTCTTCGCATCGCACGCGGACGTGGTTGCCGCCGTTGTGCTGAGTCACCACTGCGAATAACTCGTCCTCGTTGGGCATCCGTAGGTTCCGGCGCCCTGTCTCTTCGCTCACAGCATCACTACGGTCCGACCCCCCTAAAACCGTGTCGGGGTGACGGTACCGCGTGACACGGTCGTGCCACCGGCCGGCAGACTTTCCCGCCGGCCCGCCCTATCGCTCTCCGATGGAGTACGCGGTCCTTGTCGACGTCTACGAGGACCTCACGGACACGCAAGCGACCCTGGAGAAGCGGCGCATCCTGGCCGACCTCTTCGCGGACGTCGACGTGGAGTTGCTCCCCGTCGTCGTCAAACTGGTGCGTGGACGGGTGTTCGCGCCCTGGGAGTCCGGCGACCTCGGCGTCTCGACCGCTCTCGCCCGGGAGGCCGTCTCCAAGGCGACCGGCATCGACGAGGATCGCATCGAGGACTGGTGGCGGGAGGCGGGCGACCTCGGGGACGCGGCGGCGACGGCAGTGGCAGAGCGCACACAGCGCACTCTCGTCACGGAGCCGCTCACCGTCGACCGCGTCTACGATACGCTCGAAGCGGTGGCCGCGTACGAGGGGGCCGGCAGCCAGCAGCGCCGTATCGACGCCATCGCCGGCCTCGTCTCCGACGCGGACCCGCGCGAGGCGAAGTACGTGGTCCGGACGGTTGTCGGGGCGATGCGCCTGGGAGTCGGCGAGGGCATCGTTCGCGACGCCCTGGCAGACGCGTACCTCGACGGCTCGGAGGAGGCGGTCGAGGCGATCCAGCGGGCGTACGAGGTCACCAACGATTTCGCGGTCGTGGCCGAACGCGCCCGGACGGCGGGCCGTGCGGGACTCGCGGACCTGGACGTCGAGGTCTTCCGGCCGGTCAAACCGATGCTCGCCAGGAAGGCAGACGACCTGTCGGCGGCGCTGGACGATCTGGCAGGCGACGGCGAACCGGCACTCCTCGAGACGAAGTACGACGGCATCCGCGCGAAACTCCACCGCCGCGGCGACGAGATCCGCGTGTTCACCAGGCGACTCGAGGACGTCACGCGCCAGTTCCCGGACGTGGTCGAGGCGGTCGAGGAGGGGATCGACGCCGAGGCGTTCGTCGTGGAGGCCGAGGTGGTCGGATACGATCCCGACACGGGTTCGCCGGTCCCGTTCCAGGAGCTGTCGCGGCGCATCAAGCGCACCGAGGACATCGCCACGATGGCCGAGACGGTCCCCGCACGCGTCCACTGTTTCGACCTCATCTCCCTCGACGGACGGTCACGGCTCGAAGAGCCTCTCGCCGACCGGCTCGACGCCCTCGATGGAATCCTTCGACCCGTCGACGGCCGGATCGAGCGCGCGAGGCACCGCCGAACGGCCGACCTGGACGCGGCGGAGTCGTTCTACGAGGACGCCCTGGCAGCGGGCCACGAGGGCGTCATGGTGAAGAACCTCGACGCGACCTATCAGCCCGGCTCGCGGGTGGGCTACCAGCTGAAGGTCAAACCGACCATGGAGCCCCTGGACCTCGTGGTGACCCGCGCGAAGTGGAGCGAGGGGCGCAAGAGCGACTACCTCGGCCGCCCCTACCTCGCCTGTCGGAGCGAGAACGGCGAGTTCCGGGAGGTTGGCCGGATGCACACCGGGTTCACAGACGCCCAACTCGAGGCGTTCACCGACCTGGTCGAACCCCTCATCGAGACCGTCGACGGTCGCGAGGCCCAGCTGCGCCCGGAGGTCGTACTGACTGTGAAGTACGAGGAGATACAGGAGTCCCCGACGTACGATTCGGGGTTCGCCCTGCGCTTTCCCCGGCTCGAGGCGATCCGCGAGGACCTGGCTCCGGCCGACGCTGACGCGTGCGAGCGCGTCCGTCGGCTCTATCGCGGGCAGAACTGACTGCCAAGGTGGGCAACACCGACCGCTATCGGTGCAGCACCGACCGCGGACGCCAGCGCCGGTCCGGTGGATCGACGCGAGTGCCGGCCCTGGTGGACCGACGCGAGTGCCGGCCCGATCGGGGCAACGCCTATTCGCCCGACCCGACTACTCGTGGGCGTGAGCGCCGACGTCCGGTTGCGGGACGGCGTCGAGATCGAATTCGCGTCTGGTGAGACCGTCGTCCTCGACGGGGCCGGCGCGGGCGACGCGACCGTGGTCAGCCACGCCCACGGCGACCACATGGTCGAGTCCGCCCAGCGGGTGATCGCCTCCGAGACGACGGCCGCCCTCGCCGCGGTCCGGGGCGACGGAGGCGGACCCACGCCGGTGGATCATCCGGCCGTCGATCTGATCGAGGCGGGCCACGTCGCGGGGTCGCGGGCAGCGGCTCTCACCGATCCGGAGACCGGCGAACGCGTCCTCTACACCGGCGACTGCAGCACACGCGATCGCTTCTACCTGTCCGGGTTCGAACCGGTGGACGCTGACGTCCTGGTGATCGAGGCGACGTACGGCCGTCCCGACTACCGGTTCCCCCGGACGGCCGCCGTCGTCGGGGCGATCCGGGACTGGCTGGCGGACACGATGGATCGCGTGGTCCTGCTCTTCGGGTACGCCCTGGGTCGCGCGCAGAAACTCCAGCGAATCCTGGCCGATTCCCCCCGGAACCGGGTGTTCGTCACCGGGGCCGTCGAACGGTTGAACCGGATCGTCGCGGACCGCCTCGACGTCTCCTTTCCCGCCGAGCGGTACGACGCCGAGGTGGATCTGCTCCCGGGCGACGCACTCGTGATACCGATGCAGACCGCGCGGCTCTCCTGGATCGAGTCTCTCGTCGACCGTCACGATGCCCTCACCGCGGGATTCTCGGGCTGGGCGACCGACCAGTCGTTCGTCTACCGACGCGGCTACGACGAGGGCTTCGTCCTCTCCGACCACTGCGACTTCGACGAACTGGTCGAGGTGGTTCGGGACGTCGATCCGGAGCGCGTCTACACGCAGCACGGCTTCGCGGTGACGCTCGCAGACCACCTCGCGACGGAGTACGGCTACGAGGCACGAGCCCTCGATCGCCACCAGTCCACGCTGGCCGACTTCTGATCGCCAGGATCCGATTTCCGAACCCCTATACTCGTCTGTAGAGAAGGTCGAGACGTGCCCCGCGTTCCGAATCCCCTCGGAGCCCTCCTCGTGTGGATCGGCGGCGCGTTGGCCCGGGCGGGGCTGGTATCCCGGGACCGTGTCCGGGAGACGGTCGACCTCGCCTGGCCCCGCATCGTCACCGGGTTGGCCCGCATGTCGAAGGCCGCCGCCGACGTCGCCATGGTGGGAATCGCGCTCGGCCCGACGGCCATCGCGGGGGTCGGCTACGCCGGTCCCTACTGGGGCGTGGCGTTCAGCGTCGGTGGCGGGATCGCCGCGGGAACCATCGCCCTGGTCTCACAGCGCTACGGGGCCAGCCGGTTCGACATGGCCGGGCAGGCGATCCGGACGAGTGCCGTCCTCGTCCTCGCAGTCACGGTGCCCATCGCCGCGGTCTTCTGGTCGTATCCCCGGCCACTGATCGCACTCCTCAGCAACGAGCCCGCCGTCGTGGACTACGGTGCGGCGTACCTGCGGATCGTCGGCCTGGGGGTCCCGTTCGCGGCCCTCAACCTCATCGGGAGCCGGGCGCTCATCGGGACCGACGACGCCTGGACCCCCATGGTGTTGCGCGGCGGGGGTGCGGTCGCGAACATCGTGCTCAACGCCGTGTTCATCTTCGGTCTCGGGCTGGGAGTCGTCGGTGCCGCCATCGGAACCGTCCTCGCGAACGTCTTCGTGGCTGCGGGTCTCGCGATCGGGCTGACGCGGGGTCGGCTCCCTGGCGTCGGGTCGTTCCCCATCGCGGTGTCGGCACGGGGTCGGTACCTCCATCGGGAGTCCGCGAGGGACCTGATCGAGATCGGAACGCCCGTCATCGGCCGCAACTCGGTGTGGACGGTGGCGCGGTTTCCTGCCCTCGCGTTCGTCGGCCTCTTCGGCCCGACCGTGGTCGCCGCCTACATCATCGCGCGCCGGCTCTGGGGCCTGATGAACACGCCCGGATGGGGTTTCGGCCTCGCGGCGAGCAGCCTCGTCGGCCAGCACCTGGGACGCGGCGAGGAAGACCTGGCGGAGGCTTACGGGATCGAGATCACCGTCTTCTCGACCGCGACCTACGTCGTCGCGGCGGGCGTGGTGGTCGCGTTCGCGCCGCAGGCCGTCTCCCTGTTCGTGGGCTCCCCGACCGATCCGTCGATCCCGATCGCGGTCGGCATGGTCTACGCCGCGTCGCTCGCCATCGTTCCGCAGGGGGTCACGAGTGCCATCGCGGGCGCGCTGGACGCGACCGGGGACACGCGCTGGCCCTTCTACAGCCGCGCGCTGGGCATGTTCGGCGTGTCGATTCCCCTGATTTACCTCGGGGCGACGACGCCGCTCGGACTGTGGGGCGTCTACGGCTCCTTCTTCGGGGAGACGCTCGTGCCGGCCATCATCAACGCCTACCGGTTCGGGACGGGCGAGTGGAAGGCCATCAGCCGCGGGTATCGCCCGGATCCCGTCTCGACGGACTGACCGGCGGGACAACACGTAAACGGGGGGCCGTCGATGCTGGTTCCATGCGGGAACCCGAGATCGTGGACGGTGGAGGCTTCACCGTGGTGGGGATCCACTACGAGGGCACGAACCAGCAGGGCGAACTGGCCGAACTCTGGGAACGCGTCGACGAGTCGTGGGACGCCCTGACGCCCGTCGCCGACGGCCAGCAGGCCTACGGCGTCTCTTACGGTGGTGACCCCGAGACGGGTGAATTCGAGTACGTGGCGGGGGTCAGGGCTGCTCCGGACGCGACGCCACCGGACGACTTCGCGACGGTCGACGTTCCGGAATCGCAGTACGCCGTCTTCGAGACGAGCCTCGCGGACATCGAGGAGACGATGCAGTGGGTCCACGGGGAGTGGCTCCAGGAATCCGGATACGCGCTGGCGATGGGCCCCGAGGTCGAGGTCTACGACCCGGGATTCGACCCCGGCGACCCGTCGGTCACCTTCGCGGTCCACGTCCCGGTCGCACGAGACTGACCGTCGCCAGCGGCCCCGGCCGTAAAACCAAGTGTTATTACTCGAGAATTCCCACGTCAGAACATGACGGTCACCGCCATGTTGAGCGTGTCACCGGTCGACGACCCGACCGTGGACTTCGAGGGCGAGATCGCGAAGGCCATCGACGCACTCGAGGACCAGGAGGTCCGCTACGAGACGCATCCGATGGAGACCACCATCGAGGCAGACGACCTGGGCGAGGTCTTCGAGGCGGCGCGGGCCGCGACGGAGGCCATGGACGCATCGCGGACGCTGACGACGTTGACGGTCGATCACTTCCGCGAGGAGACCCTCGCTGCCGGGGACAAGGTGACGATGGTCGAGGACCACCTCGGTCGGGAGGCGAGGAGCGACCGATGACGCGAACCCTCTCCCGTCGGCGCTTCCTGCTGGGGTCCGGCGGCGCGACGTCGATGGCACTCGCGGGCTGTCTCGGGAGTCCTGGCGGGTCCTCCTTCGACACGATCCGGGTCGGGACCTACCAGGCCTACGTCGACGCCCCGAGTACCAGCGCTGGCGACTTCGTGAAGTCCGAGTTCGAGCGACGGACCGACTACGAACTCGAGTGGGTCATCAGGAAGAACGAACTGACGGACTTCATCCAGCGGCGCAAACAGGGCGCGCCCCTGGAGGCCGACGCCTACCTCGGCGTGACCCCGCAAGCCCTCGTCAGGGCCGACCTCGAACTCGACAAACCCCTCTTCGATGGGTTTCGGACCTCGCAGATCGAGAACGAGCGCAACATCGAGGACGTCTACCACTTCGACCCGGAACGTCGTGTGCTCCCCACGGGCGCCTCCTACGTGGCGATCGTCTACGACGAGACGGCCGTGTCCGAACCCGGGACGTTCGAGGCCCTGACGCGCCCCGAGTACGACGACCAGCTCCTGCTCGCGAATCCCCAGAGCACGACGACGGGCCTGCTCTTCCTGCTCTGGAGCGTCCACACCGTGGGCCGGGACGCCTACCTCGATTACTGGTCGCGACTGATGGACAACGGGGTCCACGTCCTCGGTTCCTGGTCGAGCGCCTACAACGCCTACATGCAGGAGGAGGCCTCGATGGTGGTCTCCTACTCGACCGACCAGGTCTACGCGGCGAACCAGGACCAGAACATGGCTCGCCACCAGATCGGATTCCTGAACGACCAGGGCTACGCCTACGTCGACGGCCTGGCGAAGTTCGCGACCACCGACCGCGACGAACTGGTGCGCACGTTCGCGAACTTCATGCTCGACCCGGAGATCCAGCGGACGACGGCGGTGAAGAACGTCGGCATCCCCACCGTCTCGAACGCCTCGCTCCCCGAGGAGTTCCGCCAGTACGCCCACGTGCCCGACGAGCCGGTTCAGTTCGGCTACGACGTGCTCAAAGAACACATGGTCGATTGGCGGGAAGCCTGGGCGAAACAGGTCGCCGCGAAGTGAAGATCCGACGGTCCTCCCCGGCCCCTCACTTGACGCGCTCGAAGGGGTAGCTGTGCTTGATGTGCTCCGCGTGATACGATCCGTGCGAGTCGACCGAGAGCAGTCCCCGATAGACGGACTCCGGGACCTCGCGGTAGCGGTAGACGCCGCCCTCCTTGAATTCGATCTCGAGGACCTCCTCGTCGGGGTCGTAGCCCACGCTCTCGATGATGCTCGACTCGACGGACTCGCGTTTCATTCGGTCGGCGGTACGGGGTAAAGCGAGATAAATCCACGGCCGTGCTGTCACGCGAGCCGGCGGGTCGGACGGATTGTCGGAGCCGGTATCACTATGACGGCCGGGCGCGTACGCCCGTTTCCATGCGCACCCCGGCGGTCTACGACCTGCAGACCGAGAAACTGGCGTTCCCCGAGTCGCGGGCGTTCACGCTCGGGACCGCGGGCGACGTGAGCGCACCCGTCGCGGAACCCTGGGGCAACCGGGGCGGCGTCGAGAACATCGACCGCCTGCTGGACGGGGTCGACCCTCATCACGCCACCGTGTCCATCGACGGGTCCACCGCGACCGTGGTTCCAGAGCACCGGACCGCCACCATCTACGTGGAGTCGAGCCCGATCCGGGACGGGGCGGCGACCATACGAAACGGCGAGACGATCGTCCTCGGATCCGAGAAGTCGGACCTGTGGGAGGGGTACCGGATGCAGGTCTTCTTCTGATCGACCGGTTAACCGAGAGGAATTTGGGTCCGATCCGGGCCGGATGTGGGTTTAATTCGAGATCAATTTCGGGAAATGAATATGCCCACTCGCACCGTCTCTCGGGCTGCAGAGATGACCACGATGAAATACACACTCGTTGCCCTCGTCGCTGCCGTGGCCGCGCTGGTCATGGTGGGGACGGCAGCCGCCCAGGGCGCCGGCTTCGCCGCGCAGCCCGCTGACGACCGTCCGCTCGACGGGACGAACAACCCGTGGACCGCCGACGACTGGCGGCTCGACAGAATGCAGGAACGATACAATCTGACCGACGCGCAGGTGGCGTCCATCCAGGAGGCCGTCGCGTCGGCGCTGGCCGACGGTGCCGACCGCCAGGAGATACAGACGGTGGTCCACGACCAGCTGGAGTCCTTCGGGATCGACGTCGGTGAACCCCTCGGTCTCGGTCCCACCGACGCGCCGCGTGGGCCCACCGACGACCGTCGCGGGTACGGTGCTGGACCCCAGTCCGGTCCGATGACGGGGCACGGGCCCCTCGGCGCCCAGGACGGGTCCTGTCTCCAGTAGGCCGGCATCACCCACGTATATAGGACCGTCACCCGAATCCGAACGTAGTCGATGCGCAAGGTGCTCTGGTGGTTACTCGGTGGTTCGCGCGGCGGCAAGAACCGCCTCCGCATCATCAGGGCCCTCGACCGTGAACCGATGAACGCCAACCAACTCGCCGAAGCCCTCGACCTGGATTACAAGACCGTGCGTCACCACCTCGACCTCCTGACCGAACACGACGTGGTGACCACCGTCGGCGGGGGGTACGGCACGATGTACTTCCTGTCGGATCGGATGGAGGCGAACGTGGACGTCCTCGACGACATCGTCGAGGCCGCCGACCTGGGTGATGTCGATGACTGACCGCTCACCGCTCCGGCGCGTCGGTCTCGTGGTGGCGGGGGCACTGATCGCGAGCGCCGTCGTCAGTACGCTCGTCGAACCGACCGTTCGCGGGCCGGGGATGGGGATGCACCCCCCGAACGAGGCCTTCTTCCAGGCGCGACTGTTCATATCGACGTTCAACGTCCTCGCGTTGCTCGCGCTGACCTGGAGTTATCTGGGTCTCTACCGGGACCTGCCCACCCGCTTCACGGGCAGTCTCCTCCTCTTCGCGGTCGCGCTGTTGCTGTACGCGGTCTCGGCCAATCCCGCGGTCCAGGTGTTGTTCGGGTTCCGCGGCGGCACCGGCCTGGGTCCATTCACGTTCCTCCCCGACCTCTTCGCGAGCGTCGCCGTCGTCGTCCTCCTCTACCAGAGCTACCAGTGACCGGATCGTCGAGAAACGACACGTCGTCTCTCTGGCTCCCACGTCTTCCTCACTACGTTCGTCGAAAATGGGGCCGTTCTGTTCTCCGGCACGCCGACGACGTGCTGGTCACCGGCACGCCGACGTCGTGCCAGCCTACGGCGCGCCGTTCAGGACCTCCGGCAACTCCCTGAGCGAGCGGATTTCCGCCGTCGGTTCCACCGCCAACGAACTGTCGGCCCGGTGGGGGCGACGGACGAACACCGCGTCCATTCCGGCGTTCTCGGCGGCGACCACGTCGGATTCGCTGTCGCCGACGTACACCGGATTCGTCGCCGCGAGGTCCTCGACGGCCCTGTCGAGGTAGTACGTCGCGGGCTTCTTCCGTCTGAGGCCCTCGACGGACATCTCCCGTCCGTAGTACGTCTCGAAGTGATCCTCGATCCCGAAGTGTTCGACGATCGATTCGATGGTCGGATGCTGGTTCGAGGAGACGATGCCCCGCGGCCCCGGCAGGTCCAGGACGGCGTCGAAGTCGTAGTACAGCGGCTTCTCACCGGCCTCGATGGCCTCGCGCTGGAGTCGCGAGGCGTACCGGTCGCGGCGCCGCCAGAATCGCTCCGGATCGACCCCGTAGTCGGACCCGATCGCGTGTACCGTCTCGGGGTCGACGCCCACGAGGAGGCCCTCGACGTCGGCGGGGTCGGGGTCCTCGACGCCGCTCTCGTCGAAGGCCCGCTCGACGGCCCGGCGCAACAGTCGCCGCTCCGTGAGGTGGGTCAACACGCCGTCGTTGTCGAACAGGACCGCGTCGTATCGCATTCGAGACGCGCTACGTGGTCGCCCCTGATACCTGTTTCCGCCGACGGTCGGGGGTTCAGGCGAGGGTTTATCAGGAAGACCCGGTCAACCCCGGTGCGTGACCTGACCCGCCGCCGCGAAGCGATCGCGATCGTGCGGTCACCGCTTCGCGGGTCGTTTCGACCGCCTGTTCGCCCCATCGGGTGCCGACCGGCCCATGGTCCCGCTAATCGCTCCCTACTCGCGTCTAGGGAGCGAGTAGTTACTGGCCGTCGTCCCCTTGTCTTCCCGTATGTCCACGCCAGCGGGCTCGCTCGTCGACGCCCTGCGCCGGCCGGAGTACACGGGGGAGAACCGCTGTACCCCCTGTACGGCCGTGAACCTCGTCCTCGCTGCGGTGATCGCGACCGCCGTCTGGGTCCTCTTCGCGCCCTGGCTAGCCCTCGGGCTCCTGGCCCTCGCGCTCGGCTCCATCTACCTTCGGGGCTACCTGGTCCCCGGAACGCCGACGCTCACGAAACGGTACCTCCCCACCGTCGTGCTCGCGGCCTTCGGAAAGGACCCGACGCTCCGGTCGACGAACGGCGATCGGCCGACGGTCGACCTCGAGACCCTTCTCCGGCGGGCGGACGTCGTCACCGAGTGTCCCGACGGGTCCGACCTCTGTCTCGACCCCGACTTCCGCGAGCCCTGGTTCTCGCGGATTGACGAGGTGCGCACCCGCGCCAGCGGCCGCGACGCCCTCGCAGGCGTCCTCGACGTGGATCCGGAGCGCATCGAGTACCGGGCCTTCGACGACGCCTTCGCGATGTTCGTGGACGCGCGCCGCGTCGGCACGTGGGAGTCGTCCGCGGCCTTCTACGCGGACGTCGCGGGGGCCGAACTCCTCCCCGGTCGCGTCGCCGGCTGGGAGTCGCTCGACGCCGCCCAGCGTGCGTCGGTTCTGGGGAGCCTCCGGCTCTTCCTCGACGTCTGCCCCGAATGCGGGGCGCCGGTGCGCATGACCGAGGACGTCGTCGAGTCCTGTTGCCGCGAGTACCAGGTCGTCGCCGTCGAGTGCACCGAGTGCGGGTCGCGCCTCCTCGAGATCGATCATCCCGACGCGTCCTGACGGGAGCGCAGTACGTGACGCGTACCCCCACCACACACCTCAATAGTCCGAGCATATACGCCGTTCTCGGGGTGCCGGGAAGCGAATATACGCCGGCTACACCACTTCAACGTCGAATGTAGCGAATGTACGGTCTCCGTTCGCTCCTATCAGTCAATGTATATAAAAGGGGGTACGGCACCACTCACCGACTACGCCCGGGAAACCCGGGCGCGTGAAACAATGACAGACGATGACAAACTATTCGATCTGACCCGGCGGAAGATGCTGGGAAGTCTCGGCGCGCTCGGTGCAGGCGCCGCGCTCGGTGGGGCGGGCACGGCTGCCTTCTTCAGCGACCAGGAAACCTTCGAG
>JBDGUD010000050.1:0-10827 GCA_042216165.1 Halanaeroarchaeum sp.
TACGATCAGACTACTATGTGAACCTGTAACCCTCCGAGGATTTCAACAGAGCCGATAATTTAGGAATTTTCGTGCCAGATCAACCGTCCACAACTGGATACAGAAGGCGGATCTCGAACCGCGGGGCGGTCGAGATACTGAGAAAATCGCCCTCGACGAGACGGTCGTCAAGGTCAACGATGAGCGGTTCTGGCTGTATTCTGCGGTCGATGTTGAAACCAACGTAATCCTGTATTTGGCGCTCTATCCGTCCAGAACTACGGCGTTGACGAAGGTGTTTCTCCGTGAATTAAAAGAGAAACACGACGTCGATGACGCCGATTTTTTCGTCGTGGTGCGCCCTGACTGCATGCCGGGTTGTTCGAACTCGGCATGCATTTTCGCCATGAAACGTTTGGTGAACGTAATCCCGTCGGACATATCCTTCAAGGGATAAAACGTAGAACCAACCAATTCTACAATACATTTAGTTACGCTGATCCGAAAACGGCAGAAAATTGGTTGCTCGCGTTAGCGTGGACCTGGAATCAGCTTATCTGAACATTGCCCTTTATTGTAGGACCGGATCGATATCAATATCCCCCCGGATACTTTCCTAATTCTCGGTGAGTCCATCCCTTCCCTCTGTGGGTCGTTTGTATTCTTGTTTTTCGACTTCTGTAGCCATGGTCTCCTGTTCCGCAATCTGTTACTTCGGCCGCGGTTGACAACGCCGAGAAAATGGTGACCTCTAAAGTATCCCTCGCTGAACGGAACGATTGTTGCGTTACCTGCTATATACGTCGCAATGTCACAACTGGTTTTGAAAATTCCATCGACAGTTGGTGGCGCTGTTCTGATGAGCGGAAGCCGGTGAACTAACCGGCGTCGGGTGGGAATTCGAACGGAGCCGAGCGGTCGACTAGCGAGATCATTCGAAAGACGCGGTGCGTGTTTCGTGATGACGAGACAGCAACGCCCTCTCGAACCAACTCGCACGCACGTCGAAGGCGCGCGCAGCGAGGGTCGAAGCCCGGGCGATTCCGACGGAATAGATAGCAGCCGGACGGCCTGCCGCCTGGCGACGTAGCGCGCGAGGGAGCCTTCGGAGGCGGCCGACATACCGGGTTCGTGCAGAATGACATCTCTGAACAGTGCCGGACATTGAACTTCAGTCGGACTCCGTCCGACAGCGTTCAAACCCCTCACCCGTTCTTCTCCCAGGGCGTCGAAGAAGCGGTGAGGAGGGGATTTGAACCGGAGCCAGACGTGCTCGCTCACTTCGCTCGCTGTGCGCGACTGGCAGGGTTCAAATCCCACACCGGTTGCTCCTCGCGTAATTGCTCGGAGCAACACGGTGAGGAGGGGATTTGAACCCCTGAGGCCGTGAGGCCACCTGCTCTCAAGGCAGGCGCGTTGGGCCGCTTCGCTACCTCACCGCGGCCGGGGATTGCGGGCGGGCGTTCTAAGTCCTATCGGTTGTCGCCCTCGCCGATCCCGAGTTCGCCGTCGACGACCCGCAACCCGAGTTCGTCCACGGCGCGCATCGTGTGGTCGGGGACTCGCCGGTTGGCGGCGCGACGGGATCGCAGGAGTGAGACCACGGTTCGCAGGTCGCGGGGGTGGGTCAGGACCTCGCGTCGACGAACGAAGTCCACAGCGTGCCCCTCGGCGATCGACCGGTCCACCACCGTCCTGATCGGGACGTCGGCGAAGAGATCGGTGAAGTCGATGGGGTCGCGAAAGCCGGCGAAAAAGAACTCGCCGTCCGCCGCCGGACCGATCACCGTCTCGCTGCGACGGAGTTTGATCGCTGCCTCGTCGACGACCGATCGCTCGAGGAGGGGTACGCGATGGTCGATCAGGGCCGCGGAGGTCTCCTCCTCGTCGCGAAGGAGGTGCGTGATCGCGTTGCCGGCACGGGCGGCGCGCGACGACCCGACCTGCACCTCGAATCTGACGGACTCGAGGGAGTCGTCGTCGAGGACGCCGCTCGCGACCGCGCGGATCTCGCCCTCGGGATCGCCCGTTCGGTGGCCGACCGGGAGATCCTCCGCGGCGGGGTAGTTGATCAGGAGGTCCACGTTCGTCTCGGCCATGATCTCGAAGAAGTCGGCGAGGACGGCCTCGGCGAGCGCGACACCCTCGTCCGGTGACAGATCGGTCGTCTCCACCAGTTCGGACGCGGCCAGTCCCTCGCGCGGCGGATTCACGAGAGCGACGGCGACCGTCACGGCGACACCCCTCCGAGGATCGGCCCGGCGTTCGACATGACCGTCCGTCGTCGCCTGATCGCCTTGAACCTCGCGGGTTCGGGCGAGACTTATGGCGCGGCCGGTCGTCGAAGTGGACATGCGACTGTCCGCTCTCCTCGCGGGACTGATCGCGGTCGGTATCGTGGTCTGGGGAATCGTCGCCGTGCTGGGGCTGCCGGGGGCCTTCGACGTCTCGGGCGGCGCCTCGATGACGCTGGGGCTGCTCGTTCTCGCGATGGTCGCCGTCCTTGGCGCGGGTGCCTCTCGGACCGGCGCGACCCGGACCGCCTACTGGTAATCGGTCCGGACGTCGGCGTCGCAGATCGACACCCCACGCTCTCCGACCGCGACCGTCACCCGGACGGAATCGATTCCGGTCTCCGGCGACGGGATCGCCGAGACCCGACTGATTGCGTCGGCCAGGGCGTCGACGTCGGTGGCCGCCGTTCCGCGCGCCCCGCCGAGCAGTTGCGACGCCCTGAGGTCCTCGAGGGCGTCGTGGGCCTCCCCGGGCCCGATCGGCGCGACGCGGATCGCGACGTCGTCGAGGACGTCAGCGTACTCGGTCACGCCCACCGCCACGATCGGACCCAGTGACGACGTGCGCGTGGCACCGATCGAGACGGTGACGCCGCCGGTGTCGGACTCGGTCGGGATCCCGGCGAGTCGCACCACGTCGCGAGCGTCCGC
Source organism: Halanaeroarchaeum sp. (assembly GCA_042216165.1). GTDB lineage: Archaea > Halobacteriota > Halobacteria > Halobacteriales > Halobacteriaceae > Halanaeroarchaeum. The sequence goes on from JBDGUD010000050.1 coordinate 2,925, forward strand.
CATTCGGTCGATGGCCGTCCGGATCTCGTCCACCGGGAGCGCGACGGATGCGTCCACGTCCGCCCGCCTGCGTGCGGCCGCGTCGCGCTGATCCGCGAGCGCGGCGATCACTCTCACCGCCTGGAACGGATCGAAGTAGTTCGGGATGCCCACCTCCCTGAGTCGTGCCGCCGCGCTGTCCGTACTCCCGCCCCCCATCAGGGCTGTCACGACCGGCGAGTCGTGGCGAGAACGTGCGTCGGCGATCATTTCCGCCAGTTCCTCGAACGTGAACAGCGGATTCGGTGCCGAGATGACGACCGCGGCGTCGACGCCCGGGTCGGTCAACACCGCGTCCAGGACGTCCCGGAACGCGGCGATGTCGGAGTCCGCGAGGAGGTCGAGCGGGTTTCGAGCGAAGGCACGGTCGGGGAGGGCCTCCTCCAGGCGCTCGACGGTCGCCTCGGCGAGGTCGGCCATCGTGAGCCGCGAGGCTCCGACCGCGTCGGTGGCCATCACGCCAGGCCCGCCCGCGTTCGAGACGACCACCACCCGGTCGCCGTCCGGGAGTGGTTGTTCGGCGAGGGCTGGCGCGAGGTCCAGGAGACGATCCACGGAATCGACGCTCACGACGCCTGCCTGGGCGAGCGTCGCGTCGCGGAGCGCGGCCGGGGAGACGCGAAGAGCCGGCCCGACGTCGATCGGCGCGTCGGTGCAGGCCCGTTTCGGCGCGAGAACGACCACCGAGAGGTCGGCCGACGCGCCACCGGCGGCTCCGTAGAGGTCGCGGTCGATCCGCTCCGGTCGAATCAGGACGACGTCCGTCTCCCGGTCCACGTCCAGGGAACCGACGACGTCGGCGGGTCGGACAGTCGGATGGCGCCCCGTCGCCAGGGCGAGGGAGAAGCCCAGCGATCGATCGACCCCCTCCGCCACCAACGCGTCGAGCGTGGGACCGTCGTCGGTGAGGACCGCGACCGCCCCACCTGCGAGCGTCTCCCCAATCCCTGCGGTGAGGCCGGTCGCGGGACGGCCGAGACGGGCGTCGGGTCCGAGCAGTTCGACGCCCTCGTCGAGCGCCTGCTCCACGAATCCGAACCAGGTTCGATCGGGGACGTCGACGGCCACGAGGAGGGTATCGACGCCGACGGCGATCAGCGCGGGGACGGTCGCCTCGACGTTCGTTCCGTCCGTCACCAGCGCCAGGTCGGCGGTGGCGAGCCAGTCGTCGCGTGCACCTCGGACGACGGTGGCGGTATCGAGGGCCACGATTTCGGGGGCGACGTCGGCGATCCGGCCCGACGGCCCCACGACGGCGACCCGTTCGGGCGAGAGGAGGGAATCGAGTTGGGGACGGCCCATGGGACTGCCACGAGCATCGCACCGACGCCCTAACTCGTTTGCTATTCGTCGTCGGCGTTACGGGGACTGCTCGGGTGGTAGGGGGTGTCGTACTCCCCGGGTCGACCGTCGAGCCGGTCCGGGTTGATCCGGCCGCCGAGGAGCATGAAGTCGACGAGGGTGATCGCCAGGACGGCCTCCACGACGGGGACGGCCCGCGGCGGGAGGACGGGGTCGTGTCGACCCGTCACCTGGACGGTCTTCTCTTCCCCGGTCTCCCAGTCGACGGTCTGCTGTTCTTTCGGAATCGACGTCGGCGCGTGGAGGGTGACCTCGCCGTAGATTGGTTCCCCGGTCGTGATGCCTCCCTCCATGCCGCCGTGGTCGTTCTCGACCGGGACGGGATCGCCCGATTCGTCGAAGGTCCACTCGTCGTTCCGCTCGCTGCCCGCGTACTCGCTCGCGGCCCGGCCGAGGCCGAACTCGAAGGCGGTGGTCGCGGGAATGGCCATCATCGCCTGCCCGAGTCTCGCCTCGACCGCGTCGAAGCGTGGGGCACCGAGGCCGCGGGGGACGCCCCTGGCCTCGAAGGCGACCGATCCGCCGATGGAGTCGCCACGGCGCTGGTACTCCTCGACCCGCTCGCGCATCTCCGCCGCCGTCTCCGGGTGAGCACACCGCACCTCGTTCGCTTCGGCGTGCTCGACCATCTCCTCGAAGGAGACCTCGGGGGCTTCGATGTCGTCGATTCGATTGACGTGTGCCTTGAGTTCGACGCCCTGGGTCGCGAGGATCTGTTTCGCGATCGCCCCGGCGGCGACCCAGTTCACGGTCTCGCGGGCCGAGGACCGACCGCCGCCGCCCCAGTTGCGCGTGCCGAACTTCGCCGAGTAGGTGAAGTCGCCGTGACTCGGCCGCGGCGCCGTGACGAAGGGTTCGTACTTGCCCGATCGGGCGTCCCTGTTCTCGATCGTCATCCCGATCGGCGTGCCGGTGGTGTAGCCGTCCTGGATCCCGCTCTTTATCGAGACGTGGTCGGGTTCGTCCCGGCTGGTCGTCATCTTCGACTGGCCGGGCTTGCGACGGTCGAGGTCGCGCTGGATCTGTTCTTCGTCGAGTTCCAGACCGGCGGGACAGCCCGTGACGACGACGCCCATCGCGTCGCCGTGGCTTTCGCCGTAGGTCGTCACCTGGAAGAGCCGACCGAAGCGATTCCCGTTCATTGCCGTCCACTCGGGGTGGTGGCCATTTAGGTGTTGCAGAACGTGCAACGGTGGCCGTCCTATCGGTCGACCGACGCACCGAGGTCGTAGAGCACGTCGAAGAACCCCGGGAAGGAGACGTCGACGTGGTCCGCGTCCGAGATGGTCGTCTCTCCGTTCGCCACGAGGGCGGCGATTGCCAGGGACATGACGACGCGGTGGTCCCGGCGACCGTCGACGGCGGCCCCCTCGAGCCGGCTCTCGCCGCCGTGGACGAGCAGTTCGTCCTGGCGCTCCTCGACGCGCGCTCCCATTTTCGCGAGTTCCTCGGCCATCGCCGAGACCCGGTCGGTCTCCTTGTACCGGACGTGTTCGCAGTTCGTGATCCGGGTCGTCCCGTCCGCCGCTGCCCCGAGAACGGCGACCGTCGGCAGCAGGTCGGGCGTGTCCCCGACGTCGACCGTGGCGCCGTGCAACTGGCTCGCCGACACCGCGAGAATCCCGTCGTCCCGGTCCCAGTCCACGTCCCCGCCCATCTCCTCCAGTATCGACACGATGGCGGTGTCCCCCTGAGGATTCGGGAAGGCACCGGTGACGGTCAGTTCGTCCTCGGCGGCGAGCGCTCCCGCTGCGAGGAGGTAGGACGCCGACGAGAAGTCGCCCGGCACCGTATACTCGCCCTCCGTCGGCTCGTAGAACTGTCCCCCCTCCACAGCGAACCCGCCCCCGGTCCGCTCCGCGTCCACCCCGAAGGCCTCGAGCACGTCGAGCGTGATATCGACGTACGGCGAGGACTTGAGCGCGGTCGTGAGATCGACGCGGACCCCCTCGTCGGTCATCGGACCGGCCATCAGGAGCGCGGTCACGAACTGCGACGAGACGTCTCCGGGCATCTCGACCCTGCCGCCGGCCATCGGCCCCTCGACGATCAGTGGTGCCCGTCCGTTCGCCCGCGTGCTCCGGGCGGTCGCGTGGAGCCGATCGAGCGCCGTCAGTAGGGGACCCTGGGGCCGGTCGCGCAGCGAGTCGTCGCCGGTGAGGACGGTCGTCCCGTCCGCGAGGGCCGCCGCAGCGGTGGCGAGGCGCATCGTCGTCCCGCTGTTCGCACAGTCGACGACGTCGTCGGGCACGTCCGGTCGCCCCTCGAACCCCTCCACGTCGAGGGCACCGTCCCGCTCGGTGACGCTCCCGTCGAAGGCCTCCACGGCACGGATCGTGGCCCGCGTGTCGGCGCTCACGAGGGGCCGTCGCACCAGTGCACCCTCCGCGTATCCCCCGGCCAGGATCGCCCGGTGGGTGTAACTCTTCGACGGCGGCGCGCGGACACGGCCGTCGACAGTGGACTGGGATACGGTAACGTCCATGTGTGCTCTCTCGACTGGCCGGGTCAAGTCGGTTCCGGAGACGGTAGGCCTTTGGTCGGGGCTCCGGTGGTCGACGGTATGGATCTCGATCTCTCGCGACTCGACGAGGCCCTGGCCTCGCGGGACCTCGACGGACACCTCATCGACGCCGACGCCGAGACGCCCGACCAGCGCTACCTCTCCGGGTTCGACGCCCCCGACCCCTTCGTGACGCTCTATACACCGGAGGGAATCGCCCTCCTCGTCTCGACGATGGAGTACGGGCGAGCGAAATCCCAGAGCCGCGCCGACGCCGTCCGGCAGTACGCCGACTACGACGGTCGAGCACTGGTCGACGAGTACGGCTCGGACGAGGGCCGCAACCGGGCGATCGCACGCTTCCTCGAGGAATTCGACGTCGAGGCCGTCTCGACCGATCGACGATTTCCCCTCGTGACCGCCGACGGCCTCAGGGACCAGGGAATCGAGGTCCAACCGGACCGCTCGGACGCGGTCGAGCGTACGCGGGCGGTCAAGACCGAGACCGAGATCGCGTACGTCAGAGAGGCCCAGCGCGCCAACGAGGCGGCGATGGACGAGGCTCAGCGCCTGCTCGCCGAGGCAGCGGTCGAGGACGGCGTGTTGACCCTCGACGGCGAGCCGCTGACGAGCGAACGGGTGCGACACGCAATCGAGGCGACGCTCCTTGAGGAGGGCTGTGCGCTCGACGAGACGATCGTCGCGAGCGGGCCCGAGAGCGCGGTTCCCCACGAGCAGGGCAGCGGTCCGATCGAGGCGAACGAGCCGGTGATCGTCGACATCTTCCCACGGGACAAGGCCACGCACTACCACGCCGACATGACGCGGACGTTCGTCCGCGGGGAGCCGAGCGACCGAATCGAGGCGTTCTACGACCTGACTGCCGAGGCGAAGCGAGCGGCACTGGACGCCGTGGAACCCGGCGTCACGGGCGAGACCGTCCACGACGCGGCCTGCGAGGTCTACGAGGAGGCCGGATATCCGACCCTCCGGACCGACGAATCGACTGACACCGGGTTCACGCACAGCACCGGCCACGGGGTCGGTCTCGCGGTTCACGAGCGCCCGCGGATCGGTCGCCACGGGGAGGAACTGGAACCGGGGAACGTGATCACCGTCGAACCAGGCCTCTACGACCCGGACGTCGGTGGCGTGCGGATCGAGGACCTGATCGTGGTCACCGAGGACGGGTACGAGAACCTGACAGACTACCCCGAGTCGCTCCGGCTCTAGGCGTCGGGGGAGAACTCCTGGACGAGGGCCCGGAAGTCGTCGTCAGTGAGGCGGTCGACGATCTCGTCCAGGTCCGTCTCGATCTCGTCGATCTCGTCGAGGAGGGCCTGGTAGTCGTCGTTCGAGGAGAGGGCCTCCGGCGTCTTCGTCGCCTCGAGCGTGGATCGCTTCGAGACGAGTGAGAAGTACCGCTGGACCTCGTCGTTGTAGAGGCTCCTCGTGAGGAGCCGATCCACGACGCCGTGGAGTCCCTCGCGGTCGATCGGCTTGACGACGTAGTCGTCGAAGCCGAGCTCGATGATGTCGAAGTCGGGGTCGACCGCCGTCACCATCGCGACGCTGCAGTCGTATCCTCCCTCCCGGAACCGCTCGAGCAATTCGTCACCGGAGGTCTCCGGCAACCGTCGGTCCAGCAGGACCACGTCGACGGTCTCGTCCATCTCGTCCATGGCGTCCCCCGCGGTGTAGGCGGTCCGGACGTCGAACGCGTCCCGGAGCCAGTCCGCGTAGAGATCGGCGAGATCGCGCTCGTCCTCGACGACGAGGACCGTCGGCTCCTCGGCCATACCCGCACCCAGGTGTGCCCCGGGTATAGTCCTTTCCTGACAGGCGAATTCTTTTGACGGGCCACCGGGTATGGGTCCACGATGGACGCCCTGATCGTCGGTGCCGGTGCGGTTGGACGGTGGGCCGCCCGGTACGTTGACGGGTCGCTCGCCTTCGCCGACGCCGACCGGGCTGCGGCCGCGGCCGCCGCCGACGAGTTCGACGACGCCGCACAGGTCGCTCTGGGAGGCGAGGAGACGTACGACCTCGTGTGCGTCGCCGTTCCGATGCGATCTGCGACGTCGGTGATCGAGGACCAGGCCCGGCGGGCCGAACGGGCACTCGTCGACTGCACTGGCTCGATGACCGCACCGCTCGAGACGATGGCGTCGGTCGCCGAGGATCGGGAACGCGCGAGTTACCACCCGCTGTTCGCCCCCGCGTACGGCCCGGGGCGGATCGCCGTCTCGACGGGCGAGTCGGGCCCCGTGACCGATCGACTCGAGACCGCCATGGAGGCCGACGGGAACGACCTGGTCAGGGTGAGCGCCGCCACGCACGACGACGCGATGCGAACCATCCAGGGGCGGACCCACGCCGCGATCCTGGCGTTCGGCCTGGCCGCCGACGATGTCCCGGAGGCGCTCGCAACGCCGGTGTACGAGGACCTCCAGGCTCTCAGGGAACGCGTGACCGGGGGATCGGCGGGCGTCTACGCGGACATCCAGGCCGTCTTCGACGGGGCCGCGGACGTCGGGGCTGCCGCCGATCGACTCGCCGGGGCGGACAGGGAACGGTTCGAGGCGCTGTACGACGATGCCGGTTGACCGCGACGCGGTGCGGGACACCGCGAGGTACCTGCGATCGGTGCGGCCGATCGATCCCGAGGAGATCCGCGAGTACGTCCCCGGTCGGCCGGACCCCCGGGCGCTCCGGCGGGTCCTCCGCGAACTCGCGCTTGAGCTCGAACTCGTCGAACGGCCGGACGGAACGTTCGTCCCGGTCGCGGAGGGCTTCCTCGACGTCGACTTCGATGGCGTCGATGCGCTCCCGGACCGATACGAACGCGTGCTCGAGGACCTTCTGGCGGACCGGTTCGGTCCCCGGTGGGAAACCGGGCCGTCGGCCGACCGCCTCCGCGAGATCATCCGCCGGTTCAAGCGGGAGTACTACCGCCAGCACCCGGTGGAGTACGACCGCGACGTCGCACTCGGGTACGCCGTCTACCACCTCCCGGCGTACTACGCCAGCGCCCAGTACCTCCTCTGGGACCTGTTGCGGGAAGGTCGTCTCGACCGGCAACTCAGAATACTCGACGTGGGGGCAGGCGTCGGCGGCCCGGCACTGGGCGTACACGACCTGCTCTTCGGGGACGAGGGCGACCCACCCCTGGTCGAGTATCACGCCGTCGAACCGAGCGACGCGACGGCGGTCCTCGAACCCCTCCTCGAGACCACGGGTCCGAACTTCCACTGGCAGATTCACGACGTACGGGCCGAGGACCACGAGCCCCCGGGCGAGTACGACGTCGTTCTCTTCAGCAACGTCCTCGTCGAACTCACGGACCCGGTGTCGGTCGCGGACCGCTACCTGGACGTCCTCGCGCCGGATGGCACGCTCGTCGCGGTCGCCCCCGCGGACAGGAACACCAGCACCCACCTCAGGTCGGTCGAGCGCGAACTGGAATCCCGGGGTGCGACGGTCTACGGACCGACCGTCCGACTCTGGCCCGATCGGCGACCGAGCGACGAGGGGTGGTCGTTCGACGAGCGCCCCGCCATCAACGTCCCATCGTTCCAGCGCCGCATCGCCGACGGGGCCGATCGCCCGGACGAGTTCATCCACACGACCGTGAAGTTCTCCCACTCGTTCCTCCGGACGGACGGGATGCGCCGCTACGCCATCGACCTCTCGGAGCGACCGGTGGTTCCGCTCGCCGCGTCGGAGGACCACGTCACCGATCGGGTGGACGTGGTGGTCGCGAAACTCTCCCGCAACCTGAGCGGGGACGGTCACCCGCTGTTCAAGGTCAGCGACGGCAGCGAGGATGTGAACCACTTCGCCGTGCTCGTCAAGGAGACGGCCCTCAACGAGGCCGTGCTGCGGGCCGACTACGGCGACCTCCTCGCCGTCGAGCGGGCGCTCCTGCTCTGGAACGACGACGAGGCAGCGTACAACCTGGTGCTGGATCGGGAGTCGATCGTCGACCCGGTCTGATCG
>JBDGUD010000031.1:0-10665 GCA_042216165.1 Halanaeroarchaeum sp.
CCTGGTCCTTGCCCTCGTCGATGCGCTGGACCTGGGCCTTCTCGCCCTTGAACGGGCCAGCGATGAGTTCCACGATGTCCCCTTCCGCGATACCCTCGACGTCGGGTTTGGGCGAGAGGAAGTGCTCGACCTCGCCGATGTCGCTCTCGCCCGGAACCAGCGAGCGTGCGTGGGGGATGTCGCCCATGATGCGCTCGATGACGGCCGTGCCCTCGGCCTCGACCATCACGTAACTGGTCAGCGACTCGGGGGCGATGACGGCGTGCACCTCGTCCTCTTCTCGGTTCGCGATCATGCTGGCCACGGTCTGTTCCTGGCTGGCCGTGGTCTTGACGGCGAATATCGGCACGTCTAACCACCCGGGAGGACGCTCATGACCAGGAAGATGATGAAGCCGATGGCCCCGATCAGCAGGATGCCCGCGCCGGCGATCGCGGCGATCCGGGAGAATTCCTCCCAGTCCGGCGTGCTCGCGAGCTTCAGCACGCGCGTGTAGGCGGACAGCTCGTACGGTACGTCCATGGAATGCGGTTGGCGGCGCGTGCTTTTCTATCTATTGATGGCATCCCGACGGCACCGAACGACTGCGGCGGGGTTGGCGGTTCACTCGACGTAGTCGATGTCTTCCATGCTCTGGGCCGCCTGTTGGGGCATTTCGTTGCGTCCGTAGATCTGGGGGGACTGGACGCCGGTCACGACGACCATGGTGCGCATCTCGCCGTCGAGACCGTCGTCGATGGAGGTGCCCCAGATGATCCGGGCGTCGGGGTCGATGCGGTCGTAGATCTCCTCGACGACGCCCTCGGCCTCCTCGATCGACATGCCTGGACCACCGGTCACGTTCACGAGGGCGGAGTTGGCACCCGAGATGTCGACGTCGAGCAGGGGGGAGCGGAGCGCTTCCCGGACGGAGTCGCTCGCCTCCCCCTCGGTGTCGGACTCGCCGAGGCCGATCATCGCCACGCCGCCCTTCTCCATTACGGTGCGGACGTCGGCGAAGTCGAGGTTGACGAGGCCCGGCTTGGTGATGAGTTCGGTGATGCCCTTCACCGAGCGCATGAGAATCTCGTCGGAGACCTTGAACGCCTGTCGGACGGGGAGTTTGCCGACCGAGTCCAGGAGCCGATCGTTCGGGACCACGATGACGGTGTCTGCCACGTCCCGGAGGCGTTCGAGTCCCGCCTCGGCGTTCGTCCGCCTGACCTCGCCCTCTGCAGTGAAGGGAGTGGTCACCACGGCGATGGTCAGGGCGCCGTTCTCGCGGGCCGCCTTCGCCACGACCGGGGCCGATCCGGTACCGGTGCCGCCACCCAGACCGGCGGTCACGAAGACCATGTCGGCGTCGTCGATCGAGTCGCGGATCTCGTCCTGGCTCTCGAGGGCGGCCTCCTCGCCGACCTGGGGGAGGGAGCCGGCGCCTCGTCCCTGGGTCTTGTCTTTGCCCATCAGGATCTTGGTGTCGGCCTCGACGTCCACGAGGTGCTGGACGTCGGTGTTCGCTGCCACGAGGTCGGCGCCGGTGATGCCCTCCTCGAACATCCGGTCGATCGTGTTGCTGCCCGCGCCGCCGCAGCCGACGACCGTGATCTTCGTCTGGAGGTCCTCGAGTACGTCCTGAAGGTCGTCGTCGGACACCTGGCCGGTTTGCCCGTCGTCGCGGACGGAGGTGGCGCCATCCCCCGAAGCCGACGGCTCGGCCTCTCCCTCGGCTTCGTCGATTGCGTCCTCGACAATCGAATCCATCGTTAATAAACCGGTAACGTACGAGGCTTAATTACCTTTCCCCTCCGCGTCGGACGCGCGTCAGACGGTGAATTCCCGGATCTCCGTCGTCTCCATCTGGTCGGGACGAACCGTCTCGCCGTCGACCGTCACGGCCTCGCCGGCCGCCAGCGCGCCGAACTTCGGGCCCTCGGGAACGCCCGCCGCCCGCGCAGCCGCGGGGTCGAACGTCGTCCGCTCGGCGACGACGTCGTTCCCGCTCCGGGTGACGTCGTCGTACGAGTCGGCGAGTATCTCCAGCGCCTCGTCGACGAACGCCCGATAGGCCGTCTCCCCGGGGAACGCCGCCGTGTCCGCGAGGCGGTTCCCGTTCTCGTCCGTCTCGTAGGCCACGGCGTGGCGGTCGACCGCCGTCAGGGTCGCCTCGTCGTCGATCCCGAGGAGCGTCGCCACGAGGTCCTCGTCCAGGGTCTCGATCACCAGTTCGCCGGGATCCGCGGTCCGCTGGCCGAACCGGAGCCCCTCCTCGACGGTGGCCATCGATCCCTCGAGGGCCTCGATCAGGTCGATCGACCGACCGTCCGTCTCCCGGAGCCACGTCTCGCTCACCACGCGGTATCCGAGGTCCTCGACGACTCGTTCGACTTCCGGGTACTCCCCGTCGAAGACCGCGAGCGAGGCACCCGACGTCTCGAACGCCGATTCGATCAGCGCCTCGTGCTCCCCGGGGTCCCCGAGATCGTCCAGACTCCAGTCCGCGGCCACGTGTCCGAAGGCCACGCCGGTCTCGCGGAGCAGTCGGGTCGGCCGCGGCGCGTAGTGGTTGCCGCCGAACCCGACGACGCGACGACGATCGCGCTCGCGCTCTCCCCCGAGGTCGAGGATCGCTCTCGCGACCGCCCTCGCTCCCGCCGGGTCGGTCCACTGCGCCTCCGAACTCCCGAGTTCGACGAACATCGAGGGCGCCCCGACCGACGTCGGCCCGTGGTGCGTACACTCCATCGCGACGTCCCAGCCCTCCGGTGCGTGATCGGCGAGTGCGTGGATCGCGCGTTTGTGGGCCGTCGGACAGGGCGTCGCCAGGTCCCGGTCCGCCCCGCCGAGTTCGGCCTCGCCGAAGTTGCCCGTGAAGTGGGCGCTCAACAGGCGGCCGGTCTCCCCGGAGTGCCGGGACGCGAAGACGACGCAGTCCGGATTTTCGAATGCCTCGGCGACACCCTCGAGGTGCAGATGGCGCTCCTCGAATTCCCGGAGTTCGAACCCCTCGGTCCGGTAGACTCCCGGTTCGACCGCCCGCCAGTCGGTTTCGGCGAGGAGGTGCTCGCCGACGTGGACGGACGCCTCGTCGGCCCGACTCACGACGATTCCGATCACGGCTCGAGGCAGGCGGTCGGGGCTGGTAAGTGACTCGGTCGGCACGGAACGCTTTTGGGGCGTCCCTCGGTCGTCTCACGCATGGAGATACTCGTCCCCGTCGACGGTTCGGACTGCAGTCTGCGAGCGCTCCGACAGGGCCTCGACATGGCGGAGCGGTACGACGGAACCGTCCACGTGGTCCACTTCACGGACGTCGAGTCCGCGTCGACGAGCGAACTGGAAGAGCGGGTCGAGTCGGTCTTGCGCGAGCACGGTGCCGTAGGAGACATGGAGATCGTCGGCGACGTCAGACTGGGCACCCTCAAGGCCTCCGACCGGGTCGGGTCGGACATCTTGGCGGTCGTCGAGGAGCGAGGCTACGACCACGTGGTCATGGGACACCACGGCAGCGGGATGGTCGGGGAGGCCCTGCTCGGGAGCGCCGCGAAGACGGTCGTCGAGGACGGGACGGTCCCGGTCACGATCGTCCCCTGACGGGCGGTCCGTCGACTCCCCAACCGCGATTCTCGCGATCGGGAGCGCGGTCGTCCTCCCCGGCTGCCTGCAGGCCGTTTTGTGCCGCCCGAACGTCCTCCTGGTTCCCGCCGTCCTCCCGAGTCCCCGCACGTCCTGGGACGCCCGCACGTCGCAGCGGACGCGGTGCGCCGACTCCTCCCTCTGGTGATCGTGTTCTATTCGCGTGTCTGGGTGTCCCGACGCGTCACGTCCCTTCCCTGGCGTCGCGATCGCCGGCGGTGACTCACGGTGAAACGCTTATTCGGGCGGCCCCCGACCCGAACACCATGCAGGTATTCGGTCTCGTCGGGAATCCGGTGGGCCACTCCGTCTCCCCGGCCATGCACGAGGCGGCGTACGACGCCCTCGATCTGGACGCGCGATACGTGACGTTCGAACCCGAGCGGACCGCCCTCGAACCGGCCCTCGAGGGGGCGGCGGCGCTCGGCATCGAGGGCCTCAACGTGACGATCCCCTTCAAGGAGGCCGTCCGCGAGTTCGTCGACCAGGACGACCTGGCCGCGCGGATCGGGGCCGTGAACACGATCGACTTCACTGGCGACGCGGTGACTGGCCACAACACCGACGCATCTGGGGCCCGACGGGCACTGGCCCATCACGACGTCACCATCGCCGACCGATCGCTCCTGGTGGTCGGGGCCGGTGGCGCTGGTCGCGCCGTCGCGTTCGCGGCCGCCGACGCCGGGGCGGAGGTCCACGTGGCCAACAGGACCGTCGAGCGGGCCCACGAACTCGCCCGGGCGGTCGGGGGCACCGGCCACGGTCTCGATGCGCTCCCCGACCTCGTCCCGGACGCGGACGTGCTCGTCAACGCGACCAGCGTCGGCATGGAGACGGACGTCTCCCCGGTTTCTGCGGAGGCGCTCCACGCGGACCTGGCCGTCATGGACGCGGTCTACACCCCCCTCGAGACGCGACTGCTCCGGGACGCGGCGGCGGCCGGAGCGACGACCATCGACGGTGCGTGGATGCTGCTCTTCCAGGGAGCGGAGGCCCTCGAGCAGTGGACGGGACTGGCTGCACCGATCGACGCGATGAACCGCGCCGTCCGGGCCGAACTCGGAGCTGAACCGGGAGACTGATGGGACTATCTATTTACATTCGGGCTGGATACACGATGGTACAATGGGATGGATCGACACGATTCGATCGCTACTGGGATCCGATTCGGAAGACCGGCAGGGCGGCGGTGAGGGCGACGTCGAGATCACCGTCGAGCGCGAGCCATCCGCGGAGAGCGAGCGGGCGGTGAAAGAGTCGGCCGATTCCGCGGATGAATCCAGCGCCTCGGCCACGGAGACGCCGGAGGCAGACGCGGGAGAGGCGGCGGCGACTGACGAGGCGGAGGCGCCGGAGGTAGACGCAGGAGAGGCGGCGGCGACGACTGACGAGGCGGAGACGCCGGACGCCGAATCGGGCGAGGGTCCCGGGGAATCGGCGTCTGCGGATTCCGGGGAATCGGCGTCGGGGGAGGACGCTGCGGCCGAATCGGGGACCGGCGGTGACGACGCGTCCGCGGAGTCGCTCACCGCCGTCAAGGGCATCGGCGCGGCGTACGCCCAGCGACTGTCGGAGGCCGGGGTCGAGACCGTGGGCGACCTCGCGGCGGCCGACGCCGACGAACTCGCCGCCGAGACGGACATCTCCGCGAAGCGGATCGACCGCTGGATCGACCGAGCCGGGGCCCGGATCGACGGGTAACCACCACGCGACGGGAGGAATCAGGTGGACGAACGCGTGGCCGAAACCGGGGGCCGACGGGAGGGATTGCAGTACAACGTCGACGACGAGCTGGTCCCGGCGGACGCTGCATCCGTCGACGTCCGGGACCGTGGATTCCGGTACGGCGACGCGGTCGTCGAACCGATGCGGGCCTACGGCGGGCGGATCTTCGCCTGGCCGGCGCACTTCACCAGGTTGCGCAGGGGCGTGGAGGCACTCGCGATCCGGCCCCCGGTCACCGAACGGGAACTCAGGGGGCGGGTGCGCGAGACGCTCCGGGCGAACGACCTCCTCGACGCGTTCGTGCGCGTGTCGGTCACCGGCGGCGTCGACGCCGGTGGGCAGAACCCGAACCGCTCGACCGACCCGACCGTCGTCGTGACGGTGGCCCCGACGCCGCGCGGTGGCACCGAGGGACGCCGCTCGTGGGGATCGCCAGCCACCCTCGAGACGGTCGCGGTCCGTCGGGTCCCGAACGGGTCGGTTCCCTCACACGTCCTGTCCCACAACCGCCTGGCAGGCGTCCTCGGATTTCTCGACGCGGACGACTTCGTCGACGACGTGATCCTCCTCGACCGTCGCGGGCGACCGACCCAGACGGCGACGGCCTCGCTGTTCTTCGTCAGGGACGGAACCCTCGCGACGCCGAGCACGGGGCTCTCGGTCCACCCCGGCGTCCGCCGGTGGCTGACCCTCGAGATCGCCGACGAACTCGACGTCCCCACAGAGACCGAGCGGTACGATCTCGGGGCGCTCGCGTCCGCCGACGAGGTCTTCCTCGCGAACACCCGGTGGGAGACCAGGCCGGTCCAGTCGATCGACGGGGCGCGCTATCCCGAGGCGGGACCGGTCGCGACCGCCATCGGCGAGGCCCTCGACCGCCTGGTCGAGGAGCGCCACTACTGAGTCTCGATCGTGAACGCCGGTTCCTCGACGCCCTCGCTCTTGCACTCCGGGCACCGCGAGGGGAGGTTGAGCGGATCGTCGAACTCCTCGAACCCGCAGTTTCGGCATCGAGGCGGTCTGACGAGGACCTCCTCGCCGGTGCCGTCCACCGACTTCGCCACGTGACGGACGTGCGAGAGTGCGCTTTCCCGGGCAATCTCGAAGCGCTCGGCGAGAGAGCTGGGCGTCTCCGGACCCTCCCGGAGGGCGTCGGCGATCCGCTCCCGGGTCGTCCGACTGGACTCCATGGGTGCCCCTGGGAGCGACCCGCCCATTAATCCGCCGCCCAATGAAAAAGGACTTAACGGGCCTGACGGAATCCGAGTGATATGGACGCCGTCGTTCTCGCCGGGGGCTACGCGACCCGCCTGTGGCCCATCACCCGACACCGCCCGAAGATGTTTCTCCCCGTGGGCGAGTCGACCGTCGTCGATCGGATCTTCGAGGAGCTCGAGGCCGACGACCGGATCGAGACGGTCTACGTGAGTACCAACGCACGGTTCGCCGAGGACTTCCGGGATCACCTCGACGCCGCCGACTACGAGAAACCGGTGCTCTCCGTCGAGGACACGACCGCCGAGTCGGAGAAGTTCGGCGTCATGGGCGCGCTCGCGCAACTGATCGACCGGGAGGGCGTCGACGACGACCTCCTGGTGATCGCCGGGGACAATTTGATCAGCTTCGCCGTGAGCGACTTCCTCGACTTCTTCGAGGCGAGAGGTGGCCCGACCATCGCGGCCTACGACGTCGGCTCGCTCGAACGCGCGAAGTCCTACGGCCTGGTGACCCTCGACGGAGACGAGGTCGTTGACTTCCAGGAGAAGCCCGACGAGCCGGAGAGCACCCTCGTCTCCATCGCGACCTACGGCTTCCCCGCGGCGACCCTCGACCGTCTCGAGGCGTACCTGGCGGGCGAGGGCAATCCCGACGAGCCGGGGTGGTTCGTCCAGTGGCTCCAGGCCCGCGAGGACGTGTTCGCGTACACCTTCGACGGCGCCTGGTACGACATCGGGACGCCGGAGAGTTACCTGGACGCCGTTCGGTGGGCCCTCGACGGGGAGAACGTCGTCGCGGAGACCGCGACGCTCGAGAACGTGACCCTGGGAGAGAACGTCCACGTCATGGGCGGCGTCGAGGTGACCGACTCCGAACTGGACTCCTCGATCGTCTTCCCCGAGGCGACCCTCCGCGACTGCGTCGTCCGCGACTCGATCGTCGACGAGCAGACCCACCTCGAGAACGTCGATCTGTCCGGCGCCCTCGTCGGGGCCCACACGACCATCCCCAACGGGGAGTGATCGCGGTCACCCCAGGCGGGCGCTCTGGATAGCGAGCGACCCCCTGTCGCCCTCCCAGACCGGTTCGGACTCGAGTTCGATCGGCCGGTCCATGTGGGGACCGTCGGTCACGAGCGTCTCGTACTCGCCGCCCTCACCCAGGACGTGTACGCCGTACTCGTCGTTGAGTGCCCGCAGTTCGGCCAGGGCAGCCGCGTCGAGTCGGCGCCCGAGCCACGATTCGTCGAGGCCGTAGGCCGCGACCTGCACGATCCTGATCTCGAACCCCGCCTCGAGCATCGCCTCGGCGAGGGCGACTGGATCCTCGCGCCACAGCGGTGCGAATAGGTCGACGCCGAGACGGTCGCACATCCCCTCGATCCGGGAGGTCTGGAACTCGCTCTCGACCGCGCCCGCGACCACGCCCGCGACGCCGCCGGGGGGCGAGACGTCGCGCAGCGCCGCCTCCAGCGGTTCGATCTCCGCGTCACCGCGGGCGGCGGCGTCCCCGTCGCCGACGGGTCCCTGCTCGACCTCGAGGAGCGGAATCCCGATGCTCTCTGCCGCCAGTTCGGCCAGGTCGGTCGCCGGGACGTGGTACATGTATGAGTCCGCCTCCGGGTGGACGGTGACGAGGCGACCCACGTTCAGTCCGGCCTCGAGGGCCCGGTAGAGCGCGTACGAGGAGTCCTTCCCGCCGGAGAACAGGCTGACCCACTGGCCGCGTTCCATGGGCCTGTTACGCCGCCGCCGGGTAAATGGTCGACGAATCAGGCCGGTTCGCCGGGCTCCTCGAACTCTCCGGAGAGGTACGCGGAGATGCGGATGCCGGCCATGCTGACGAGCACGCCCGCGACCACGAAGGCGGCCAGGTGTTCTTCCGGGCTCAGTGTGAAGCCGTGGACGGTCGCGGCGCCGAGACGCATCGTCGGGACGGCGAGCCCCTCGATGTGGCCCGCGCGCTCGATGAAGTACGCCGAGAACCCGCGCACGACGAGACCGACGGCGATCACCCCGAAGGGGAGGTTGAGATACGAGTTGCGGACGCTCTCGTTCTGGATGACCTCGTCGAGGAGCCGACCGGTGCTGGCGGCGAGGGCCCCGAGGGCGATCCACGGCACGCTGTAGTAGGTGAACGCCATCGCCGTCACGAGTTGCAGCGCGTCCAGCCCGAGTTCGGAGACGCCGAGGACGCCCGCGAAGACGCCGACGAGGATCAGCCCCGCCGCGACGACGTACGTGACGATGGAGACCCGGCCGGAGTAGAGGGCCTCCCTGACCTGCGTCGAGGCCTGGGTGACCTGTTCGTCCACGCCGAGGCCCTTGTAGAGCAGGAACACGCCGATGACGGCCGCGATGGCGCCGACCGCGACGCCGGGACTGCTCAACATCAGGATTGCGGGGAAGACGAGGAGCACGATGCCGATGGGCACCAGTACGGTGGTTCGCAGCTCCTCGTCGGCGAGGAACTGCTTGAGGAGGTAGTACGTGGACTCGAGGTCGCGCGCCTGGCGGACGACCACCCGGTCCACCGAGTCAACCTGGAGTCGGCTCTCCACGATCGGGAGGAGTCGCTCGTCCTCGGTGCTGTCGATCACGACGATCGAGGAGTCCGGATCGTACCGTTCGATCAACTCGTCCACTTCGCGCGCGATGGCCTGGTCCGCACCCACGACCCCGTCACCCCCGCCCGAGACGACCGCCACGACGGCGTCTTCGTTCTCGTCGTGGAGCGACCTGGTGACCTGCAGGCCCTCGAGGAGGCAGTTCACCGTCGAGTCCTCCGGATCGGCGACGCCGAGGTCCACGACGAGGGACTGGACGGCCTCCCAGCCGGCGATGGGCGTCGCTAGCCCCGTCTTCCCGGGGACGTCGCCCGATCGATCGACGACCACGACGAGCGTGCGCATGCCCTACTGCAAGGCTGTCCCCCACGGGATAAAAACTCTCCCCGTCGTCACCGGAACCGGAACCCCGAGACCGGGTCCCGCTCGTCCGCAAGGACGCCTGTGATCCCGGCGCCGAAGGCGTACGCAAGGCGTTCGGCACCCATCCGCAGTCGGTCGGTGAGTCCGATCGTCGGCTCGAACGGTTCGATCTCGATCGGGACGCCGAGTTGGTCCGCGAGCCACGACTCGACCGCGTCCTCGTCGCCGATTTCGTCGACCAGACCGCGCTCCTGGGCCGCCTCCCCGAGGAAAACCCTGGCCTCCGTGTCACGGACGGCCTCGTTGTCGAGATCGCGACCTGCCTCGACGCGATCGACGAACGTCTCGTAGTAGTCGTCGACGATCCCTTGGAGGTATTCGCGCTCGTCCTCGTTCATCCCGCGGAGGGCGATCCCGGCGTCCTTGTATTCCCCCGCGACCAGTCGCTCGTATGTCAACCCCAGCCGGTCGAGGAGGTCGTCGCCGGTGATCCGCGACGCGATGACGCCGATGCTTCCCACGATACTCCCCTCTCGCGCGACGATGTGATCGGTGCCGGTCGCGATCCAGTACCCGCCACTCGCACACGTGTCTGTCGCGTACGCAACCGTGGGTCCGTCGAATGCCTCGACGGCCTTCCGGATGTCCTCGCTCGGGACGACCTCGCCTCCCGGCGTGTCGAGGTGAACGACCAGGCCATCGACGCTCCCGTCTTCGTCCGCGCGTTCGATCTGTTCGACGACGTCGTCGGCGGTGACGACCACCGGTCGCGGCGGGACGGATCCGCCGGAGCGTCTGGCGATGGGCCCCTCCACTGAGACCCGCGCAACGTTGTAGGGCGCGAACAACGAGCGGGCCGTGTCGGTGGCGAACCGGACGCCGAGGAACGCGGCCCCGACGGTCAAGACGACGCCGAACAGGCGGGCGAGGTTGCCACCGGGTATCCTGACGAACGCGAGGTAGCCCACGGATGCGGCGACGAGCGCACCGACGAGAACGATGGCGGTGCGTGCCACCCGGTCACCGATCGAGTTCATACGCTAGGCTCTCGCGGGCGGGCGGGTTAAACCTTGACCGGCCGCGCAACGGTGACGGAGCGTGCGGTCGGCCTCAGAGGTGACCCGACTTCTGGAGCTTCCGGAGGTCCTCGGTGTCGAGGGTCTCGCCCTCCTTGAAGC
>JBDGUD010000026.1:0-10120 GCA_042216165.1 Halanaeroarchaeum sp.
CGGTTCGTATTTCGCCCCACCGCCGTCATAAAACTTCCCAAAGAACTCGACGTATTCGAGACGCACGGCCTGTAAGCCGGCGCTCGTGATGCCGAGCGCGAGCACGACGACGTGCCCGAGAACGAGCACGACGACGCCGCCCAGGACCCCGATGATGCCCATGTGGATGAGGCCGGGGAACGTGAGTGCGCTCTCGCCGAACTGGCGGATGACGTGCTCGGGGGACTCGCTCACGAGGAAGTGGTACTCCCCGCCGTGACTGTACGCTCCGAAGAACAGCAGGTTCACGACGAACGCCATGCCGGCCTTCGCCAGGAGCACCGCTGCGATCCGGGTGTAGGACAGGACGTTGACGAGGACGTTCAGGCTCTCGAGGAGCCCGACGATGCCCTCGCCGAGGATCAACAGTCCGAATCCCAGGACGGCGACCGCCAGGCCCGCGATGCCGACCGACGCGGGGAACCCGGCGAATCCGAGGGCGAAGGCGACGTTCTCCGCCGGAATCTGGGCCGTCGGCTGATTGAAGACCTCGAAAATGAACGCCGGTTTGGCGCCCATCGCGTGCCGGCTGAAGATCCAGACCCACAGACCGAGCATGAGCATCGCCCACGAACCCGACTCGTAGACCGCCTCCTTGACCCCGTGGGTCATGTCCTTGAGGAAGGAGAGGGCGTAGCCGGCGGTCACGTGTGCCAGACCGACGAACAACGTCGCCAGGAGCCAGGCCTGTGCGTACGCCATGTAGTGGGGCTGGAGTCCCTTGTGCAGCGGTGGGTGGCCGCCCCAGACGATCGTCGAGACGGTGTGCATCCCGAATATCTCGCCGTAGAGGACGCCGAAGAGCACCGTGAACGCGCCGGACCAGACCGCGATCCCACCCAGGCTCTGAAGCGCCTCGTTGTCGATTCGCGTCGCGATGGCGTACCCGATCGCCACGTACAACAGCCCGTAGCCGACGTCCCCGATCATGAACCCGAAGAAGACCGGGAACGTGAGCAGGACGATCATCGTCGGGTCGTACTCGGCGTACCGGGGCCGGTTGATCGTCTCGACCAGCAACTCGAACGGCTTCGCGAACGACGGATTGTCCTGGACGACTGGCGGCTCGTCGTCTTCCTCGAAGGCGACCCCGCCATCGGCTGCGGTCTCTTCCGACGAGTCGGGAGCGTGATGGCCCTGTGCGACCTCGCGGTACTGTGCGACCTCGAGTTCCTCGATCTCCACGTGCCCCTCGGTCGCGTCGTTCACCACCGCGGCCAGGCGCTCGAACTCGGCCGTCGGGATCCACCCCTCGGCCACGAACGCGTGGTCCGTCGTGGCGAACTGGAGTGGGATCTCGGTCTTCTGGACCCGGATGGACAACTGCTCCTCGACCGCGAGCAGGAACCCGGCGTACTCCAGTCGATAGTCCTCGAGTTCGCTCTCCACGCTCTCGAGTTTCGACTCGATCTTCTCCTTCTCGTGTCTGAGTTCGTCCACGTAGGCACCGGGTGATCCGCTCGCGTCGGGGATCGAGATCCGCTCGAATTCGATGCCGACGAGGGCGTCGTCGAGGACGGCGGCGTCGGACGGATCGGGGGCGACGAACACCGCGATCACGTCGTCGGTCGTCTCGAGTTCGTACGTCGCGACGTCGTCCCGGCCGGCCAGAGCCTCCCGGACCGCGTCTTCACTCCCCTCGCCGACGGCCACCTCGAGGTGGTCGTATCCGGAGAGCAACTCGAGATCGTAGCCGAGGTCGACGAAGGGCTCGGCGGTCTCGATGCGCTCTTCGACCTCCCGCAGTTCGTCCTCGAGGGCAGACCGTCGGTCGTCGAGGTCGTTGACGGCCGCCCTGATCTCGGGCAGCTCCTCCTCGATCGCCTCGTCGGTGACGATTCGCGTCGGCCCGGCGTCGTCCTCGGTGACGTCGAGGATCGACTCGAGCGACCTGACGGTGACCAGACGGTCGGAGGCCTCGTCGGCGCCCTCGAGCGGGTCGCCGCTCTCGAAGCCCTCGATGGTCCCGTCGTAGTCGGAGAAGTGAACGAGATCCAGGTCGTGAATCGCCTCGATGGCGTCCCCCATCACGGTGCGGGAGCCCGCCACCGAGATCTTGCTCATTTGCTCAGGTCTGAGCATGCACCGCCTCCTCGAACCGCTCGAGCGCGAATTCGACCGCCTCGTCGACGTTGTCCATCGCCTCCTCGACGATCGCCTCGCGCTCGTCGTTCCCTTCGGCGACGATGCGCTCTCGCTCGGCTTCGATCTCTTCGAGCGCCTCCTGATAGCGCCGCTCTTTCAGTTCTTCGGCGTCCTCCTCGGCCTCCTCGACGATCTCGTCCGCCCGCCGCCGCGCCTCGGCGATGCGCTCCTCGCGCTCCGCCTCGGCCTCGGCCACCATCTCGTCGGCCTCGGATTCCGCCTCCCGGATTGCTCGGAGAACCTCTGCACTCGGCATACGCGTTTCCCGGGCGGACGTTACAGCACGGCGTATATGGTAGTTGCGAAAGCCCACGGCGGAACGCAACCCCTATGTGGCCGTTCTCCCAGTTCTTGTCCAATGGGGTTCCTCGAAGACAAGCGACGGGCCCGCCGGTTCTACAAGTACCTCTCGAAGGTCTACGACAGGATCAACCCGTACATCTGGAACGAGGCGATGCGCTCGCGCGCCGTGGCCAAGCTCGAGTTCGCGGAGGACGACCGCGTCCTCGACGTCGGGTGTGGCACGGGGTTCGGAACCGAGGGCCTCCTCGAGCACAGCGACGACGTGTTCGGACTCGACCAGAGCGAACACCAGCTGGAGAAGGCCCGCGCGAAACTCCACGGCTGTCCGGTCACCTTCGTGCGCGGCGACGCCGAACGGCTTCCCTTCGACGAGAACGCCTTCGACGTCATCTGGTCCTCGGGCTCGATCGAGTACTGGCCGAATCCGGTTCGTGCCCTGGAGGAGTTCAACCGGGTCGTGAAGCCGGGCGGCCAGGTACTGGTCGTCGGCCCGAACTATCCGCCGTGGCCGGTCGTCCAGCAGATCATGGACAGCATCATGCTCTTCTACGACGTGGACGAGGCCCAGCGGATGTTCGAGGCAGCCGGATTCGAGGAGATCGAACACGAGGAGATGGGTCCCGAGAGCCTCGGCAACCTAGCCCTCGTCACCGTCGGCCGCGTCCCCCACGACTGAGGTCTCCGCGCTCGCGATCACCCGCTCGTCCTCGATGACTTCCACCACGACCGTCGAGCCCACCGTGAGATCGGGGTCGTTCGTCCCCGCGACGGTGAAACTCCCGGTCTCGCCCACCGACCAGCGCGGATCGCTGGCGGAGTTGAACGGCCCGGTCGGCCCGGGTTCGAACCCCGCCGTCGAGAAGAACGGAACCGGTGGCTGGACGGCGAGCGGGTCCCCGTCGACCGTCACCCGGACCGACGCAGACGCGAGGTCGATGGGGGCGCCCCCGTCGTGGGTGACGGCGATTCGTCCTCCGCCGTCGGCCTCGACCGAGAGCGCGGCGGGCGCCCGGGTCGCCGGCACGTCCTCGGTCATGCCGAGGACCGACGACCCCGCGACGGCGACCACGAGCAGCGTCACGAGGACGAGCAGCACGGTTCCCACGACCGGCGAGACGGCCCTGTCCGCAGTGCGATCGAACATGGCCCGGGATGGGCCGGTGTTCCTATTTCAAGGTTCGCCCGCCCGGGCCGTCACCGCGACGCGAATCGGCCCCTGGGGGGTCTCCACGGTCACGTTGTACGTGCCCGCCGGACTGATGGCCCACACCGTTCCGTCCTCGCCGGTCGTCCCGACCGCGGTCTCGTTGACGGCCACCGGCACCGTCATCGGGGCGCCCGTCCGGTTCGTGACGTTGACCCGGAGCGGCCCACCGGCGTAGGTGGGGGAGACGGCGACGGTCGTGTTGTTCTGCACGGTGGTCTCGGCCGCGACGACCGGCGTCTCCGCCAGTCGCTTGCGCTGGACCTCCCGGAATATCTGGTTGGTGGAGGCGTCGAGCGCCGCGTCGATGTAGCCGTGCGTGTGCGTGTACTCGACCACGTAGACGTCGGGGCCGACCGCGCCCATGCTGATGCGGTCCTTGTGAGCGGAGGCCCAGGGATAGAGCTCGTTGAACCGCTGTTCCGCCCTGTCGAAGCCGAGCTGTCCGATGGCCGCGTCCCTGTTGTCGTAGCGAACCGTCTCCCGGACGTAGATGCCGTCGGACATCTGCGCCAGGACGAAACCGTTCGTCGACACCGCGACGAAGGTCCGATCAGAGGCCCCCTCGCCCCGCACCGCGGCCGCCAGACCCTCGCGTATGGGCCCCTGTAGCGTCTGGAGGTCGGGCAGGATCCTCGCGAGGTCCACGTCGGCGTCGACGCGCGACGAGAGGTCGGCTACCGCGCGGGCCGTCCGTTCGACCGCGGTCGCCTGCATCTGGAGTCGGCCGAGGGTGGCGAGGTACGCCCGGGCGCTCAGTTCCCCCGAGACGTACCGATTCCGTGCCTCGCGCTCCGTCTCGAGGAGCTCCGCGGTTCGGGTCCGCACCCACGACGACGCGTTGCGCACCACCACACGCTTCGCCGCCGGCGTGGACGCCGCCTCGAACGCGGTCCGAACCCGGTACCGGGTGAACGCGTTCACCATCGCGCTACTCTGGGCGTCAAGCGCCCCGGTCACCACCAGCGTGGCCCGGTCGAACGTCGAGGCATCGATCGTCTCCAGGCGGAGGACGTCCGTCGTGTTCCCGGAGACGCCGTCGACGGGGGTCGTGGCAGTCGGGGGGCCGGGAGGCGCGATTCCGACGACCGCGCCAGCGCTCGCCACGACGAGGAGGGCGGCCAGGAGGGCGGGGACCGCGCGTTCCATGCCCGAACTCTTTCGCCCCGACTGATAAAAGCCATGCGGAGCGCGCCGCGCGTGGCCAATGTCTGTAATGGAAAACACTTTGCCCGAGCGGTGGTGAGCACTCACCAATGCGCCGGGCCGCCCTCCTCGCCCTCGCCGTTCTGGGCCTGCTCGTGGTCCCCGCGCTCGGCAGCGCCCAGACGCAGCCCACCGACGGGTCCGTCGACACCCGGATCCGGATCGCGGTCCAGGAATCCGGCGACGCCCGGTGGGCGGTCTCCGTCCGGTTCCCGCTCGAGACCGCCAACGACACGGCGGCGTTCGATCGCCTCCGGACCGAGTTCACCGACGGAGACGGCGAGGGATATCTCACCGTGACGCCCTTCCGCCAGGCCGCTTCCCGCGTGTCCGAGCGAACCGACCAGGAGATGCGCATCGTAGCCGTCAATCGTTCCGCGACGGTCGTCTCCGCGAACGACACCGCCGTCGGCAGACTCACGCTCGCGTTCACGTGGACGAACTTCGCGCGGATCGGCGAGGAACGGGTCCGCGTAGGCGAAGCGTTCGAGGGCGGGTGGTTCGGCGACCTGGGATCGGACCAGACGCTTGTGATCGAACCGCCGCCGGGGTACAAGGTGCACAACGTGGAGCCCCTCCAGGCAATCGTGAACGGCACGCTCCGCTGGGAGGGTCCACAGACGTTCGGCCCGGGACAGCCGGTGATGACGTTCGTCCCCATTCCGGCGGGACCGACGCCCCTCCCTCTCCCCTTCACTGCCTCCGTCTTCCTGGGTCTCGGGGTCGTCCTGGGCGTCTTGCTGTACGTGGCCTACCGCCAGGAGTGGGTCGGGGGCGGGACCCCGTCGACCGAGGAGTCTCCCGACGCGAACGCCGACGAGGGGACGGAGCCGAACGAGGAACCCCCTCCCGAGTCCGATCGGACCGAACCGGAGGCGACCCCGTCGACGGAGCCCGACCGCGAGCTCCTCAGCGACGAGGAACGCGTCGAGCGAATCGTCCGGGAGCACGGTGGCCGGATGAAACAGGCCCAGATCGTCGAGGAGACGCGCTGGTCCAACGCGAAGGTCTCCCAGCTCCTCTCCTCGATGGCCGACGAGGGCCGGGTCGAGAAACTGCGAATCGGCCGGGAGAACCTCATCTCCCTGCCGGAGGAAGACGAGGAGTAGCCCATCGTCCGTCGAGGGGCGGAGGGGACCCCACCCGAAGCGCGAGAGGCGTCTCTCCGACGGCGGGGGAATCCCCTCGCCGGCGACGCAATTGGGCGCGCGAACGAGGCGACAACCCCTGGTCCGTGGTGAGGGGTTTTCACAAACGTTTACCTCGTGCGATTACAACCGATCCGGTGATGAAGATACTCGTCACGGTCAAGGAAATCGCCGAAGTCGCGGACGACTTCGAGATCGAGAACGACGCGATCGACGACACCTACCTCGAGTACGACCTCAACGAGTGGGACGACTACGCCGTCGAGGAGGGCGTCCAGCTCGCCGAAGAGGGGGTCGCCGACGAAGTCGTGACCGCCACCATCGGACCGGAGCGGTCGGAGGAGACGATCCGGATGGCACTCGCGAAGGGGGCCGATCGGGCCATCCGCGTCTGGGACGAGTCCTTCGATGGGCAGTCCGTCCTCGACGTCGAGACGAAGGCCCGCATCTTCGCGGCCATCGTCGAAGCGGAAGACCCCGACCTCGTCCTGACGGGCGTCCAGGCGAACGACGACAGTTTCGGCGCGACCGGCGTGGCCCTCGCGGAGATGATCGACTTCGAGTGGGCCGCCGTCGTCAACGGCCTCGACCTCGACGCAGAGGAAGGGGTCGCACACGTCAGGCGGGAACTCGAGGGCGGCGTCGAGGAACTCGTGGACGTGGACGTCCCGGCGGTATTCACGATTCAGACCGGGATCAACGAGCCGCGATACGCCAGCCTCCGCGGCATCCGCCAGGCCCAGTCGAAGGAGATCGCGCCGATGGACCTCGACGACCTCGGGCTCTCCGAGGACGACGCCACGAGCGCGTTGACCATGCGCTCGATGTTCGAACCGGAGGCGGAGGGCGAGGCCGAGTACATCGAGGGTGACCCCGGCGAGCAGGCCGGGCGGTTGGCCGAGATCCTCGAGGAAGAGGGGGTGATCGCGGAATGAGCGACGTTCTCGTGGTCGCGGAACACCGCCGCGGCGAACTCCGCGACGTGAGTTACGAACTGCTGACGGCCGGTCGGGACCTGGCCGACGACGCCGGCGGCGACCTCCACGTCGCCGTCATCAGCGGGGCGGTCGACGAGTACGCGGAGGCCCTCTCCCGGGACGTCGTCGACGTCGTTCACACGGTCGATCACGGCGAGGAGTTCAACCACGACGTGTACCTGCAGGCGGTCGAGGCCCTCTCGTCGGACATCGCGCCGGAGTTCGTCGTGCTCCCGAACAGCGTCAACGGGCTGGACTACGCTCCGGCCGTCGCGGGGTCGCTCGACCGCCCGCTCGTGACCGACGCCGTCGGCCTCGACACCGAGGACGGCGCGCTGGTCGTCAATCGCGAGATGTACGGCTCGAAGGTCGAGACGGTCATCGAGGTCGCGGAGGGGCCCTTCGTCGTGACGGTCCGCGCCGGCGAGTTCCCCGCCGCGGAAGGCGTGGGCGATCCCGAGGTCGTCGCTCACGACGTCGACGTCGACGACGAGGCGCTCGGGAGCATGGTGACCGGCTACGAGGAAGTCGGAGCCGGCGACGTCGACATCTCGGAGGCCGACTTCCTGGTCTCGATCGGTCGCGGTATCGACGAGGAGGAGAACCTCGAACTGATCGAGGAGCTCGCCGAGGTCACCGGTGGGACGATATCCGCGTCGCGCCCCATCGTCGACAACGACTGGCTGCCCAAGAACCGGCAGGTCGGCCAGTCCGGGAAGACGGTGACGCCGACCGTCTACCTGGCCATCGGCATCTCGGGGGCCGTCCAACACGTCGCCGGTATGAAGGGAGCGGAGACGATCATCGCGATCAACACGGACCCGAACGCACCGATCTTCGACATCGCGGACTACGGCATCGTCGGTGACCTCTTCGAGGTCGTCCCCGAACTCATCGAGCAGTTCTCCTGACCGGCCGGCACCCGTCAGGTGCGCCTTCGGTATATATTTCCGCGGGAGTCTCTAAACCCAGCCACGATGGAGTACGTGGAGGCCCGCCGCGACGCGATCGAAACCCGCCTCCAGGACGTCGTCGCGGCAGTCGATCCGCCCAGGCTCCGCGACGAGGTACAGCACGTGGTCCTCGCCGGCGGGAAGCGCGTTCGGCCCACGTTGACCATCCTCGCCTGCGAGGCGGCAGGCGGCGACATGTGGGCGTCAGAGGCGGGCCCCGACCGCCCGCTGCAGGTCGGCGCCGACGGCGACCTCGCACTCGATTTCGCGGTGGGCGTCGAGCTGGTCCACAGCGCCTCGCTCGTCGTGGACGACATCATCGACCGATCGACGCTCCGCCGGGGGACCCAGAGCGCCTGGTCCCAGTTCGGCCACGGTCCCGCGATAGTCGCCAGCGACGGGTTGCTGGGAGAGGCCTTCCACCTCTTCTCTGCAGATCCCAGGGCCCTCGAATCAGTCTCAGCAGCCCTGGTCGAGTTGGGTGAGGGCGAGGCGACCGAACTGGTGGACCGGCCCACGAGCGAGGCGGAGTACATGGAACTCGCCCGGCGAAAGACCGGGGCGCTGTTCCGGGCGGCGGCCGAACTGGGCGCCATCGCCGCGGACGCCGACACCGCGTCGATCGACGCCTTCGGGGAGTACGCGGAGCGCGTCGGGATCGCCTTCCAGATCCGCGACGACGTCCTGGACGCGGTCGGCGACACCGAGTCGCTGGGCAAGCCCGCGGGGCACGACGACGAGATGGACCGCCCGTCGATCGTCAGGGTGACGGGACGGTCACCGGAGACCCTGACCGACCGCGCCAGACGTGAGTCCGAACGCGCACTCGCCGCCCTCGACCGGATCGATCTGGCGGACGGACAGGCACAGACTTACCTCGAGGACCTGGCGGTGTTCGTCGTCGAGCGGGAACGCTGATCAGGCGGCGTCGGCCCGACGCGACTCGACGACCGCGAACGTCAGGGTACTCAACACGCTCACGAGCGTCCCGACCGTCAGGACCGCCGCCAGTTCCGGCAGGGTGACCAGTCCGAGGAAGTACGCGGAGATGGTGTGCAACACCGCGGCGATGGCGGTCACGTAGAACGGGGCGTTCAGGTACCGCCACCGGAACCGTCCCGCGAGATACTCGTCGGTGATCTGCCCGAAACTGGTTGTCAGGCCCGCCGCGGCGAACCACCGGACCGAGCCGAAGAACAGCGCCGCGAGGACCTCCCCGACACCCGGCGATCCCGCCTGCTGGATCCGCTGGAGTTCGGCCATGCCCTGGACGCCGCCGACGACGAGCAGTGCCGCCGCCACGACGTACGTGATGAGGGTCACCCGTCCGGTGTACAGACCGTCGCGGATCCGGTGGACCACGCCGTCGAGACTCTCCTCCAGTCCGAGCCCCCTGAAGAGCGCGTACAGGCCGACGATAGCGGACGAGATGCCCAGGACGGCCCCCGGCAGACCGAGGAGGTCCGCGAGGACGGCCAGCGGGTAGATGAGCAGGAGAACCCCGAGCGGCACGAGGATCGTCCCCCGGGTCTCCGGGTCGTTCATCACCTGCTTGATCGTGTAGTACATCGACTCGAGGTCCTGTGCCTGTCTGACGACGACCCGCCGGACCGAGTCGATGGGGGCCCGCGACCGGATGACCGGGACGACACTCTCGTCCTGGGCGCCGTCCGTGACGACCACGATCCGGACCTGTTCGCTGGACTGGATTGTCGCGAGGACGTTGTCCACCTCGCGGCCCACGGCCCGGTTGGCCGCGACCTCTCCCCGCTCCTCGCCCGTAACTGCCGCGACGACGACCTCCTCCTCGTCCGAGAGGTCGTCCGCCAGTCTGACCCCCTCGAAGAGGACGTTCACGTCGCTGTCCTCTGGGTCGGCCTCCGCCAGCGACACGGCTGCGTGTTCGACCTCGTCGCGCCCGATGACCGGCGTCGGGATACCGGTCTTGCGGCCGAGGTCGTCGTCGAGGTCCACGCAGAGGACCAGCAGCATCACCGGATGGTAGGCGGGTGACGAGTAAATGTGTTCGGGGACAGCGAGGCCTGGCTGGCGTGCAGGCCTCGGAGAGCGAGCGGGGAGGGAGGACCCGAGAGCAGCGAGGCGCGGCAGGCGTGCGCGCCTCGGAGAGCGAGCGGGGAGGGAGGA
>JBDGUD010000059.1:0-7156 GCA_042216165.1 Halanaeroarchaeum sp.
CGTCGTGAAGTTCCACACGCTCTTCGGCGACGTCGTGGCCCAGGTCCACGAGGCGTTCGAGGTCGGCGACGGTGACGCCGTCCTGGCGGCGGGCGTAGAGGTACTCGCGGGACTCGTGGTTCGCGTAGTTGAGCGAGGGGTGAAAGAAGTGCTTCTCGTTCTCGACGCGCATCTCGCCGGCCAGGTCGAAGCGCTCGCCGTGGACGGTGACGTCCTTCTCGAGGTCGTAGTTGTGCATCAACCGGTCGGAGACGCGGTCGAGGTACCCGTCGTCCCAGTTCGGGACGTCCTCGAACTCCTCGACCGGCTCCGGCACGTCGCTCACGGGTCGTACACCTCCGCGTCGTCGACCGCGGGCGCGCCCACCGCCAGCACGTGCACGTCCTCGTCCGCGTCCTCCGGGTTGAAGGCCCGGTGGGGACTCTCCGGCTCGGCGACGAACACCTCGTCCGGCGCCACCGCGAACGTTTCGTCCGGGGTCTCGACGTGCATCGTGCCCGCGAGGACGTAGAGCGCCTCCTCCTGTTCGGTGTGGTAGTGGTACGCCAGGGGGATCATCTCGCCCGGGGCCGCCTCGTACCGGTTGAACGCGAACTGCCCGAGTCCCGCCGCGTCCCCGATGGCGTACTGGGTCGAGGGACGGTCCGGCGTCGCCTCGACGTCCGCCACCGAAATGACGTGGTAACCCATAGCAGTCGGAACGGCACGCGGGGCTATATATCCGTTGCCGGGCGCGCGAAAGGGTTTTGTCCCCCAGTCACCAACGGGGTGGTAGACGCACCCATGGGAACCAACAGCGAAGCGGAGGCCTGCGGGCGCTGTGCCATGTCGACCGCCGTCGACGTCACCGACGGCTCGGGATCGAATCCCTGGGAGGGCGACCGCATCGAGGTGGACGAAGACGACCTGCGGGCCGTCTCCGGCCACGTGGTCGCGCTGGGTCGCATCAAGCGCCGGCTGGACGAGTGGGCGACCGCGCTCACCTACGGTCGCTGAACCGACAAGACGTATATTGTCGTGGCCTGTATCGGCGAGCGATGGAAGAGCGAATCTCGGGATTCGTCGCCCGGGGGACGTGGGGAGACGTCGTCGAGCACGGGGAGCGAATCACGCAGGCCCTCCGGGAGGCGGGCGCGAACGAGACGTACCCCGACGCGTTCGAGGAATGGACCGAGTGGCGCCCGAAGGCCCACGAGCGCATCGAGGAGGAGGTCAGCGAGAAGACGGCTGAACAGGCAAGCGTACCCGAGGGCGAGGGCGAACGCGCCGGCAAGACCGCCGACGAGGACCTCCAGGCCGCGGGAGACCACCTGACCGAGTCCTACGAGGCGCTGGAGGCCGACGACACCAGCGGTGCCGTCGAGAAGTGGCAGGATTCGCTCGAACACGTCGCACGGGCGGCCGACACCGCCGGCCGAAAGGCCATCAGGAAGGTCGAGGACACCGTCTACCGGAAGGTGATGACCCAGGTCGCGCCGTACTACTTCGACAACGAGCTCGTCTCAGCGAACATCCAGCGGGTCCGTAGTCAGGAGGAGTTCGTCTTCGAGGTGAACGTCAACGACGAGGACTGCAAGGACGCGGTGCGCGAGCACCTGCTCTCCTACGAGGCGGACATCGATCGCTGGCACGTGAACACGGAGAAGCGGGTGGAGACAGCCGAAGCGGCGGAGGGTGCCGAACTACCCGCCGACTCCGTCGAGAGCGACGAGGACAACCCGAGCGCCACGCGCAATTAGGTCTGGAGGTTCTCGGCGTCCGATTCCTCGGGCGCGGGCACCGACTCGGGTTCGTGCCTGACGACCCGGGCCTTCATGATCCGCGTGTTCTCGACCTGTTCGACCCGGAGTTCGACGTTCTCGAAGCGGAAGGACTCCCCCTCCTCGACCAGGCGGCCGGCCCGGTTGAAGATGAAGCCGGCGATGGTCTCGAACTCCTCGCCCTCCGGAAGTTCGATGTCCAGGGCGTCGTTGACCTCCTCGATGTTGACCTCGCCGCGGGCGATGACGGTCTGCTCGTCCACGCGGTGGATCGGGCGCTCCTCCTCGCCTTCCAGGATCTCACCGACGATCTCCTCGATGATGTCCTCGGTGGTGATGAGCCCCTCGGTCGTCCCGAACTCGTCGATGACGATGACCATCTGGACGCGCTCCTCTTGCATCTCCTGGAGCAGGTCGTCGACGTTCTTGCTCTCCGGGACGTGCAGTGTCGGTTCGATCAGGTCCTCGAGGGTCGTGCGTTCGTTCTCGCCGTACCGTTCCTGCCGGACGAGGTCGCGCAACTGGACGATCCCGATGACGTTGTCGAGGTCGTTCTCGTAGACGGGGACGCGTTCGTGGCCCGACTGGGTGCAGGTCTGGATCGCCTCCTCGATCGAGGCCTCCTTCGAGACCGCGTCCATGTCGAGGCGGGGGGTCATCACCTCCTTGGCGATCGTATTGTTGAACCGGAAGATGCGCTGGAGCATCTCCCGCTCGTCCTCCTCGATGACGCCCTCGCGCTCGCCGGTCTCGATCATGTCCTGGATCTCCGAGCGAGTGACGTAGGACGTCTCGATGGCGGCACGGCCGCCGGTCACCCGGTTGACCACGCGGGTGAGGTAATCGAAGGTGACGACCAGGGGGTAGAGCAGTTTCTCGGACATGGACAGGGGCCGTGCCACCCGCAGCGCCCAGGACTCGGTGTTCTCGACCGCGTAGGACTTCGGTGCGCTCTCGCCGAAGAGCAGGACCAGGGCGGTGATCCCGAACGTGGCCGCGAGGACTGCCTGGCCCCGCGTGAGGTAGTACCCCAGGAGGCCCGTCGCGATCGAGGACATGGCGATGTTGACGAGGTTGTTCCCCACCAGGATGGTCACCAGGAGGCGGTGGGGGTCCTCCTTGAGCCGTGCGACGGTCTCCGCACCGGGTTTCCCCTCCTCGACGAGGGCGTCGATTCGATGTCGCGCGAGGGAGAACATCGCGATCTCCGACGACGAGAAGAACGCCGACAGCGCCATCAGCACCGCGATCACCAGGACGCCCCCCACGACGATCACGTCGCCGGAGAGGGGGACGCCGAACACGGACGCTGTCGGCGAGAGCGATGATATGCCCATTCGGTGACGTAATTTCCGTGCGAGCCGAATTAAGCGTTTGCTTCCGGACTGCCGGGGCCAGCAGCGTTTAGGCCGCAGAGGCCCACGGAGCACCCATGACGACCGCAAACGCTCCGCCGCGGCCGGCGCACAGTTCGGCCGATCTCACGCTGTATCGGCTCCAGGCGTGCCCGTACTGCGAGCGGGTCGTCCGGAAATTGGAGGCGCTCGACCTGTCGTATCACTCCCGGTTCGTCGAGCCGATGCACGCGGACCGGGACGCGGTCAAGCGGCTCACCAACAGCCGCTCGGTGCCGGCGCTCGTCGACGACCGGACCGGGACGATCATGGCCGAGAGCGCCAACATCCTGGACTACCTCGAGCGGACCTACGGGGAGGGTGCGGACTGATGGACTTCCCCGTCACCGACCTGCCTCCGGCGGATCACGTTGCCGTCGGCGAGCAGGCCCCGAACTTCGTTCGCCCCCTGGTGAACGACGAGTACTGGGAGGACGTCTCCCTCGCGGACCTGGTGGCCGACGGACCGGTCCTGCTCGTCTTCCACCCCATGGACGGGGCCTTCCCCACCACCTACATCTGGAACGAACTCCGCGACCGCGAGGTGCAGGACCACGGGGTGCAGGTCGTGGGCTACTCGGTCTCCTCGCCGTACGAGCACAAGCGGACCATCGCGG
Organism: Halanaeroarchaeum sp.; assembly: GCA_042216165.1. Classification (GTDB taxonomy): domain Archaea; phylum Halobacteriota; class Halobacteria; order Halobacteriales; family Halobacteriaceae; genus Halanaeroarchaeum. Next base: position 3,772 of record JBDGUD010000059.1, read on the forward strand.
AGCGGGGCATCGAGCACTTCGCTGGCCTGTACAGCGACCCCCAGGCCGGGGTGGCCGAGGAATACGGCGTCGACCACTCGCTGGACGGCATGGCCGGTATCCGCGAGGCCAGACCCGCGGTCTTCGTCGTCGACGAGAGCCGGACCGTCGAGTACGCCTGGGTCGCCGACGAGTGGCCCTCGTTCCCGGACTACGACGACCTCGAGGCCGCGCTGGCCGACCTGTAGCAGGACTTTTCCGCCGGCGGCGCGGATACGGCGCCATGACCGACGTCGAGACCGCCGCTGAGGCCGTCCGCCGGGGCGACCTGATCGTCTACCCCACGGAGACGGTCTACGGCCTGGGGGCGGACGCCCTCGACCCGGCGGCCGTCGAGCGGGTCTTCGAGGCGAAGGGCCGCGATCGCGCCGACCCGGTCTCGCTGGCCGTGCCGACAGTCGAGCGCGCCTTCGAGTACGTCGACGCGAACGAGCGCGAGAAGCGCTTCATGCGCGAATTTCTCCCGGGACCGTTCACGGTCGTCGTGCCCAGACGGCCCGTCGTCCCCGACGTCCTCACCGCCGGACGGACCCGCGTGGGCGTTCGGGTCCCGGACCACCCCCTGGCGAGGCGGTTGCTGGAGACCGTCGCCCCGATCACGGCCACGAGCGCGAACGTCAGCGGTCGACCGAGCGTCACCGCGATCGGCGATCTCGACCAGGCGATCCGTGACGCCGTCGCGGTGGTCCTGGACGGGGGCGAGACGCCGGGGACGGCCTCGACTGTCGTGGACGTCGAGGCGCGCGACGTGATTCGAGAGGGCGCCGAGGCCGGACGCGTCCGGGACTGGCTCGAGGCGCAGGGCTAGTCCGTCTCACCTCCCGGCGCGAGGAGCGAGCGGAGCGAGCGCGTCTGGACGCCACACTGGTCGGCGTACTCGCAGGCGCCACACTTCGCGTCGTCGTGGAGCCGGGGCGGTGGCCCGTCGAGCGCGCGGACCGCGTCGAGCGCACGGCGGAACTCGCCACGACGCCGGCCGCTGACGGTGATGCGACGGATTACGCCGTGGCGGGGGTATTCCACGAATGCGACCTCGACGGAGCGTTGCTCTCGCCACGCCAGGGCGGCCGCGGCCGCCGTGGCCCGGACGGACTGGGGTGTCCAGACGCCCGTTTCGGGGGGTTCGCCGGGGGAGACGAGGACCGGTGCGAGCGGGTCGTAGAGGACCTTCTGGACGCGGCCCCGGGCCGTCCGGCCCGAGAGGAAGACGTCGCGTTCCGGCGGGTCGACGATCGACGACCAGGCGTCCAGCCGGTCCCGGGTGCGGGAGAGGGCGCGTCTGAACGCGGCCGGCGGCACCGCCAGATCCAGACTCGCCAGCGCCGCGTCGCTGGCCACGAGGAGTGTCGGATAGCGCCCCGCGAGGTCGCGGGCCCTGTCCTGAACCGGTGGCGTCTCGCGGGCGTCCCGTCGACGGTAATAACACTTCCGTGGGCAGTAGGCGGCGAGCGCGAGGTCGGCGAAGGGGACGGGATCGGTCACGCACCGGGGTTGTCCCATCACCCCTGATAAACCTACTCGCCCGTCAGCCGGCGGACGGCGACGACCGCCGACGCCCCGACGCCCGCCCCGAGGAGACCGATGACGGCGTAGAGGAGAACCAGGGCGCCCAGCGGAGCGTCCCCGTAGCCCCCGACGCCGACCAGCCGACCGATCCCGACCAGGACCGGGAAGGCGAGCGCCGGGACGAGTCCCATGGCCAGGCCGTGGCGGACCCTCCCCGTCGCGGCGGTCTGCCAGGCCCCGAGCACCGGCGGCAGGAAGAAGTACAGGACCGGAAAGACGACCGGGACGAGGACGTCCCGGGCGACGGACGGCTCGCCGGCACGTATCGAACCCAGGACGAGGGCGAGGAGGTACGTCCCCACGATCACGAGCGCGTACGCGAGGGGGGCGCGCCACGGACGAGGCAGGCCGAGGCGATCCTCGTCCGGTGGGACGTTCGTGCTCATTCTACGACGGTCGGTCCGCACGACCCAAGAAGGTATGCCTCAGAGGTTGGTGTCGGTCTCCTGTCCCTCTGTGGCCCCCTCGAGGCCCTTCTCGTGCACCTCCCGGGTCATCCGCTCGGAGAGTTCGCGGTCCTGGAGGACGTTCTCGAACTCGGCCCGGAACCGGTCGTTCACCCGGCGGATTTCCTCCCTGGCCTCGAGTACCCGTGCGTAGCGCCTGACCGTCGATTCGCTCACGTCGAGGGCCGACGCTGCCGCAACGATCGAGTCCGTCTCCTCGAGCGTCTCCCGCAGTTCGGCGAGCGGGAACGGCGCCTCCTCGTCGCGGTCCCGCAGGAGGTGTAAGTCGATTCGCGCCCGGCCGACGCTCTTGGCGAGGGACTCGTCGTCGAGGTCGCGGGCGATTTCGGCGTCCGACTCGCCCGCGTAGAAGCCGCGCACGACCGTCACGAGCGACTCGTCGTCCAGCGTCGTATCGAAGCCGACCTGCTCGCGCATCTCCCGGACGACCGCGAGGAGGCGCTCGTTCACGTCCGCCTCCCCGAGGAGCGACCCGTGGGTCTCGGCCTGTGACTCGGTGACCTCCCCGTCGTCGCTCACCGACATGAAGATGTCCCGGAGTTCCTCGGTCTTCTCGTCCATCGGATCGTTCGACCTGAACGCCGGGTGGATAAATGTTTTTGGACTGGTGTATCCGGTTCAGCCCTCTCCGCCACCCCGGACAGCCACGACGAGGTCGTACACCTCCGAGACGCCGAGGAGAACGGCCGGAACGATCACGAGCGAGACGATGCCCATCTTCGTCCCGGCGAACGTCACGACGTACCCGAGATAGGGAATGTGAAAGACCACTCGTCCAACGACGTTCGAAGCAGCCACGAGGGTGGGATCCGGTTCCTCGACGGCGTCCCCCTTGGTCCGGAAGTACGTGCCGTCCTCGCGCTGGACCACCTCCACCACGCGGTGGGTCACCCGCTCGGCCGATCCGAACCCGCCGCCGGACGGACGAAAGGTGATGATGTCGCCCTCCTCGATCGCCGCCGGCGGGACGTCCTCGACGATCACCACGTCGCCGGCGTTGATGGTCGGCGCCATGCTACTCGAGAGCACCACGTAGCTCTGGCTGGCGCCGACGACCTGCGGAACGGCGAACACGACGAAGGGGATCAGAATCAGCACGAACAGGACGAACCCCGCCTTCCGGGCTGCTTCGCCCCCGTTCATCGGCCGATCACCGTCGTGCCACCCGGCCGGACCTGTGCCTCCGCGACGGCCAGCAGCCCCTCGAGAGCCCGAACGGGGGCCACGTCAGCGAGCCAGGCCGGGGCCAGCCCGAGCCGACCGATCGGCTGGAGCGACGACGTCCCCGAGGTGTTCGTTCCGTCGTCGGAAGT
>JBDGUD010000059.1:7256-9396 GCA_042216165.1 Halanaeroarchaeum sp.
CGGGTCGGTCTCGTTCGTCAGGTCGGTCTCGTTCGTCGGGTCGGTCTCGTTCGTCAGGTCGGTCTCGTTCGTCGGGTCGGTCTCGTTCGTCGGGTCGGTCTCGTTCGTCAGGTCGGTCTCGTTCGTCGAATTGGTGATCGCGGACGTGTTTTCGAGGGACTCGTTTTCGAGCGTCCGTGTGTCCGGAACCGTCTGGTTCTGGGTCGCGTTCGAACGGGTCCCGTTCGTCGCCGTTTGGTTCCTCTCGGTGGCGTTGAGGACCGTCTCGGCAGTCACGGTGCCGTTGACCGCGGTCCCGTTCGCGACCGATCCGTCGTCGGTTCCGGAGCCACTCCCCGACAGGGCGTCGGCGGCCATCGCGCCGGCGCCAGCGCTCCCGCCGACGTCCTTCTCCACGGTCAAGGTCGGGGTCCGGAAGTCGCGGTCGAACGTCCAGGCGCCGGTCACGGCGAAGTGGTAGGTGCCGTTCGACTCGCTCGCGACCTTCTTCACGTCCGCCCAGGCGAACCAGACCGCGACCCTTCCCTCGCAGGTGGCCACTCGCTCGGGAGCGACCTGGCTGCCCGCGACGGTGAAGGAGGCGTTGTCGACCGCGTCCCGGTACGGGAGGTCGGCGAAGACGACCCGGACGTCGTTCTTGCCCGTCGGCGCGGAACAGACGCTGGCGTGGCCGCGGTCGGCGGAGGCGTCGACGGTCTCGGTGAAGTCCTCCGCGGCCTGGATCGTCGCCGTGGCAGTCTCCGTGTCGGAGAACGCGGCGTAGGTGCCAGCGCCGCTCGCGAAGGCCGCGAAGGCCACGAGCCAGACCGCCACCAGGACCGCGCGCCCGTCGGTTGCCCCCATCGTTATCCTCCCGTGGTATTGTCCCGCAGATGTATAATGGTTGATGGATTTTCCAGGCCGTGGCGGGCCCCCATCCCGGCTACCTCGCCCTCGTTGCGAGTCCACTCGAGCGCGCTCGGTAGCGCCGGCGACGAACCGGTGTCCTGGAGCGACACGACGACGTCGAGGGAGACAGCGTCCGACTGGACCTCGTTGCCGGCCGCACGCGAGACGTGCCACTCGACCTGGATCGACGCGTTCTCGTCCACGGCGAGCGGCACCGATCCGAGCGATCCCGTCTCGAGCCCCTCGAAGCGGACCATCCGATCCGACGCGCCCGCGAGATAGGTGACGTCGCCACCGCGATGGACGGCGATCCGGACGAGGAGGTGCGCCGGAAGTTCGCTCTCCGCGTCGCGATCCACACGCCGTTCGGGTTCCGTCAGGCCGTTCTCCGCACTCGAGCGGTTCGCCACCGCGATCACGAGTCGGCCGCGGGCGTCACCCGCGTTCCGGGCCCGGAGCGTCCAGTTCGCCCGCTGACCGGGTGCGACGTTTCGCGCGGCGAAGTGCGTCGGGTCGCTCGCCCGGCGCTCGAGGACCAGATCGGGCCGTGTCGGCGTACCGCCACCGCCGCCGTCGCCGTCCGCCTCCAGGTTCCGGACCCGGAACCCGAACGACGTCCGGTACCGATCGACGGCGACCCGCGTGCCGTTCTCGAAGAGCACGACCGTCACCGCCACCGACCCCTGCCGGGCGACGGCGGTCCCGTCCTCCGGGTTGTCGAACTCACCGGCGCGCTCGCCCGTCGCGTACGCGAGAGCCGTCCCGTTCCGCACCGTCGCGACGTCGATCGAGGACGTCCCGGGCGCAACCGTGGCGTTCGCCCGATCGACCGTCGACCACCCCGATCCGGGCGTCCAGGTCTGGACGACGACCATCGCCCGCGTCGCCGAGGCAGGGGGCGGATCCATCTCGATCGTCCCCGACAGCCGCACCGCGAGCGCGGAGACGTGGCCGGCGTACCCGCCCAGCGCGCCCGGAACGCCCGAGACGTTCGCCCGGATGGTCGGCTGGACCGAGGGGGCCGTCCCGCTCTCGGTCGTCGTCCCCGCCGTCCCCGACTGGGGCGTCACCCGCGGCGGTGCGGTCAGGTCGCCTGGGTCGTCGGGAAGGGTCGCCGGGCCGAGCGCCGCCGGTTGCGTCGGCCCGGAGAGGAGTGCCGGAGCGACGACGCCGAACCCCACGCCGACCGTGACGAACGTGGCCGTGAGGACGACGAGGACGAGCCGTTTCGTCAGTCGGTCGGCGAGGGTGT
>JBDGUD010000054.1:0-8998 GCA_042216165.1 Halanaeroarchaeum sp.
GACATGGGACTCGACGAAGATTCGCTCGAATATCACGAGCAGGAGCCGCCGGGGAAGATCGAGATCTCCACCACGAAACCGACGAACACACAGCGGGATCTCAGCCTGGCGTACTCCCCCGGGGTCGCGGCCCCCTGCCGCCACATCGCCGACGACCCGGACGACGCCTACAAGTACACCGCGAAGGGGAACCTGGTCGGCGTCGTCTCGAACGGCAGCGCCGTGCTCGGTCTCGGCGACATCGGGGCGCAGGCATCGAAGCCGGTGATGGAGGGCAAGGGGGTGCTCTTCAAGCGCTTCGCCGACATCGACGTCTTCGACATCGAACTCGACTTCGACGACGCCGATGACATGATCAACTCCATCGCCGCGATGGAGCCGACCTTCGGCGGCATCAACCTCGAGGACATCACCGCGCCGGAGTGCTTCGAGATCGAAGAGCGCCTGCGCGAGGAGATGGACATCCCCGTGTTCCACGACGATCAGCACGGGACCGCGATCATCAGCGGAGCGGCCCTGTTGAACGTGGTGGACATCGTCGGGAAGGACCTCTCGGACCTCGACGTCGTCTTCTCGGGCGCCGGTGCGTCCGCCATCGCGACCGCTCGCTTCTACGTCTCCCTCGGGGTCGAGAAGGACAACGTCACGATGTGTGACTCCTCCGGCATCATCACCGAGGAGCGGGCAGAGGCCGGCGACGTCAACGAGTTCAAGCGGGAGTTCGCCCAGGACGTCCCGGAGGGGGACCTCGCCGACGCCATGGAGGGGGCGGACGTCTTCGTCGGCCTTTCGATCGGGGGCATCGTCTCCCAGGACATGGTCCGGTCGATGGCCGACGACCCGATGGTCTTCGCGATGGCCAACCCGGACCCCGAGATCAGTTACGAGGACGCCAAGGCCGCCCGCGACGACACGGTCATCATGGCGACCGGGCGCTCGGACTACCCGAACCAGGTCAACAACGTCCTCGGGTTCCCCTTCATCTTCCGGGGCGCACTCGACGTGCGGGCGACCGACATCAACGAGGAGATGAAGGTCGCGGCGGCCGAGGCCCTCGCCGACCTGGCCCGCCAGGACGTGCCGGACGCGGTCGTCAAGGCCTACGGCGACCAGCCCCTCCAGTTCGGTCCCGACTACATCATCCCGAAGCCCGTCGATCCGCGGGTCCTGTTCCAGGTCGCGCCGGCCATCGCAGAGGCGGCGATGGAGTCCGGCGTCGCCCGGCGCGAACTCGACCTCGAGGAGTACACCGAACAGCTCGAGGCCCGCCTGGGCAAGTCCCGCGAGATGATGCGGATCATGATCAACAAGGCGAAGACGGACCCAAAGCGGGTTGCCCTGGCCGAGGGCGACGACGAGAAGATGATCCGCGCCGCCTACCAGATGGAGGAAGAGGGCATCGCGAAACCCGTCCTCATCGGGGACAGCGACACGATCGACCGGCACATCGACCACCTGGGCCTGGACTACCAGCCAGAGATCGCCGACCCCCAGTCCGGCGACCACGAGGAGTACGCGAAACGGCTGTACGAACTGCGCAAGCGCAAGGGCGTCACGCTCCACGAGGCGCGCTCGCTCGTCGAGACGGACCCGAACTACCTCGGCAGCGCGATGGTCGAGACCGGCGACGCCGACGCCCTGCTCACGGGACTGACCTATCACTACCCCTCCGCGTTGCGCCCGCCGCTGCAGATCATCGGCACGGCCCCGGACGCGAACTACGCCGCCGGGGTGTACATGCTCACCTTCCAGAACCGGGTCATCTTCGTGGCGGACGCGACGGTGAACCAGGACCCGGGGACCGACGAACTGGCCGAAATCGCGTGTCACACCGCGGAACTGGCCCGGGACTTCAACGTCGACCCGCGGGTGGCGATGCTCTCGTACTCCAACTTCGGCTCCGTGGACAACGTCGGCACCCAGAAGCCCAGGGAGGCCGCCGAACTCCTGCGCAACGACGAGAACGTCGACTTCCCGGTCGACGGCGAGATGCAAGCCGACACGGCCCTCGTCGAGGAGATCCTCGAGGGGACCTACGAGTTCGCGGACCTCGAGGAACCCGCGAACGTGCTCATCTTCCCGAACCTGGAGGCCGGGAACATCGGCTACAAACTCCTCCAGCGCCTCGGCGGCGCTGAGGCCATCGGACCCATGCTGGTCGGGATGGACGAACCGGTTCACGTCCTCCAGCGCGGGGACGAGGTCAAGGACATCGTCAACCTCGCGACGGTGGCCGTCGTCGACGCCCAGGAAGAGGAGGAACCGTAACCATCACGAATTTTTATTACTGATTGACGCCAACCCGCGGCCACTCCGATGCCAAGCGGGACACCGTCCGTGGATGGGGAGACCGAGCAGTCCGACGAGGAGACGGGCGCGAGTGCCCCGCTCGTCTTCTCGCCGATGAATACCTCGCCGATCCCCGGACCGGAGCGGGAGCGGGCGGTGGAGCCCTGATCAGTCACCGGCGTGTCGGTCCGCTCGAGAGGGCGGAGGAGCGCCCGCCGGCCGGCCCCCGAATTCCACGTCCGGAATCCGACACCGCGCGGACTCGCGGTTCACGTGGGCGTACTGTTCGGGCGCGTTCGCGAGCGGATGGGCCGGATTGTCGCCGCTGTCGACCGACGCCGCCCTGACGTCGCCAAACGTCGCGATCCGGGCGCGGATTCCGCGCCAGTGGTTCGCGGCCCCCGGTGGATGCCGGAGGTCGGTGAACGCGCGAAAGTCGGGCCCGCGACCGGCGAGGACCGCCGCGTTGACGTTGGCGGCGAGGTCGTCGTGATCGAGGACGAGTCCCACCGACGCCTCCGCCGGTGCTCGGTCGGCGAGCACGTCGAGGCCCAGGTGAAGCGCCCGGTACTCGGCGACGTTGTTGTCCGGCGAATGGTCGGTGACCGCCCGGCGTGCCACCCGCTCGCCGTCGCGTGATTCGATGATGACCCCGAGGCCGCCACCGTCGTCGTCGAAGGAGCCGTCCGTGGCGACGTAGAAGTCGCGGTGGTGGGTGTGGGGCGGGTGGGCGATGTGCGGCGTCGGTGCCTCGTCGAAGCGCTCACGCAGCCTGGGCCGGCCCATCACGGCCATACGCCCTGTTCAAACCCACGGGTTAAAAACCACTCGCCGATTGGCGGCCCGCAACGAATAGGGTCCGGGAACGCGTCCGTCCAGCCATGGACGCCACGGACGTGATGACCCGGGACGTCGAGACGGTCCAGCACGACGAGGAGGTAAGCGAGGTCCTGACGAAACTCGCGCGGCGCGACTTCACCGGCTTCCCCGTCGTGGACGACGACGGGCGACTGGTCGGCATCGTGACCCAGCGCGACCTGGTGGACATCTTTCAGCCCAGCGAGCGCACGCTCTGGATACCGGTCGGCTTCCCGCCATTCCTCGAACCGGTGGATTACGCCATCGACGTCTCCTGGGACGACCTCGACGTGAACATCGATCTGGCCCGCACCGCCGGGAAACCGGTCAGCGCGGTCATGACCGAGGACGTCGTCACCGTCGCACCCGACGCGTCGGTCGATCGGATCCTGGACCTGCTGTCCGGCGAGGACCCGGACATCAACCGCGTGCCGGTCGTCGAAGACGGCTACGTCGAGGGCATCGTCACCCGGCAGGACCTGCTCCAGGCGTTGCGGGAGGAGCGCCGTGACCGCGGATCGGATTCGAAAGCGTAAACGCGGGGCCGGCCCCACCACCGGGTGTGTCGACGTACCGTAATCTCGCCCTGTTCGCGGTCCTCGCTGGAGTCTGGGGGACGGCCTTCATGGCCATCAAGGCCGGTCTCGATCCGTTCGGGGAGGCCCCCGTCCTCTTCGCCGCGGTCCGCTACGACGTCGCCGGCGTCCTGATGCTCGGCTACGCCGCCTTCGCGGTCGACGACTGGCTTCCACGGGGTCGAAACCAGTGGGCACTCGTCGCGGTCGGCGGGGTACTCATGATCGCCGGCTACCACGCCTTCCTCTTCGTGGGCGAGCGCCAGACGACCAGCGCCGCCGCCGCAGTGATCGTGAGCCTCAGCCCCGTGCTCACCACGGGATTCGCGCGGGCCTTCCTCCCCAGCGAGCGTCTCCGTCCCGTCGGCTTGATCGGATTGTTCCTCGGTCTCGTCGGGGTGGTCGTCCTGGCGGACCCCTCCCCGGGAACGCTCCTCGGGGGCAACGCCACCGGCGAGTTCCTCGTGTTCCTTGCCGCCGTGTCCTTCTCGCTCGGAAGCGTGCTCACGAAAGTTCTCGACGCCTCCTTGCCCATCGAGACGATGGAGGCGTGGTCGATGGTGATCGGGGCACTCGTGATGCACCTGGCGAGCGTCGGTCTCGGCGAGGACCCGGGGTCCGTCGCCGTCACGCCGACCGCCATCGCGTCGCTCGCGTACCTCTCCATCGCGGCCTCGGCGGTCGGGTTCCTGATCTACTTCGACCTGCTCGATCGACTTGGCCCGATCGAGATCAACCTGGTATCCTACGTCGCACCGGTCTTCGCCGCGCTCTCCGGGTGGGTCTTCCTCGGTGAACTGCTCACCGTCCGGACCGTCGTCGGCTTCGCCATCATCTTCGCGGGTTTCTGGCTGCTCAAGCGGGAGGAACTCGAACGCGAATTGTCCCGGCTCCGGCGCAGCGCGTTCGGGTGACGCGCGAACTTATTTGTCACGGTGCGATAACGTATCGGTATGGAGATCCGTCGCGCGACCGGCGGGGACGTCCCCGGCATCCGTCGGGTGGCCGAACGGTCCTGGGAGCGGGACTACCCGTCGTTTCTGACCAGAGAGACCATCGCGTCCGGCGTCGAGGAGTGGTACGGGGCGGAGAGCATCCGGGCGGACATCGCCAATCCCCGCTCGGTCGTCGTGGTAGCCGTCGACGACGATACGGTCGTGGGATTCGCCCACGGCCACCGCTCGGACGGCACCGGGCACGTGTTGCGGGTCTACGTCGACCCGGACCGACGACGGACGGGGATCGCGACGGACCTCTTCCAGGCGGTTCGGCGGGAGTTTCGCGAGGCGGGGGTCGAGCGCGTCAGGGCGATGGCCCTGGCGGAGAACGAACCGGGCTGTTCGTTCTACCGGTCGCTCGGGATGGACCGGGTCGACACCGATACCACCACGATCGACGGCGACCGGTACGAGGAGGCGGTCTTCGAGGAGGTCTCGAAACGATGACGTACACCCGTCGCGAGGCGCTGGTCGCCGCCGGTGGAATGGTCGCTGTCGCCGGCTGTACCGGCGTGCCTGACACGGGGGATCGATCGCTCGCGCTCTCGAGTTCGGCCTTCGGGGAGGGGGAGGCGATCCCGGCCGCCTACACCTGCGACGGTGCGGACGAGTCGCCGCCGCTCGCCTTCGAGGAGATCCCGTCGGAGACCGGTGCTCTGGGACTCGTCGTGGAGGACCCGGACGCGCCGGGCACGACGTTCACACACTGGTTGCTCTGGAATCTCCCACCGGACCGGACCGTGATCCACGCCGGCGTAACCGACGCACCGACCCTGCCGTCGCTGGGGGGCGCCCGTCAGGGGAAGAACGGGTTCGGGACGATCGGCTACCGCGGACCGTGTCCGCCGGGCGGCGGCGGTGAGCACACCTACCGGTTCCGCGCGTACGCACTCGACGCCGCCCTCGACGTGGCCCCGGGGGCCGACAGAGGGGCGGTCCTCCCCGCGCTGGAAGGCGCCGAGATCGCCACCGACACGCTGACCGGGACCTACGAGCGGTGATCACCGACCCGCACGAGCGACGCGCTGGAACTGATCGTCGGAGAGGTCTACCTCCGTCGCGGCGAGGGTCTCGCGAAGCTGGTCGGGCGTCCGCGCCCCGACGATGGGTGCGACGACCCGGTCGTGATGGAGCAGCCAGGCGAGGCTCACCTGGGCCGGGCTGGCACCGACCTCCGAAGCGACGGCCTCGACGGTCTCCAGTGCGTCGAAGTTCGCCGGGGTCAGGTAGGAGTCGACGAATTGCTGGTCCGTGGCACCACGTGAGCCGGCCGGCGGCTCCGCGTTTCTGTCGTACTTGCCGGTGAGGAATCCGCCGGCCAGTGGCGACCACGGGACGACGCCGATGTCGTAGTCCTCGCACATGGACAGGTAGTTCCCCTCGATCTCGCGGTTGACCGCGTTGTACCGGGGCTGGGCGATCGTGAACGGCTCGTAGCCCTCCCGTCTGGCGATCTCGTTGGCCTTCGTCACCTTCCAGGCGTTGGGTTCGAGGGTGGAGGTCCCGAGGTAGTGGACGCTGCCGTCCGCGACGAATCCGTCCAGCGTTCGCATGAACTCCCCGATCGGCGTCTCGTCGTCCCACCGATGGACGTACAGGAGGTCCACGAAGTCGGTGCCGAGCCGGTCCAGAATCCGATCGATTTGCCGGCGCAGGTGCTTGCGTCCGAGGCCGCGCCCGTTGGGATCGGCCTCGCGCGTGGGCCAGTAGATCTTCGAGGCGATCACGAAGTCGGCCCGGTCACGCTCCGCCAGCCACTCGCCGACGTATCGCTCTGCCAGCCCTCCGCCGTACATATCGGCGGTGTCGATGAACCGACCGCCGGCGGCCTCGTAGGCGTCCAGGAGTGCGTGTGCCCGTTCTCGACCCACCTCGATCTCACCCCGGTCGTCCTCTCGACCGAACCGCCAGGTGCCGAATGCGACCTCGCTGACGGACGTGCCGGTTCGGCCCAGCGACACCGCGTCGAGTTCCATACGCTGACCTCGAGACGGACCACATTAAACGGTAATATTTGCCAGCGTCGTGGGGCGGGGGCACACGACCCACGAGCCGAATCGGGAGTGGCCACCTGGCGGGACAGGGGCGGATGGCAGGGTGGGGCGAGCAAACCGGAGTCGGACGCCCGGGACGGGACCATCGGATACGTGATACGGAGGGAACGCTCCAGAGCGAGGTCGGGACGTCTGGGGCGGAGACGAGAGAAGGGGAGCCGACGAACTACTCGTCGAGTCGATGGCGGTGGCCGACCACGAGGGCGACGACGTGCGCGACGACGAGGGTCGCGACGGCCAGTATTTCGGCGGACGTCTCGACGCCGGTCACGATGAGGGGCACGTAGACGAAGGGCAATGCGACGGCCGCCCAGAAGCCCAGGGCTTCCAGGGGGCGGAACAGGACGTCCGTGTGGCCGAGTGCGGTCGCCATCGAGTCGGCGATCTGCTCCGTGACCAGTGCGGGCGTGGTGGAGGGGCGGGACATGGGGTTCACCTCTACGATCATCGGTACGGTCGGTGGGACAATATAATGGGTCAATCGTTGCCTCGATTTCAGACGTTTCACCCCCCGGATAGGGGCGACCTATCACGTTTCAGGACGGTTTCTCAGCGCCGCACACGTTTTATCGAGCCCGCAGCGACGTTCCGACCGCGGTCGCCGACAGACCGACACGCTCATCGCCCACCGACCGCGAGGTCCACGTAGATGTACGACGACATCCTGGTCCCGACCGACGGTGGGGCGAACGTCGACAGGGTTGTCGATCACGCACTGGACATCGCCGAGAGACGGGACGCTCGCGTCCACGCGCTCTACGTCGTCGACACGCGATCGTTTCTCACTCTCGCGGACGACACGAAAGAAGACGTCGTGGCCGAACTCCGCGCCGACGGCGAGCGCGCCACTGCGGACGTCACCGATCGGGCGACGGAAGCGGGTCTCGAGTCGACGGCCGAGATTCGACGCGGTGATCCCGCAGAGGTCGTACTCGACTACCTCTTCGAGACCGACGTCGACCTCGTGACGATGGGCACCCACGGCGAACGCGACCAGCGAACGATGCTCGGTAGCGTCGCCCAGGCAGTCGTCGAGAAGTCCACCACGCCGGTGTTGACCGTCCCCGTCGACGATCGGGCGAGTCTCGAAGAACCGACCGGGTGACCGACCCGACCGATCGATCGTCGAATCGACCGATCGACTAATCCTCGGGCATGCCGGTGCGCTCGCGACGGCGCTCGCCCGCCCCGTAGAGCTGGTAGGCGAAGAACAGTTCGTAGAGGCCGGCCAGTCCGACCAGCAGGCATATGGCGGCCTCCAGGGCCGGGATCGACCCGAAGAGGAGGTTCACCAGGTTCCAGTTCGCGTTCAGGCCGGTGCCGATGCCGACGAGTCCCCAGTTGATGGCGCCGACGACGACCAGCACGAGCGTGAGCCAGTCGAGTACGGTGACGCGGACGCGGCCTTCTGCTTGCATGATCTCTCCCCCACGTCGGCGTTCGCCAGCCACCGACGTTAGGTATGACCCCGCTACCGCGCGGTGGATGAGAAACAGTGACACGTCGATCCGACTGGAAGGGGCCGATCGTCACCGGACGAGAGCCACTCCAACGACCGGTCTTTATCGGTGTTCGCCCGGAGAGAGTCTCTATGGACGACGTGGAAGACCAGACTGCCACCCTCGTGGACGTGATCGAGGACTTGCACGAACTCGAGGCGATACTGGAGGACCCCGACGCCCAGCGCCAGGTCGCCGAGACGAAGGAGACCGTCCGCCGGGCGAACGTGCCCACGGTCTTCGGACGAGTGATCCACGGCTTCGACCGTGCAGACCTGGCGGAGGCGACAATCGGGTCGTTGCTCATCGGCATCCCGATGTTCCTCGAGAGCGGCACGCAGGACGTGGGGGAGTTCCTGGCCGGCCGGCCCATCGCGTTCGTCGTGACGGTGGCGATTGGCGTGGGTATGCCGGTCGGAATCCTCTACGTCGCCGACATCCAGGACGTGCGCGTGAAGGATCCGATCTTCGGCGTGCTTCCCCGCCGCCTCGTCGGGGTCCTCGGAACCGCGTTCCTGACCGCGACCCTCCTGATGACGGCGTGGGGGCGGGTCGACTGGAGTGACCCGTGGCTGGCAGTCTGTCAAATCGTGGTCGCGTTCCTCCCGATGGTGATCGGTGGGGCGCTCGGGGACATCCTGCCGGGAAGTTGAGAAGGAGATCCCGCGTCATCGCGTTTGCGTTGAGCGTGGCCCGAAGGAATGTGAAACGGTTGCGGTATGCCC
>JBDGUD010000016.1:0-8837 GCA_042216165.1 Halanaeroarchaeum sp.
GCCCGGGGCACCGTTTTTCGCGGTGCAGCACCAAGCGGGCACCATGGCCGTCTCTCGTAGCGACGTGCGGCAGCTGCTCCTCGACGGGACCACCTGGGCGGTGACCGCGGCCCTGCTGGTCCTCTACGCCCTGAACTGGTACGCCGTCCTCCCGCCTCCGCTCGACCTCGTGTCGATCCCCGCGCTCGCGGTCATGTTCCTGTACCTGTACCTCACCGGCCTGGGCCTGCTCTTCAAGTGGCTCGGCGGAATGCCTGGCTTCTGGATCGGATTCGGTGCCTTCACCCTCGTCGTGGTCGCGGCAGTCAGGTGGGCCGTCGACCGGGTCCGGTCGGCCGGCTGAGACGTCGAATCGCGGCAGGGAGAACCGCCGCGTTGGCCCGCGCCGGACGGCCGAACGGATGGCTTTTTATGATGGGTGTACCTACACGCGGACAACATGTTTAAGGCCATCGTGAGTGCCGATACGCTCCGGAGCACCCTCGATTCCGTGAGCGTGCTGGTGGACGAATGCAAGATCCACCTCAACGAGGAGGGGCTGGCCATCCGGGCCGTCGACCCCGCGAACGTGGGCATGGTGGATCTGGAACTCGACGCCGCCGCCTTCGAGTCCTACGAGGCCGACGGCGGCCTCATCGGCGTCAACCTCTCGCGCCTGGAGGACATCGCCGGGATGGCCGACGCGGGCCAGCTCGTCCAGCTCGAACTCGACGAGGAGACCCGGAAACTCCACATCACCATCGACGGCCTCGAGTACACGCTGGCCCTGATCGACCCCGACTCCATCCGCCAGGAACCGGACCTGCCCGACCTGGACCTCCCCGCCCGCGTCGTGATCGAGGGCGCGGACATCGACCGTGCCGTCCGCGCCGCCGACATGGTCTCCGATCACATCGCGCTCGGCGTCGACGACGGCGAGGACCTCTTCTACGTCGACGCCGAGGGCGACACCGACGACGTCCACCTCGAACTCGGCCTCGAGGACCTCATCGACCTCGAGGTCGGGGACGCCCACTCGCTGTTCTCCCTCGACTACCTGAAGGACATGAACAAGGCCATCCCCAAGGACGGCGAGGTTGCCATGGAACTGGGCGAGGAGTTCCCCGTCAAGATCCACTTCGACATCGCCGAGGGACTGGGAACGGTGACGTACATGCTCGCCCCGCGCATCCAGAGCGACTGAGCGGGGACCGACGTTAAGGCCCTGCGACGTGGAGTGCAACCGATGAGTGCCAACCGGAAGGGCGACCGCCGCGAGCGGGAACTCGTCAACGCGCTGGACGAGGCGGGGTTCGCCGTCATGCGCGCGCCCGCGAGCGGCTCCGCGACGGAGCGCGAACTGCCCGACGTGCTCGCCGGCAACGGGGACGACTTCTACGCCGTCGAGGCGAAGTCGAGCGCCGGCGACCCCATCTACCTCGATGGCGAGGAGGTGGAGGCACTGGTCTACTTCGCGCGCAACTTCGGCGCCAAGCCCCGGGTCGGCGTCCGATTCGATCGCGAGGACTGGTACTTCTTTCACCCCGGCGACCTCCACGTCACCGACGGCGGGAACTACCGCGTGAAGAAGGAGACCGCGCTGGCCGAGGGCGAGGACCTCCCGGCGCTCGCCGGCGAATCGACGCAGGCACGCCTGGGCGAGACCGAGTGATCACTTCGGAGGGTTTTTGCGGGGCTCCCCAGTAACCCGTGGTATGAGTAGTGTCGGACGGGACACGATCCGAGAGGCCGCTCTCGCAGCCGTCGGCGTCGTCGTCTTCCTCGCGTTCCTCGTCGCCGCCAGCGTGCTCTCCCCGAACGGGGTTTCGACGGCGGGCGCCTACACCATCGTGGGGGGCATCGTCGCCTTCGTCCTGACGATGGCCGTCATCGGCGTCGTCTTCCTGGGCGAGTGATCACGCGTCGGCGTCCGCCGCGTCGTCGTCCCGGTCACGCCAATCGGTGAGTTCGTCCTCGTCGGCGTCATCGAGTTTGGCCCCGTAGTATGAGAGCGGATGCGATATCGCATCGCAGAGGTCGTCGGGGTTGACGCAGTCGCCGTAGGCCTTCATCGTGGCACAGGAGGGCGCCGTGTACTCCGTGGGACTCGATTCGCCCCGGATGTGGTCGGTCTGGTAGCGGGTCATCTCGCGGCCGAAGCCGGGGTTGACCTGGTAGAGGTCGACGATCTCGTCGGTCGTGAGCCCGACGTTGGTGAGAAACGAGGTGATCGCGAACCGGGAGTGGTGGGCCAGGTGGTCCCCCCGCTGGATGCCGTCGAGGAGGTGTTGCATGCACGGCGGGAACAGCTCCGGGACGACCGTGTCGATGTCCCGGGTGAAGTCCAGTTCCGCCAGGGTCTCCTCGACGGTCGCGACCTCCCGCTCCAGCTCCTCGGCGACCGCGTCCGGGACCGCGAGCGGCAGGCCCTCGGCGACGCGCTCCTCGACGGCGCGTTCGAGGAGCCGGTCGAGTTCCGACGGCGCGACCGGCACCCGACCGTCCGCGAGCGAGCGGGAGACCAGTCGCCAGTCCTCGCCGCGGAGGGCGGCGGCGTACTCGAGGTAGGCCCCCACAGCCATGTCGTAGCCGTCCTCGACGGGGCGGACGGCCCCCGCGAGGTCGAACTCGCGAAGGAGGTCCGCGCGGTCGAGCGCGCCGTGACCGACCGAACGGATCTCGGCGTCGTCGGCGAAGTCCGTCGTGAACCGCTCGTAGGCGGTCGCGGCCTCGGCGGCGGCGTACCGCCGCCGGGCGACGTCGGCGTCCACGAGCGAGACCAGGACCCGTGCGACCGGGTAGGAGAGGAGTTCGACGCGAGTCGTGCGAGACATCGGCCCGACCTCCCGGTCGGTGAGCGAGCGGGTCACCCGGTCCAGCGCGCGCTCCACGACCTCCCCGTCCGTCGCCACGACCGCAGCGAGGTCCACACCGGCCTCCTCGACCGCCTGCCGGGCCTCGGACAGGAACGGGTACCTGGCGTGGCGCGCGTCCATCGCCACACGGTTGGACACGTCCCCGAATAAACCCCCCGCTCGCGGTAGCGACCCAAACGCTCCTATTCGGCGGGCCCCTAGGGAGCGGCATGCGATTCGCTCCCGGGGCCCGTCGGCTCGCCCTCCCGCCGGGGCTCGCTGCGGTCGCGCTCCTGCCGGTCGCCCCGGTCGGAAGCGCCGTCGCTGCCGTGGCGGGTCTCGCAGTCCTGTGGTTCCACCGCGATCCCGATCGCTCGCCCCCCGACGGTGCGGGCTACCTCGCGCCCGCCGACGGGACGGTTACGGTGCTCCGCGAGGAGGACGGCCGGGTCCGGGTGGGCGTGTTCATGAACGTCACCGACGTCCACGTGAACCGGGCACCGGTCGCCGGCGAGGTCGAGGGCGTCGAGCACGTCCCCGGCGCGAACCGTCCGGCGTTCTCGAAGGAGTCCGACCGCAACGAGCGCGTCCACGTGGACCTCGGCGAGGCGCGCGTGACCCTGATCGCCGGCTGGTTCGCACGGCGAATCCACCCCGCCGTCGAGCCGGGCGACCGGGTCGCGCGGGGCGAGCGCATCGGTCACGTCTCATTCGGGAGTCGGGCGGACGTCCTGTTTCCCCCCGGGGTCGCGATGGCGGACGTGGCGGTCGAGAAGGGAGAGACCGTGCGGGCCGGGGAGACGATACTGGCGTCGCCCTGAGAGAGATCACTCGACGGGTCGTCACCGCCTCGTCCAGGACGCTTCCGACGTCGTTCTCGAGCATGCGATCGACCGACGCCTGGAGGGACTCCTCGGACGAGGCCGTCACCAGGGCGGCCGTCGTCAGGTCGCGTACGACCACGTGTGACCGTTGGTCCGGCATCGACACGAACGGTTCCACCATTGACACCATCGTACAATGGCGTCCGGCCCGGGTCGGCCGCGACGCGAGACCCGCGGCTTTTTCTCCCCGTGGGTCCCTGGGACAGGGTATGAAACAGCAGGGCGGCTCCGACGCGGCCAAGCGGCGGGCCGGCGAACACGCCGCCGCGACGGTCGACGACGGCGACGTGGTCGGACTGGGCAGTGGGACGACCGCCGCGACTGCCATCGGGGCCCTCGGCGAGGCCGTGGACGCGGGACTCGACGTCGAGGGCGTCCCGACCTCGTACCAGTCCCGCCAGCTGGCCATCGACGTCGGTATCCCGCTCACGAGTCTGGACGCCGCGGACGGCGTCGACGTCGCCATCGACGGCGCCGACCAGGTCGCGGTCAGGGCACTCCTCAAGGGCGGCGGGGCGGCCCACGCCCGAGAGCGGGTGATCGACGCGGCCGCGGACCGGTTCGTCGTGGTGGTCGATTCGACCAAGCTGACCGACCGGCTGTCGCGGCCGGTGCCGGTCGAGGTGCTCCCCGACGCCCGGCCGGTCGTGGCGGACGCGGTGGCGGCCCTCGGCGGGTCGGCGAACCTCCGGGGGGCGGAACGTAAGGACGGCCCGGTCGTGACCGACAACGGCAACCTCGTACTCGACTGCGAGTTCGGGCCCATCGAGGCCCCGGACGCGCTCGCGACCGACCTGGCCGAACTTCCCGGGGTCCTCGATCACGGCCTGTTCGTCGGCCTGGCAGACGAGGTGGTCGTGGGGAGCGCCGACGGGGTCGACGTCGAGCGATTCGACTGACGGCACGGCTCCCAAAAAATCGGAGACGGCTCTCGTCTACAGGTCGCGCGGCTGGACGGTCTTGCGACCGTTCTCCTCGGCGCGACGGGCGGCGTCCTGCAGCAGGTCAGCGACCTTGTCGTCGAGCGCGTCGTAGAAATCCGACGCGACGTTTTTGTCAGCGAGTGCTTCTTTCACTGCGGCCTTGACGATGAGGTCTGCCATACGAGGTTCTGTTTTCACACTATCCTAATAAGAGTTCCCATAATCGGACGCCACAGGCGCCCACACGGCCCCACGCGGCACCCGGCCCGCGAATAATTGTCGTTCGTTACAGGTCACATCGGAGCGGATAGATCAGACGGCGGTGGAGAGGCCACGGATTCGTGAAGAACTGTTCGCGATTTCCCCACCGTATCTTCCGAATAGGGAAAACGTATTCGTCTGTGCCACCTTCACATGGGGTGCCGACGGCTCCCGCTGTCGGCGACCCCATGGCACGGTGCGACCACTGCGACGCCCACGTTTCGGACCGGTTCGCCCGCGTGTTCGCCAACGAGGACGGACGGCTCCTCGCCTGCCCCAACTGCGCCGCCAACGTCGGCATCGCCGAGGTCTCCCGACGGCGTGCGGGCCAGTCCGGATCGTAACGCAGACGGGACCGCCGGCCCACGGGCGGTACGTGCACCACGTGTACGTCCTGTCCTGTGCCGACGGGACCTACTACACCGGCTACACGACGGACGTCGAGCGACGCGTGGCGGAGCACGACGCGGGGGAGGGTGCCAGGTACACGCGGGGGCGCACGCCCGTCGAGCTCGTTCACGTCGAGGACTTCGACTCGCGGTCGGCGGCGATGTCCCGCGAGTACGAGATCAAGCAGCTGTCCCGCGCGGCGAAGACCCGGCTGGTCGAGGACTGACCGATCGGCCCCATTTATAGACGGCCCACCGCATAGCCACCGCCATGGACGCAATCTCGTTCGGGACGTCGGGGTGGCGGGCCACCCTCGAGGAGTTCACGGCGCCCAGGGTACGGATGGTCGCCCAGGCAGTCGCCGACACGCTCGCCGACGAGGGACTGGCCGGGCGCCCGGTCGCCGTCGGGTACGACGCCAGGGAGACCTCCCGTGGCTTCGCCGAGGACGTCGCCCGGGTGCTGGCCGTCAACGGGCACGACGTCCTCGTGCCCGGGCGAGACGTCCCGACGCCGATGGTCCCCCACGCCATCGTCTCGCGAGACCTGGCGGGCGGCCTGGTCGTCACCGCCTCGCACAACCCCCCGAACTACAACGGAATCAAGTTCTTCCCGGCGGACGGGGCGCCGGCCCTGCCCCCGGTGACCGACGCCATCGAGGCCGCCCTCCGGGAGCCGGTCGTGGGCCCCGAGTCGGAGTGGGGTCGGATTCGCGAGGTCGACCTCGTCGACCCCCACCTCTCGCACGTCCTCGAGTTGCTCGATCCGGACCTCGAGGGGCTCGACGTCGTCTACGACGCGATGCACGGGAGTGGCCGGGACGTGACGGACCGGGTGCTCGAGCGGGCCGGAGCGTCGGTCACCTGCCTCCACTGCGAGCGCGATCCGACGTTCGGGGGGCGCAACCCCGCCCCATCGCGGGAGAATCTCGCTGACCTGGTCGGGGCGGTGCGGGAGCGCGACGCCGACCTCGGACTCGCCAACGACGGGGACGCCGACCGGGTCGCGGTGGTCACCCCCGGGCGGGGCTACCTCGACGAGAACCTCTTCTTCGCCGCGGCCTACGACTACCTCCTCGAATCGCGATCCGGCCCGGCCGTCCGGACGGTCTCGACCTCGTTCCTGATCGACCGGGTCGCCGGGGCACACGACGAACGGGTCGTCGAGACCGCGGTGGGCTTCAAGTGGGTGGCCGAGGCGATGGCCGAGCACGACGCGCTGATGGGCGGCGAGGAGTCCGGGGGATTCGCCATCCGGGATCACGTGCGGGCGAAAGACGGCGTGCTGATGGCGCTGCTGGCGGCGACGGCCGAGGCAGAGCGCCCCCTGGACGACCGCGTCGACGCCCTCCTGGCCGAGCACGGCGAGATCCACCAGGACAAGGTGAGCGTCGAGTGCCCGGACGCCGACAAGGCGCGGGTCGTGCGCGAACTCCCGGACGCGCTCCCGGCAACCGTGGCGGGCCGGGCCGTCGAGGACGTCAATGCGGTCGACGGCGTGAAGGCGCTGTTCGCGGACGGGTCCTGGCTCCTGATCCGACCCAGCGGCACCGAGCCGAAGCTCCGCGTCTACGCGGAGGCCGAGAGCGACGGGGCGGTCGCGGACCTGCTCGCGGCCGGCCGAGACGTCGTGGAGCCGCTCGTCTAGACGCGTTCGGCCCAGTAGCGTTCGCCGCGGGCCTCGAGGTCGAATGACAGCGACGCGTAGAAGTCCCGGACGGGCGGATCGACCGTGGCGGTGAGTCGGCCCCACCGGTCCGCCGCCGACTCGACCAGCGACGAGCCGATCCCCCGATCGCGGCGCCGACGGCGGACGGCGATGGCCTCGATGTGCACCCCGGCTGGTCGCGGGATGGCGACGAGCGCCCCGACCGGGATGGCGGTCCCGTCCGCGACCAGGACCGTCCTGGCGTCGATGCGCCGGGAGACGGTGTCCGCGTCGATCGCGAGGTCGGCCCCGTCGAGGACGTTCATGACCGCCGGGAGGTCGTCGGCGGTGGCGAGTCTGACCGTCATCCGCCCCGGACCAACCGCAGCACCTGGACCTCGCTCGCGTCCACGGGCCGGTCCTCGGGTACCGGCGAGCCGTCGACGAGGACCGATACCTCGTGGCGATTCATGCCCACTTCGTCGAGGAGATCCGCGTACGTCCCGTCGGCGACGTCGACCTCGCGCGTCCCCTCGCCGACGACCTCCACGGTCACGTGCATCTGTCCCACGGTACTGGACTCGCCGTAATGAGGGTGTCGGCCGCCCGATCCTCAGTCGCCCCCGGCCGCCCCGGAGTCCGCGCCGGGAGCCGGTTCGGTCTCGGCCGCGGAGGGACCCTCACCGCGCCGGTTCCACACCTGGCGGAGCGCGCCGGCCAGCGCGCCGAGCCCCACGAGGAGAGCGAGAAGCGTCGGAATGGCGCCCACCACCGGGACGAGCCCGACCAGGGTGAACGCGAGCAGCCCCGCGAGCAATGCCCACCAGCGACCCTCGCTACCGAGACGCGAGACGATGACCCGGCCAACTGCGTACTCGCCGTAGACGACGGCGACCCAGACGGCGAGCAGGTACAGCAACAGCACGAGCAGCGCCACCGGAATTCCGACGAGCGTGATGGCGAGCAGGACCACCAGTATCGGGACGCCGAAGAGGGCGACCAGTCCCCAGCCACCCGAGCGCAGCGGCCGCTCTCGCACGCCATCGGCCACGGATTCGCTGAACCGGGGGAACAGCACCAGCAGGAGCGCCCCCAGGACGAGGTTCGCGAAGAAGCCGTAGACGGTGTCGAGCCAGTCCGGAATCCCCCACTGGGTGGGACCGACGCCGCCGCCGATGGTCGGATCCCGGACGACCGCGCCGCCCACGGTCGCCCCCTCGCGCATCTCCAGTGCGCCGTCGTATCGGAGGTCGCCCCCGACGCGTGCCGACGGCGCGACCGTGATCGTCTCCGCGCCGACCGAGACGCCACCGGTCACCGTCCCCGCGAGGAGCACCGAGCCCGCACCGACGGAGACGTCACCGCCGACCCTCGCGGTCGGTTCGAGGACGACCGATCCGCCGGCGAATTTCACGTCGCCGTTCACGGTGCCCGCGATCCGGAGACTGCCCGCCGCACCGGTGACGCTGCCGGTCACGGTGCCCGACTCGGCGATCACGACGTCCCCCGCCAGCACGCTGACGTCGCCCTCGACGGTCCCGCGAACGATCACCGTCCCGGCCATCGCCGAGATGCCGTCGGAGGTCTGTCCCTCGTCCACGATCACGGTTCCGGAGGCACCCGTCTGGGCCGCCGCGACGCCCGAGAACCCCGAGAGCACGAGGAGCGCCGCCACGATTACCGCCGCGCCACCACGGAGGAGACTGCGTTCGTCCATGCGGGGAATTCGACGGGAACCGACATAAACATAGATTGACACGTGGTGTCCCGGAGGCCGAATCGGGTCCTCTCCGCTCGCTCTCTTCGAGATGCAGCACCCGCATGCATCTCGCGGCTCGCGGCTTCTCCGCTCGCTCTCTCCGAGATGCAGCACCCGCCCGCATCTCGCGGCTCGCGGC
>JBDGUD010000029.1:0-8219 GCA_042216165.1 Halanaeroarchaeum sp.
GCACCTGCTCGTTCGCTCGCTCCGCTCGCTCACTGCGCGGGACAGGATTCGAACCTGCGGACCCCTACGGGACAGCGTCCTAAGCGCTGCGCCGTTTCCAGGCTTGGCTACCCGCGCTCGCTCGGGCGATCCGAGCAGGTTCGTCTTCGCCGCTTTTCCCTATAAACGTCACGAGGTTCCGGAGCCCGGAGGAGATTTACGGCTCCCGGCGCATGGCTCTCCCATGTACCGGGCCGGCGACGAGGTCGACCAGCAGGAGTGGCTCGCCGAGCTCCAGGGGGCAGCCGACCGCCTGGACCTCGAGGGCCCCGCGCGGTCGACGGCCCAGGAACTGTTCCTCTCCGAACTGCCCGCGGAGGACCGGTCGAAGCGGGCCGCGCTCGCTGCCAGTCTCTACGCGGGGTCGCTGATCGCCGGCGATCAGCGCTCGCAGACCGCCGTGGCGGACGCCGTCGGGGTCTCGCGACTGGTGATCCAGCAGCGGTGGAAGGACTTGCTCGCGGACGCCGGACTCGATCCGCCGACCTGGTGAGTCAGGCCTCGGGACGGGGCCTGCCATCGCGGTCGGGCGTGAGGTTGCCGTGTTCGTCGATCTCGCCCTTGACGATTCGGGTACTCGAGATGATGTCGCCGTCTTCCGCGCGCACGTGATCGACCACGACGAGGTCGAGGGGGTCGAGGCCGCGCTCGGCACGAATCTCGTTGATGCGCTCGCCGCCGGGGCGCGTCTCCGGGGAGACCACGAGCGCGTCGTAGCCGGCCTCCGTCGCGATGCCCGTCGGTTTCTCGAGTTTGCGGACCTGGAAGTCCCGGTCGTACTCGGCGGCGAACTCCGCGAGTTCCTCGGTCAGGGCCGCCTCGCGTTCCTCGTAGGGACGAATGTAGCGGTCCTCGTGGCGGGTCTCGGGTGCGAGTTCGTCACTCGTCAACCCGACCGTGACGTCACCGAGCTCGAAGGCCCGATCGAAGAGTTTGCGGTGGCCGTCGTGGATCGGATCGAACGTCCCGCCGAGGGCGACGTTCATATCGCGCGGGAAGCGTCCCGCGGGTTTAGTGGTTGGGATTCGGATTTCTGCTGGGATCGGATACGATTACGTGGTGGCGGAACCTATGCGATTGCGTAGTGGCGGAGCCTGGTGATTCCGACCCTTCCGGACCTCCCGTGCTCGGCGTCGCCGGGTGACAGGCCGCCCGTCCGTTTGCGATTCCGTCGGGATCGCCGGGCTTCGACCCACGCTATGCGCGGCTTCGACCCTCGTTACGCGCGGCTTCGACGTACGTGCGGGTCGGGTCGAAGGAGCAAATCTCTCTCGTCATCACGAAAGCCGTCGCGTCTTTCGATCGAACTCGCTCGCCGGCCGCTCTGCTCCGTTCGAATTCCCAACCGACGGCGGTCGGTTCACCACCGTACGCCTATCTGAACAGTGCCCGGGTTTCGTGCCCGAACTCTACTCCTCGCCGTCCTCGTCGTCTGCCTCGCTGGCGGTCTCGTCGACGTCCTCGTCGGCGCCCTCGTCGACGTCCCGGTCGGTGCCTTTCGTGTTGCCACCCGAGGTGACCTCGATGGTGACCGGTTCGTCCTCCGGCTCCTCCTCGCCCGCGAGATGGGAGTCGAGGTTGAACAGGGTGTTGAGTTCGTCCTGGACGCGGCCCACCACGTTGCCCACCAGGTCGCTCGGGGGAATCGCCGTGTACTCGTAGGGATTGTTCCCCGCGCCCTCCGATTCCCGCTTGCGACGCTCGACGATGCCCTCTTCCGTGAGTTCGGCGAGCGACTCGCGGACCGTACTCGGGTAGAGACCGGTGCCCTCGGCGACCTCCTCGCTGGTACTCCACGGGGACCGGCGGAGGTAGACGAAGATGCGTGCGCGCGTCTCCGTGTCGAGAACCCAGGAGAGGATGTCCACGACGCGTCGGTCGAACTCCGATCGCGCGCGGTCGGCCTCTTCTTCGATCCGCTCTCTGGCAGTCGCGGCAGACTCCTCGACGCCCTCGCGCTCCTCGCGCGTTTCGACCGGGATTTCGACCCCCTCGTCGCTCTCTTCGCTCTCTGGCTCGTCTGTGTCTGACATGCGTCGTCTTACGAAGGACAAAAGCGATCCGACCGTTTAAACCCTCGCCTACAGCAGCAGCGCCCGCCGGAGAGGGGCCGGTCCACCCTCCGAGAGTATGCGTCGCTGTCGGTCCGCGCCGCTCTCGGCCTCGAGTAGCGACCCGAGGCCCGACACGCCGAGACGGTCCCTCTCCCGATCGACGGCCTCGGGCAGCGATATCGTCGCGTCCCCGCCGGGTTCGATGAAGGTGGCGTCGTGGCCGTGGCGCATCGCCCGCCACTTGTTCTCGTCGAGAATCTCCCGGCGCACGGGGTTGCTCGACCCGCCGTCTTCGTAGCGTTCGGCGAGGTCCACGACCAGGGCGTGGACGTATTCGACGAGCGCGTCGACGTGCCCGACCCGGTCCTGGGCGTCGGGGATGCGGACCTCGACGGTCCCGTGTTCCGAGTGCGGGCGGACGTCGAACCAGAGTTCCCCCCGGTCCTCGATGGCGTCGTGACGGAGCATCCGACGTTCGAATCGCTCGAACTCGTCGTAGGAGTCGAATGCCGTCGGCATCCCGGTATTGGGGAGCCCCTCGAATATCTTCGCCCGCGCGGACGCGAGTCCCGTGTCGTACCCGTTCCAGAACGGGGAGTTGGCCGCGAGCGCCAACACGACCGGGAGGTACCACCGCGTTTCGTTCGCGACCCAGACGGCCTTGTCCGGGTCGTCGACCCCGACGTGGAGGTGCAGGCCGGCGGTCGTGTTCCGGTGCTGGGGATACTGGATGCGATCGAGTTGCGAGCGGTACCGGGGCTTCTCTGCGTGTTCGTGCTCCCGCCAGTTCGCGGTCGGGTGCAGCCCCGCCGTCGCGATCCGCATGTCGAACTCGGCCGCGTACTCGATCAGTGCCTCCCGCGTCCGCCGTATCTGTTCCGGAGCGGGATCAGGCCCAGGCATCTTGCAGGTCTGCGTCTCGATCACGAACTTGAACAGTTCGTGGTCCACGCTGCCCGTCAGGATCGGTGGGGGATCGCCCTCGTAGACCAACTCGTCGGATCCAGCGACCGGGCGGCCCGCCTCGTCGACGGTGAAGAACTCCTCCTCGACGCCGACGGTGCCCATCTCGGAAAACGCTGCACGCGAGCCGGTTGCCATCGGTTCGCCAAACGCCGTCGTCACCGTAAATCCTTCCGAAATCGGCGACCACCGCCTACCGGGGGGTGGCCACGACAGCGAGGTGATCGTCGTGATACGGCTCCAGACGCTCCGTCGCGAGAATCGCGTACTGGTCTTCGAGCCTCGAGCGCACCTCCTCGAAGACCGCGTCCGGATCGCGGGTCACGTCCTCGCTCCGGGCCTTGATCGCGGCGATCAGCCGACCGTCATCGGCGAGGAACCGTCGGTTCTCCAGGGCGACCCGCGCCTGGCCCCGCGTCGCGACGTCCTGGACGATGGCGTCGAGGTCCCGTTCGACCACGTGGGCGTACGTGGCGGGCTTGCGCGCATCTTTCAGCAGCGGGAACAGCCGTTCCCTCGTCTCGGCCACGTCGAGCAGGTCCCGCGTCGGACGTGGCGCGAACTCGACCGCGTACGTCGGCCCGGCGAAGTCCGCCACGTGGCTCACCGTCGTTCCACTCGCGGCGCCCAGGTAGAGGACGGTGTCCCCGTCCCCGAGGCCGGTGTCCATCCCCTTCTCCAGCATCGCTCCCAGTTTCGATCGCTGTGGATCCCACCGCCGCCATCTCCCCTCGGTGGGCTCTCCGTACACCGGTTCCCCCACGGTCGCGAGGGCCTCCTCCCCGTCGAACGTCCGCCGTTGCACGCCGGTCGGTAGCGTCATTCCCCGTCACCTCGCGACCGGATCCGTGCGATGCGTTCGTCGAGTTCGTCCGCGAGGGCCGGGCGGCGGTCGCCGGAGTAGTGATCGATCCGGGCCGCGATGGCGAGTTTGCCGGCGAGGGCCCGGGCGGCGGAGCCACGGTCCTCGGCACGGGTCGAGCGCACGTATTCGTGGGTGTAGATGACGCCGTGCTTGGGCGAGGGCGCCTGACCCCGCAAGTGGGCGAAGAGCGCGTCCTCGGCGCCGAGCACCTGGATCGTCCCGCTCGGTTTCTTCGCGAGCGACTCGAGACCCCCCGCCAGGGCGATCAACCGGGCGGCCAACGAGGGTCCGGCGAGCATCGAGAGGTTGGGACAGACCGCCGGGGACTGCCGCTCGACGAACGCCTCGAGCGACTCGCGCTCCCGCCGAAGGTCCCGCGCGCGCCTCGCCAGCCCGACGATGCGTTCCTCGACTGGTCCCTCCTCGGGATCCCGGTCGGCGACGTCCGACACGTAGGCCGCGCCGGCCTCGGTCTCGCCGTAGTAACTCCCCGCCCACTCCGCTGCCCGTTCGGTCACCTCGTTCGCGGTCCGGGCGAGGTCGTCGATCGCTCTGACCGCGTGGATGAGTTGCTGGTCGTCGGCGCGTTCCCGCTCGGCGACCGCCCCTCGCGTGGCACGGAGCGTCGCCTCGTGGAGCCGGTCGTAGTAGGCGTCCTCGGAGTCGACGAATCCCTGATCGATCGCCACCTGCGGCCAGTTCTCGGGGTCGGACCGCTCGCCGTCGACGATCGCCCGGGCGGCGCCGTCGAGGTCCTCGGGGTCGAGGTCGACGAACCACCCGTCGTCCGGGGCCGGGGTCTCGTTCATTACCGAATCTGTTGATTCCCATCCCGTTTATGCATTCCCGACGATCGCTCGCCCCGGCGTGTTAGAAATCTACCCGGTGTGGATCGTTTTTCAGCAGGATCGGTGTACGTATCGCCAGGTCATGCTCGAACTCGCGTTCGGAATCACGTTCCCGGGACCCACGGTCACTCACCGACAACTGTTACAGGTCCTCGTGGCACTCACCGTCCCGATGGTGATGTACCGGATCACCCGGATGACGGCGGTGCTTAACTGGCGAGACGTCACGGTCGCGATGGGACTCGTCATGGCACCGCTGGTCGTCCTCCTCGCGCTGAACGGGGTCGTCGGCGACGGCGTCGTCACGGGCATCCTGAGCGCCATCGCACTCAGTTCCCTCGGCGTCATCGACACCGATTGAGCCACGGTCGAACCGACGTTCCACGTCGATTGAACGATTCGAGGGTTCATGTCTGCACGTCCGATACCCCCGCTGGATGCTCACACCGCTCCAGATCGTTCAAATCGTCGTCGCGGCACTCGTTCCGGCGAGTCTGTGGATCGTAATGAGTCAGATTCGAGACGTCAAGTGGACTCGACTCGCGCCCGGCATCGTCGTGAGCGTCGTCCTCGGCGTGTTCCTCCTCACGTCCGAGGGCATCCTCGGTCCCCTGGGCGCGGCGTTCGTCACGATGTTCCTCCTCGGTCACACCACCACCCACCTCGACAATGACTGACGTCAACGCACACGCCGTCCTGGAGGCGATGCGCGCATGAACGCCGGCTCGCTACTCGTCGTCGGGATCATCGCGATGATGATCCCGATCGGCGTGGGGACCATCGTCGCACGTCGGAAGACGCTGAAGTGGCAGGAGACGTTGCTCATCGGGGGCATCAGCATCCTCCCGGTGGTGACCGTGCTGGCGATCCAGAGGGTCGTCCGACCGATGACCATCGTCATCGTCCTGGGCGTCCTCACGGGACACGTGCTCACGTTCCTCGACACGGACTGACAGGACCGCCAACGGTCCCGTTCCGTCGGGCGCCGAAAGACAACGGTTAAACGGCCGCAGCCGGCACTGGTGGGTAAGGATGAGCTCGACCAAACAGGCCCGGCGGTGTGTCTCCTGCGGGATCAACATTTCCGGGACGAACGCCGCCGCCTTCAAGTGTCCGGAGTGCGGCGAGCAGATCTACCGCTGTGCGAAGTGCCGCAAACAGAGCAACCTCTACGAGTGCCCGAACTGTGGATTCAGGGGGCCCTGACATGGGAAAGGTCGCCGCAGTCATCAAGGTGATGCCGGACAGCCCCGAACACGACCTCGACGACCTTCGGGACCGCCTGGAGACCGCACTGCCCGAGGGGGCGAAGATCAACTCGGTCGAGACCGAAGACGTCGCCTTCGGACTCGTCGCCCTGCTTCCGACGGTCATCGTGCCCGACGACGCTGGCGGGACGGAGGCCGTCGAAGAGGCCTTCGCCTCGGTCGAGGGCGTCGAATCCGTCTCGGTCGAGGAAGTCGGCCGAATCTGAGTACCGTCGGTCCGCTCGCGTCCCTCGCCTTCAGCCCCGGTTCGACTCTCCGGCAATCTTTTTCCGCCGGGGGACGACAGTTGGTGTATGCCGCACGAGGCGTACGTTCAGTTGGTGTGTCCGGAGTGCAAGAAGGCCTGGGAGGAGAATCCGAGCGATCTGCCCGCCCCCGAACGTAACTACGAGTGCCCGAGTTGTCACGCCTCGCGTCGAACGTCGGAGTTCATGCGAACCGACCGCGACCTCCAGACGCTCAAACGACTCCAGGAAACCTAGGCTCGCGCCTGGACCACGAGTGCGTCCCGGCCCAGCCAGTCCATGTGGACCGTGTGCGTGCGGACGTCCCGCCAGCCGGCGCGCCGGCATCGTGTCGCGAACCGTTCGGGGCGGAGGAAGTGCATCAACGCGTCCGCGATCCGTCGGGCGACCCGCCCCTCGGGATACTTCGGTCCGACGACGAACAGTTCCCCGTCGGGACCGGTCACCCGGTGGGCCTCCTCGAGTGCCGCGTCGACGTCCGGAACGTACGGGAGCGACCCGATCGACAGCACCACGTCGAAGACGCCGTTCCGATACGGGAGCCTGGTCGCGTCGGCAACCGACAGCGTCGCGTCGCGGAGAGCGGCCTTCTCGCGGGCGTAGGCCAGCTGCGAGGGACTCAGGTCCACGCCGTGAACGTCCCGCTCATCGCCGAGGGTCCGTCGCAGGCTCTCGCCGGTGCCACAGCCGACGTCGAGTACCCGGTCGTCGTCCGCGAGCGAGAGATACCCGAAGTACTCGTCGCGCGTGTGCTCGAAGCCGGTGAACAGCGGCCGGAGCCGATCGTAGCCCCAGGCGAGGTACCTGTAGGTCCGAGCGACGCGCGACCGGTCCCCGAACAGCGGGTGGGGCATCGATCAGACCGACGACCGGGCTCCACAGGCGTCACACTGCAGGAGTTCCGCCCCCTGCTCGGTGACGATGCGGGTGTCCGGGAGCCCACACTCCGAGCAGAGCACGTACGTCTCCACGTATTCGTCGAGCACCTCCGAGATGCGACGCGTCGAGAATTCGCCGGTGAGCCGTGCCCGTCCCCGCTCGTCGATCTGCGCGCTCGTGCCGAGTTCGTCCTGCAGGAACTTGAGCACATGCTCCTGGTCGCGGTCGAGACGGTCGAGGGTCTCCTGGAAGTTCTCGTAGACCGTCGCGTGTCCCTCGGTGCGGACCTCCGGGTCCGGCACGTCGAAACGCGTCTCCTCGTCGGCGATGTCGGGCTTCTCCTCCAGCGCCCGCTCGAGTTGCTCGTCGTAGTCCATACCTGCAGTGTACAGACACGTGCCTAAAAGGCGTTCGGCGTCGTCGCCCCGCCATCGGTCGTTCGGTGCCTGCAGGGTCCCCGCAGCCGTGTGTTAACGGCTCTCAGAGTAATACTATAACCCCGCGGTCGCTAGGGATGATTGCAATGAAGAAGCAGGAGCTTATCCATCTTCATGGACTCCTCGCAGAGGTCGGAAATTACTACGAGGAAAAAACACCGAACGACCTCGACCTCGACGAGTACGAGTCCCTGGGTGTACGACCGACGTCGATCCACAAATCGAAAACCGACCACAAAACCGCTGTTTTTGCGCTGGCCAACGGAATCACGACGACCTTCGAGGAACCCGAGGGCAAGGAAACCGTCGCGGCCAGGGCCGATTGAATCCACGGACGAAACCGTTCCTCCAGCCGATCGACCGTTACCTCCCAGAGCCATCAATCACGAAATCGCGGTCAGGGAATCGTGCAGGAAGGACTCAATACCCTGTCACGTTCACGAGCCAGTAACGGCGGAGGCAGGAACCCGTGGCGGGCGATCGCGCTTCGGACGAGATGTGCACGGTCGTGGAAGGGCGGCGAGGTCGCCCGGGCACCTCAGCCGTCCATCAACTCGTCGAACTCGGGCAAGACGTCGTCGTCTCCCTCCTCTCCCTCGTCGGTGGTCCCGGACGCCTCGG